>JBEIDF010000147.1:0-9212 GCA_040383605.1 Lewinellaceae bacterium
GTAATCCGCCGCCCATCCCCGTCTAAAAACACCCAGGGATGCTCTGTCAACAGCGCTGAGGTGGCTCGGTTTAGCCGGAATCAGGCACATATTACAGTGATTGATCCTGCATCCGGCAGGGTTGGGCCTCTCCGAGGCCCGGGAAAAGGGGGAATGCGGTTGCTTCAAATATTGGGCCTCTCTGAGGCCTGCGGTAAATGGTTGGGGGGGTGAAACCTACTGAATTGGGCGTAGAGCATGAAATATACATCATACATCAAAGAGGTGGATGTACCCATGTAAAGTCACGAAGAGCCAAATGTTTTTCTTTGTAATGAAAAGAAAAACAAATAACTAACTACCAAAAAAAAGGTTATCACTTTCCGCTGTTGAAAAAAAAATTGGGCAGTTGCAGCCCGGAAATCAAAATTTGAACAATCTCTTAGAGCCGCAAAAATGCGCTCACCGCCGGGCAAGAAACTGGCAGAAATCCTCCGCAAACAACAGGCTCCGATCCCGGTAATGCCGGTGCGGAAGCAAAAAACGCTGCAGGGCAGCGATCAATTCCGGGTCTTTCTCTATGAAGGTCATCAGGGTGCGAAGTACTTTGAAGTAGCGCGCCAAATCGTGCACCTCGGGAATTTCGCGCGCCTGCAACCGGATCAGGGCCGCGCGAAAAATCTCTAAATCGTAAAACGCATACGCCTCCGGATACCGGCAACCCAAGTACAGGGCAATCATGCGGTAGTCGCCGTGATAGTGGTTGTTCAACACACTAAGCGGATGCGCCCGCTTGTAATCCGCCAACAAGGCGTCACAACCGAAAATAAACCGGGAGGCGCGATTCTCCACCGCAAAAGACTCGTTGAACAAATCCTCAAACAAGGCGCGCATCGTCGCCGGCTCAAAACGCCAAAATTCCGTCAGCACGCGCTTGGGCTCCCAGCGCTCTGTCTGCCACAGCCGCCGGGTCTCGCTGTTTTGCAAACTCTGGTCGTACATCTGCACCGGATCGGCAGCCCGCAAGTCCCAGTGCAACTGAAATTCGCGCACCGTTTCCCATTTATACGCGCCCGGATGCTGCCGCAAACTGAGCAGCCATTTTTTATAGTCGAGCAGACCTGCCTGAATTTTAGAAAGTACCATACTGTTTTTGCGGGGTTTACCGGTTAGGATCAAACGCGGTCGTTGCGATCGGGCTGGCCTGACCCTGGGCCAGATCAGCCACCAGCCTGCCCGTGGCAGCGCCCATACTGACGCCGAGCATGGCGTGGCCCGTGGCCATGATCAGGTTTTTGTTGTTCGGCGCAAAACCAATGTACGGCAGCCCGTCGTGCGACACCGGCCGGAATCCAAACCATACCCGCTCCCGAAGCGTCTGCCGCAATTGCTCCAAATCCGCCAACTGCCGGAATGCCGGGTCGTCCGTCAATCCCGGCAAATACCGCGGTGCTGCCTCCAATATACCCCGGACACGCGGAAACAGGATGCGATCATTGATCGGCCCGATCTCCATCGTGCTGCCAATGCGTAGCCGGCCCGGCCAGGGCGTGAGGGCAACCTTGGCCTCCAGCAAAATGCAGGGATAGCGAAGGCGCTGCACCGGAGATTCTATGGTCATGGAATATCCCTTGCCCGGCATCAAATCAAGGCGCTCGCCGGCGAGACGCGCGACTGCGGGCGACCAGGCGCCGGCAGCCAACACAAACAAATCAGCCTCAAACCGACGCCCGCCGGCATGCACGGCCGTAATCTTCCCCTGCACCCGCTCAAACCGCGCTACCCCACAGTGCCGTTCGATCTGTACGCCCCTGGCCGACAATTCGACTGGCAAACGGGCCATCAGGGCGTTCGGATCTAAATGCGCATCGTCTTTGAACCATACCCCCCCACGCACCGCAGGACGCATATCTGGCTCCATCAACTGTGCCTCCTCCCGCGATAAAACCGCCGCCTCCAGCCCCAAATCCCGGGCGATGCGGGCGTTTTCCAACTCCTCTTTTTCCTTGTGCGCCGTCTGATAATACATCATGCAGCCCTTCTCCTCCAAACCGAAATCAAATCGCTGCGCCCAATCCCGCATCAGCGCTTTGTTGAACAGCATTAATTCAGCCAGCGGCCGGACGCTCCGCGCCACGTGCGCCTGGGTGGAGGCGCGCAAAAAACGCCAGCCCCAGCGAAGCAGTGCCGGATGCGCGGAAGGACGAACGTAAAACGGACTTTTCTGGTCGAACATCCACAAAATACCCTGCTCCACAATCCCCGGCGCCGCAATCGGCACAAAATGGGAGGGCGAAAGGTAGCCCATGTTGCCAAACGAACAATTGTCGGTCAGATCGCCTTTCTCTAAAACCGTCACCTGCCAGCCAGCTTCCGCCAGATACCAAGCCGAACTGAGGCCGATGACGCCGCCGCCAAGGATGATTACGCGCATAGAATAAGCTTGCAATAGAAGATTAAGAGCGTGTCTAAAATTATATTTCTCGCTAATATGAAAAGGATTTTTTAGCCAGACAAGGCGCTTTTTGCAGGCGTAATGGGACTAATTACGGCGAAAAAAAGGAACGAAGGTTGGCTGAAAAAGACTCTAAAGCATATTTAAAATTGATCGGGGGCTAAGGTAAATAAATTTTTGGCGGTTTTTAGAACAAATGTTTACTACAACCGTTTGTAGTAAAACTTTTTTGCGTGAAACACTTTTTTCAACCCGCCGCCCTTTTTTTTCTGATATTTGCCGCTGTATCCTGCGGTAAAGTCAGTACGCTCGAATTCAAACCCGCGCCCATCACCCTGACCGCCGAAGGCCCGCTCTTCGAAGGCTCTAATACCGCCCAGGGCGTTCTGACGAACGCGGAACTGGAAGCCCTGCTGGCCCAAGGCGGCTATCGTGGCGCGGCGATCAAATCTGCGCGCCTCGTCTCCGCGCTACTTCTTACCGAAACCGATACGCTGACCCTCGACAACCTCAGCGAAATTACGCTCCAACTGGCCGCCCCGGAAGTTGATATGCAAAAAGTGGCCGTGCTCAATCCCGTGCCCGTCGGAAAAAACAGCGCCGCACTCCAAGTAGCCGCCGAACAGGAAAAAATTGCCAAACTGCTCCAGCAACCCGCGCTTACCCTGGTGGCAGACGTTAACCTCAAACAGGACACCGAGGCAAACCTTACCGTAAAATGCCAACTCGTATTCGAAATTAACGTTAAAGACTAACGCAGCACATGAAAAAACATACCCTGCTCACGCTTCTGGCGCTCTTTTTCGCCACCTTCCTGACCGCTCAATCCGAATCCGATAAACTCGTCGGCATCTGGGAACCCAGCAACGGCAAAGCCCGTGTGAAAATTGAAAAAATCGCCGATAAATATTACGGCAAAATTGTCTGGCTCCGCGAACCGATTGACCCGGTGACAAACGTACCGAAAGTAGATAAAAATAATCCCGACGAATCTATGCGCACCGTACCGCTTAAAGGCTATCGCATGCTCAAAGATTTCGTGTTCAAAGGCAGCGGCGAATGGGCCGATGGCACAATCTACGACCCGGAAAATGGAAGCACGTATAGCTGCGTCATCAAACTCAAAGACGACAACACCCTCGATATCCGGGGCTACGTAGGCGTGAAAGCGCTCGGACGCACGGATGTCTGGAAACGCCTGGAGGCTAAAAAATAGCCTTCGCCTGTATATATTTTTCCGTTATGAAGAAAATCCAACGCTGGCTCCTCCTGCTGTGCCTCCTGCCGCTCGCAGCCGCAGCACAACAACGCGATACCCTGCCGCCCACACCCGCTGAAGAAGACTTCAGCGAATACGAAAATCTCGGATTCGCCGACGAGGCCGCCAAACGCTATTGCAGTCCGAAAATCCTGGACCTGAGCCCAACGCGCTTCGTGTCGCTGGGTTGGGACTGGCAACAGCCTTATCAAGCTGAATTTTCACCCCTCGGCGCTTTCGCCGGAGACGATTCGCCGGCGCCGGCCGAAACAGCCGACTTCCAAGCGACCCAGGGCCTGCGCCTAAGCGCAAATATCCCCGTGATCTCGCGCAACAGCTTCGTGTGGCAAATGGGCGCCAACTTCTGGAATATCAACTACAACGGAAAAATTCAGACCGAAAATCAAAACGCGGCGGGCCTGACCAACCGCCTGTTCACCCGGGGCCTTCGCACCGCCGGTATCAATACCACGATCTTTAAACCGCTGGGTGAAAAACAGTTTCTGCTCCTGCAAGGCGCAGCCGACCTCAGCGGCGATTACACTTTCTCGGAATTCCAATCGCTCCGGTACCTGCGCTACTCCGGCGCCTTGATCTGGGGCAAACGCCCGCACGACCGCCTGCAATGGGGCGTCGGCTTTGCTCGAACCTACCGGGTAGGCGAACTGAATTACCTCCCGGTGGTGCTGTACAACTGGACGGCCCCAAACCGAAAATGGGGTACGGAAATCCTGTTCCCCGCCCGCGCGCACGTGCGCCGCACGTTCAACGCGCGGAGCCTGCTGCTGGCTGGTTACGAACTGGAAGGCCAAAGCTATCGCATAAGCAACTTGTCGGACGCGGAGCAAAGCCTGGAAATCCGTCGCGGTGAACTCCGCGGCCGCCTGGAATACCAACGCCAACTCGGCGGATTTATCTGGATGGCGCTGCAGGTCGGTTATCGCTATAACTACTCGTTCAATGCCGATTATCTGCCCAACGACGGACAAGAATTCTTCCGGGGCTTTTTCGGTGATCAACGCTATGCGATGCTGAATACGCTGACCAATGGGCTGTACGTCAATATCAGCGTGAACCTGGTCAGCCCTTGATCGTATCATCCCAAGCCGCCAGCCGGTCGAAAAACAGCCACTTGGCCGCTTTCGGAAATTCCTTACCCCAACGGGCCTCATGATGCCGGCCTTGGGGATCTACTTCCATTTTCACCTGCACGCAGTCAGGATGTATGTGCTGCCTGTCCAATGTCTCTTTGAAACGCTCCATGTTCGTCACCATCCCGGAACCTTCCTTTTCGCCCCCGTACAAATAAATGCGGGTAAGCGGATACTGGGAAAAACGCATCGGTTCGAAGAACAACTCGGGAGAAGCCCAGAAAGAAGGAGAAAAAATCATAAACCGGGAATAAATATGCGGAAACATCAACCCGGCATAAATACTAATCAGCCCGCCCATGCTGCTGCCCCCGATTCCTGTGTGCGCGCGGTCGGACAAGGTCCGGAAGTTGGCGTCAATGTAAGGTTTCAGGGTTTCCGCCAAAAAACGGGTGTAATCCTGTCCTAATCCCTCGCCCCATTTCGGCGAATCATACGGAGCGTACTCGCGAATGCGATCTTTACCGCCGTGGTCTATGGCCACCACGATAAAATCACCCAGTCCCCGCTGCGCCAGCGCCGCCAGCCGCTTGTCAAGTTCCCAAGTGCCGAAAGGCCCGCCGTCTTCAAACAAATTCTGGCCGTCCTGCAAATAAAGCACCGGATAGCGGCGCGTGGTGGACTCGTAATTCCACGGAAGCAGCACGGCGATGCGGCGGCGGCGATTGAGCTGGGGAATGATGAAACGCTTGGCAACCACCCGGATATCGGGATAGAAATCGGGGTTGTACCCGGCGCCGTGCGCTTTCCAGCGCGCAACCACGTCTATCACTTTGCCGCGCGGCGTTTCCATCCGGCGATTAACAGGCGGGTGACCCTCTCCGTCCAGCTCCTCCGCTTCCCAGCCGCCTTTGACGTACTTGTACTCCAGCGGCTCCCCGGTGGGTAAGCCGTTTTCAAACGTAAAATGATAGTGACCCGCGCGCACCCTCGTCATGCAGTAGCGAGGATCGCGGGTTTTCCAACTATTGAACGTACCGGTCACGTAAACAGGCCGGTCGTCATCGTTTGGCGTATATAGCTCGAGCGTAAGCATGGGAAAAACAAACATAAAAAACCGGACAAATGTTGCGGCCTGGGCTTACTCCACAACAATAACACACTCCACGCGGGCGCCAATCAACACCGCCTCCGGACGGTCGAGCCGCACGCGCACTTCGCGGACGCGCCGGTCTTCCAGGTCGCCCGGCTGGTCGGAAAACAAGGATTTCTTTCGCAAATACGGGGAAGTCATCACCACCACGCCGGTACTCAGGGTATCTTTTTTCCCCTGGGGCCGAATAAACGCTTTCTGGCCCGCCTGCACTTTCCCGGCAAATAGCTCGTCTATTTCGGTGAGCGCAATCAGGGGGCCGGCAGGTGCAAAATCGCCGATCGGCTTGCCGGGCTCGAGAAAGGCGCCTTGTTTGGTATCAAGCGACAGCAGGGTTCCGGCTAAGGGCGCCCGGATAGTCTTCTCCTCCGTCAAGGTCTGATAATAGGCGATGTCGGCCTGCAGCTCCAGCAGCCGCGCCTGCTGCTGCCGGACTGCCGCCTGGCGGCCTTCCGCCTCGCGCCGCAGGCTGTTTACCTGAAACCGGCTGTTTTCCAACTCTTTCTGCGTCAGCGCTTTTCCGGCGAAAAGCGCTTCGTCCCGCGCCAAATCAGCCTCCGCTTTTTTTACCTGCGTCTCCAGCAGTTTCAGGTTTTCAGCGGCCACCTGCACCGCCTCTTGCTGGGCCGCTATTTTGGACTGCGCCTGCCGCAGCTGGGCATTCTCCACGCGGGCGTCCAACAGGAGCAGGGGCTGACCGGCTTGCACGGGCCGACCAATTTCGGCCCGGATTTCGCGCACAACTCCGCCGCGCTCCGCAGCCAGGGCGACGATCCGGCCGGCCGGCTCGATAATGGCAATGCCCAACACTTCGCGAATATCGGCTACATCGGCGCTGTCGGTAAGAACCGCCGGAGCAGGGGCGGTTTTTTCGCCGCCGGATTTACAGGAAACCAGCAGAAGCGGCGTAAAAAGGAGGTAAAATAAAAAACGTATCATAAAACGACAAGCTGGCAGGGTTCATTCAAAGTGATCAATTTCCCGGGCAATCCCGTTTTCCACCTCGATAATCCGGTGGGCGTACTGCTTCAGCCGCGGATCGTGGGTGACGACGGCCACCGACTTCCCCTCGTCAGCCAATATACGCAATTCTTCCATGACGATGCTGAACGAATTTTTGTCCAGGGCCGCTGTCGGCTCGTCGCACAAAATAATCTTCGGATTAGTTACCAAAGCCCGGGCGATGGCAATCCGCTGTTGCTGTCCGCCGGAAAGCGCGCGGGGCAGGTTGCGGCGGCGGTCGGCCATGCCGACCAGATCCAGCGCTTGCGCTACCCGCTTTTTTACCTCCGCGCCCGGCACACCCTGTAAACGCAAAGGCATGGCAACATTCTCCTCCGCCGTCAAGGGCGCCAACAGATTGAAGTTTTGAAAAACAAAACCAATGGAATGGAGCCGAAGATGCGCCAAATCACGCTCCCGCATCCCGTTGACGTGCTGGCCGTCCACGTACAAATCGCCCGAAGACGGATATATAACGCAGCCCAAAAGCGAAAGCAAGGTGGTTTTTCCACTACCTGAAGGGCCGATGATCAGACACAGCTCGCCCGCGCGCAATTGCATGGTCGTGGGCTGTAAGGCTACAATCGTCTGATCGCCGGTTTGATATTCCTTGGAAACACTCCGTAATTCGGCCAGCATGAAACAGTATTATGCACAAATGTACGGCGCTTAATTTTCGTACGTGGAATAAATCTGTCCGGATGAACAATTAAAAGCCGTTTCTACAGTTATTTTTGCGCAATAAAAACAGGTACTCTATGAACGCACGCTTGACTTTCCTGCTGATCCTGCTGCTCTCCGGCGCCGCCCTCAAGGGCCAGGGTATTGATTTCTTTCACGGCAGCTGGGCGGAAGCGCTTGAAAAAGCCAAATCCGAACAAAAACTTATTTTCGTGGACGCGTACGCGGTCTGGTGCGGCCCCTGTAAACGCATGGCGGCAAATGTGTTCCCCGACCCCAAGGTGGGTGAGTTTTTCAATACCAATTTTATCTGTATGAAAATTGATATGGAAAAACCAGAAAACGCCGAGTTCGCCTCCAAATACCCGGTCTCCGCATACCCAACGCTGATGTTCATTGATAAAGACGGGAAAATTACGCTCAAACAGGTCGGCGCACAACAAGTGGAAGGCCTGCTCGAACTGGGCAAAAAAGCGCTGGGTTCTATGGATAAAATCGAAGACATGGACGCCGCCTACGCGGAAGGCAACCGCGATCCAAAGTTTCTCTTCGACTATGTAAAGGCGCTCAACCGGGCAGCCAAACCCTCGCTGAAAATCACCAACGAATATCTGGCTACACAAAAAGACCTCAGCACGGAATTCAACCGCCGGTTCCTCTACGAAGGCGCCACGGAGGCCGACAGCCGGGTCTTCGACCTGCTGCTGCAACAACGCGAAGGCGTAGCCACACTATTCGGACAAGAACAACTCGACAACCGCATCGAGCAGGCCTGCCGGAAAACAGTGAAAAAAGCCATCGAATTCCGCAGCGAAACCCTGCTCGCCGAAGCAAAAGAGAAAATGAAGGCCGGTCGGCCAGCCCGCGCCGAAGCCTTTGACTTCGAAGCGGATATGGCCTACTTCAGCGCAGTCAAAGACAGCAAAAAATACCTGAAGGCCGCTTCCGGATTCCAAAAATCAACAGTCAAAAACAGCGCCGCCGGCCTCCACAGACTGGTGCAGGAAATGCTGCGCGCTTTCCCGGACGATGCCAACCTGCTCAGCCAAGCCGCCGGATACGAAAAAACCGCCGCGGAAAACGGCGGTCTGCCCGAATACTACCTCACGCTGGCCGATATCTACAAACGCCAGGGAAAACGCGAGGAAGCCCTCAAAACCGCCCGGAAAGGCCTGGAGGTAATCGGTGACAAACCGGATGGCAGTAAGATGATGCTGGAAAATTTTATTAAGGGCTTGCAGTAAGAATCGCACCGTTCGAGCAGGTATAGAACCTTGGCACGAAGCCAGCGTGCTGCAATTAGAGCGTGTCTAAAATTATATTCTCTGCTATATGAAAAGGATTTTTTAGCCGGACAAGGCCCTTTTTGCAGGCGGAATGGGACTAATTACGGCGAAAACAAGGAACAAGTATGTGAAAAAGACTTTCACATTAGCGATAAATATAATTTTATAGTAACTGGTTAGCAGGTCGCGTCTGAGCCAAAAAAGGATCCATTTTTCGCCAGACGAAGGGATTTTTTGCAGGCCATAGCAGCGCTATGGTCAAAAAAAATCGCGAAGTATGGCGGAAAATGGGACTTTTTAGGCCAGA
>JBEIDF010000148.1:0-9170 GCA_040383605.1 Lewinellaceae bacterium
CCCCCCCCCGCGCCGGGAAAAAACCGCCGAAAATCTTAAAAACCGATGACGACATTGTTCATTCTATTTTATCCTTTTAACCGCTCAGAGTATTTGACACACTTTTGTGAACATTCCCGGAGCTTCGGAGAAGTTTCATTACTTCTTCGGTATCTTTCTGGATGGACTGAAATTCCGCTTCCGATAGGATTTCTGCGGCATGCAGTAATTCAAGCCAATTCTGCGTTTCGCCGATTTCCTTTTGAGCGACGGAGAGTTTGTGGATAAAGTCCATTCCGCTTTCTGCGTTGGCTGCCTCTCGAACCATCGCTCCAGGATTAGTACCGGACCGCAGCAATTGCTTGCTAATTACGTACTCCTTTTTCTCTTCCGTCAGGAACCGATACAGGCGGACAATCCGAATGGCCAAAAGAAAACTCTTTTCACGCAGCGGCCCCTTCGCCGCCTCCGCTGATTTGAACTCATTTTCCATTTTCATTTCAATTATGTTTGGCAAAATAAATAAAACGAAAAAACCACTCCCCACTCATCACTCCCCACTCATCACTCCCCACTCATCACTCATCACTCATCACTCATAACTCATCACTCATCACTCATAACTCATCGCTGAATAGCGCCATACCCCCGAGACACGCTCTTCCCCAACCCGATATAATCAGGCAGTATTACATTGGCCGTAAATCCGCCGGTAATACCGGTCATCAGTTGGTCTTTAAACCCCGTCAGGCGTTCCTCCCGGGGCCGCACGGATACCATGATTCGTTGTTCTTCAGGTAAATACAAGTCTATGCCCTTGAAAAAACTAAGGATGTTGCCCGTCAGGATACGGCCCAGCATAGCGCGGCGCGCGGCCTCGTCTTTTTGTTGGTACTCGGGGTAGTTTTGCTGGTTGAGCGGCATCCACAGACTGCAAAACCGGTAATCCTGCAGGGTGTCTGACCAGCCCACGGGCACGTTTTTATAGGCAATATCGCGCTCCAGCACCGGGTATTCGCGACCGGCGATGTGCAGGGTTTGTATCCGGAAAAACAACTCCGCCAGCAGTTTCGCCCCTTCCTGCAAGCCTACCAACACGGGTACGCCGTCCAACACTTTGTACTGTACCAACGGATACTGGTAACGCAGTCGGCCATCTGCATAGTGATTGTGCAGCAAGGGACTGTGCTCCCGGAAATAATCGCCGAAAAAGCCCCGCAACTGCGCGGAAGCCCGCTGAGGCAGGCGGATTTCGGGGAGGGAGATGAGGGAGAGGGGGAGGGTGTGTAGAGCGGTTTCCATGGCCATTTGTTAAACTATTAACGTGGTATCTCCTTCCACATCTATCCGATAACCCTTATCCAGTTCGTACCATTTTTGCCAGTCAGGTTCATAAACCAGGAATGCACCTGGGTCAGCCGGTTTGTACTTACTTTTGGGGAAGCGGGTGACATATTGCAGCAGCCGGGGTTGATGTTGTTTCATTTTAGTTTTACGTTCATATGGGTCTTCGATTGCCTGAATTTTCTGATACTCTGACCAGGCATTCCGGGCGGATAGACTGCAGGGTAAGAAAACATTATAATGTCGATGATCTTCTTCAATAAGTTGAAATGACGCTTCGATAGTCTCCAATTGAAGCCGTTCCATTGCTTTGATCAATTTTTGCGAAACGTCATTGTCATCCGTTATCTTCCGCCGTACGGCGGCAGCATAGTTGCTGTTGAGGTCGAATAACTGCCCTTCCAAAATTTCGTCGCCAAAATTTTTGAGTACTTCCTGGGTAATAGTCATTAATACGGAATCATAAATGTGCTTGTGTTTGCCAAGGTTGAACAACTTTACGACACCAGTACCTCTTTGTGCGTTGCGATTGCAACGTCCTGCGGATTGATTGATACTATCTATCGGAGCAAAATCCCGATAAACAACATCCAGATCAATGTCAACTCCGGCCTCTACTACTTGGGTAGAGACTACGATTTTACGTTTTTTGCTTGCCTTTATGCGTCGAATATTCCAGCGACGTACAGGCGGCAGTAAAGAACTAGACAGATAAATCAATTCGGCCTCGGTTGCTTTCAACGCATTGAAAAACCACCGTGATTGGGCAATGGTATTGCAGATAATTAAAAAGGATTTTTCCGGGTTTTCCTGAATATCGGCAACCAGAATCTCCCAAAAATCCTGGACACCCATTTCCTTATAGTCATTTGATCGGAGCAAATGCTGATCAAGTTTGATACGGGCTAGTTGACGGAAATACGTTTCCGTTTTCCCTTGGGTCAATTCAAAAACAGCTTCTTTTTCTTTAAACAGAAACGGCTGTGTAGCAGTGACAAATACAAACTTTGTATTGAAGTAAGACGCCATTTCTCTGAAAACCCGCTCAATGACTTCGTAATATCTAGGCGGCACATTTTGTACCTCATCAAGTATAAAAATGGCGTTCGTCATATTGTGAAACTTCCTCAATGCACTATTCTGATTAGTAAAAATGCTATCCAATAGCTGTACAAAAGTGGTCACAATAATTTCATGCTCCCAGCCGTCAGTTAGATATTCCGGTTCCTGGCTTTCCAGTTCCCGCTTATAATAAAGCTGGTTGTAATTCGAGAGATAATGGTTTTTGGAGAGCCAGGTTGCCTCTATTTGCGGGTCAAGTGTTTTCCCAAATGCCAGAATTTCTTCCAGAATGGCGGCATTTTGGTCAATGATTGAAGTAAATGGCAGACAGTAAACGATACGCGGCTTTTTTCCGCCGGTTTGGTGCGCGTACTCGTTTTGCATAATCACAGCTGCATTATATGCAGCAAAAGTTTTGCCCATGCCCGTGGGCAGCGTGATAGAGAAGAAGTTCTTATCTGCATTTGATAGGCAGTTGTGTGCGACTAACTGGTAAGCTTCTTCCCGTTGATCATTAAGTTTGCTGCTTGATTTTCCACCAAGTATTTTTTCTTTGTACTTATCGATCAGCCATTGGGGCAATAACCCATTCTCCCGGATAAACTCGCTTTTAGGGACGTATTGAGGAAGTTTTACATCCCCTTTGTCAGCCGACAGCAACAGTGAAAACAGGAAATGTTGCAGAAAAAAATAACGGATATCCTTTCGGTCTTCAAAAGCATTTTCCACATCAGCAAGTCGGTCGCTGTCCGTCACGAGTTTTTTGATGGAATCCCAGTCCTGCCGTCTGACTCGTAGTCCCTGTGAGTTCAGAATTTTTTGATAGAGTTCAAAATCAAGATTGTCCAGCTGTTTTTCCAAGACCTCTAATTGTTCTTCCTCCAGATAAATCTGTGGGTTCTTGTTTTTATCTGTCCAAAAATTACTCAGGTTGCCGTGGTGCTTCAGTATGATTTTCAGCATAATAAAGCGTAGGATAATGTCGTCATGCTCAAATGCAACCAAGACATAGTAAGCCCCCAGTTTGGCGTGATCTCCAAGACGGGGATTTCGTCCACATTCGCTAGCGGCTTTGAAGCGTTTGTTTTTTTCAAAGTAATCAAGGTAATCTTGTGTACTCTCGGCAAATTTTTTTACTGCCTGCCATCTTGGATCATGAGGCTTCGGCTCGTTTAACTCTTTCCTGATTGCCTCTACAATCTTACAGGCAAAGTAGTCAGTCCCTTTCCCAAAATCGTGGAAATATACCAATAAATGTCGCATCCTTTCGAGCAACTCGGGGTGGAAAAACCTTTCTGCTTCGATGAATTTGAAAGATAGTTGCAACTTAGATGCCTCATCGCAGCCGCTAAGATGTTTCGCCAACGTGCGGTCGGGGTGTGAAAGCAGTTCAAAAGAGGACGATATTGCTTCCATTTATGGGATAGAATTGTGTGACTTTGGCAAGCACAGGTTTACCAGTACGTTCCAAAAGGATGTCATCGCGCTCGATCACGTTTCGCTCAGTATCCATTTCGATAGCAAACATGCTTTGTTCGACGATGGAAAACTCTACTTCTTCATTGTCAAACATCTTGTTGTCAAATGCTAAAAATTGAGACTTTGGGATGATAGAATGAATAGGGACCGCAGCAGATTCGCTACAAGGAGTCGACGCAAATTCTCCTACAAAACAAAAATTGGAAAGCAAACTCGCCAAGCCGAGGGTCGGTGTGTAGACACAACGGTGATTCTCAAGGTTTGATTTCAATTTTGCATACAGGTCAGCATCACGGTGATATACGTAAAGCCTGTATTTAGGACGATAAACAAACTCCATAAGTGTCGGCTTGGGCGGATCACCCGCTTTACGTGCTCCAAGCTGTGCTCGCAGGTTAACACCCATACGCCGCATCAGAGCATTTGAGCCCCCATCCCCGGAATCGGAAAACCGGGTTTCGAGCGAAACCGAACCGCGCAAAGACAAACCCAGCAGACACGCTTTATCGGCAAAATGCTGTAAGTAAGCATTGTCAAACTTTTCCAGTCCGACAATCGCGCCGATATAGCCGTAAAGAGTCGGCTTGGTCGGCACTAAATACGACACGGCAGAAGTAGTAGCGTAGATCTTTTTGAAGTGCGCATAATCGCCCCAGATATCGAAAACCAAAATTTTCATGGTGGGCGTTAGGTTTATTTTTCGCGTATGGGTTCTGTCAGTTTCAGCCGTTCGTCGGCCTGAACTTTTATAGCAATTATTTTGTCGTCATGTTTTCGCAAGGCGTCGTTCAAGGCTTTGGTGTCAATGGTGTAGTCATCTACATCTTCGAGTGCATCTAATTTTTTCCCCTCCCCGGCGACAAGTTGCAGTCGCTCACACAGATCGCCGATAAAAAAACCGTCTTTATAATCGATCTTGACCAGAAGCCGTGGCATATGCCCCTTTTTTGAGCGGGTAAGTAAGTCTTTCGTGCCATTCCAAATCGCTTCCGTTAACTCGGTAATATCATTTTCAGTGGTACCAACATGCCGCGCGGCGTTTTCGTTAACAACACCGTGAAACGCGATCATTCCATAAGTGATGTTATATTCTTCACGGAATGTCTTTTGCTCTGCGCCTTCCTTTGTAGCAAAAGCACCTGTACCTTTTATAAAGTTTTCATGTACACGGTTGAGCGAATAACCCATCGAAAACTGCACTGGGCCCGTGTAGTGGAATACTTTGCCCTTTTTTGATGCACCTTTTCCTTTTTTAACTTTCCCCTTTTCTTCATCTTCTCCTGTTTCGGAATCATCACCTTCGGCACCACCACCAGACTTATTACCAGGAGCAGAAACACCGCCAAATAAGCGTACGTCGATAAACTTTTGACAAAAATCCTCCTTCCCTTCGTAAGCATCTGATCGTTGCGCACCGGTTACTGGTTTGCCACCAATGTCTCGTATAAAAATATCGCCTTTAGGGCCACCATCGTAGCCTTTGTTAAAGAGATAGTCACGTATTGTTCGTTTCAGACGAACGTCAGTCACCAAACAGCGACCAGATTCTTCGTCGATTCGAGGGCGATTAGCATCCAGCGGATCGCCATTGGGGTTGCAGCGTTTCACATCATAGAGAAAAAGGAGTTCGCTGCGGTTTTGTACTTGACTCATGTGCAAATGAAGTTTTTGGTTGGTGAATAATTATGCTTCCTGAGATTGTTCTGCCCGGGCTTTCTTTTTAGCTTCACTTTGGGCTTTATATCCTGCGATACGGTGTCTCGTAAACTCCTTTTCCATGACTAAGCCAACAGAAAAAGCATATGAGACCTGTGTTTTACTCAGATTGGGATCGTCGCCACCTAGCATCAGCTGGTCAAATTCAACCAGCATCTGATGAATATAGTCACCGTCGTAAAGTTTATTAGCATCTGCATATTGTTTAACCTTAGACAAGAGTTCGGTTTTGATTCGCTGAAGCTCCCGATAATCCACACTCAAATTGTTAAGTCGCTTAGAGAAAGGTTCGTTTCCGTTAAGGTTCGAACGCTGAGAGCCGAGCAAGACCTCTACAGCACAGCCCAGTAGAAAAGCAGCTTTTTGAAGTCTGTTTTTAAAAAATGTTTCATGCTGCTTGACAAATTCGAGTGAAGAAAGGGCGATTACTCCTTCGATTGGTGGTTCCATATTTCCGAAAAGTTGAAGTTTTTGAAAAAATCGGTGGATACAGAAAGAATGCTTTACATGGTCTGTGAAAGCGAAGGAACTGTTGGAAGTGTTTTTGAAAGCCGGCACAATTTTGTGCATGAACGCCCGCAACACTTGCTCCTCGTCTAGTCTGTTTTTGTGAAAAATGGCCTCGACCACTTTGAAAAAATAAGGCTCTATAATGGTTTCTTTTTCGCGTTTAATAGCAAAATAGTCCTTGATATTGTAAAAACTAGGGCTAAAGGTGAAAGTGTCGTTATTCTTGAATTGCTTAAAAGTTACTAGCCGATAGAAATTTGTAATCATGCGTTTCGCTTCACGTATTTTCCTGAAACGAGAGGGTACTACATCTGATACATGTAGCTTTATTGCGAACTGTGCCTGTTTTTCTTCGTAAAAGAAGATATCGTAGTAAATACTGTTTTGCCCCAACTCCGGGTCTTCGATGATGTTAGAAAAAATACTCTCAGAGTTAACAATAGAATTAAGTAAAATGTCGAACCCTATTTCTTGTGTGGTAATTGCGCTGACAAACCTGCGGACAATATTTTTCTTCCTTGCCACGTCGTCTCCCAATGTAACAAAATGGGGCAAAACGATAAATTTTAAACCGGCAAAATTCAAAGAAAGCTGTTTATCTAAGGCACGCATTGTGCCTTCCAAAACCCTCACTGCATCCGGGGAGACTGGAAACATTTTATAAGATTCCTTGGCCTCAAAGCCGTTTCTTGAAAACGCGATGTCATTGACCGTAAATCCGAGCGTATCGACCCTGCCCCAGACTTCCGGCACGTTTTGCTGATAAGTGACTGCGCAAGTCTTGCCTCTGCCCAAGAACAGTTCGCCTTTACTATCCCGAAAATATTTATCATAGCTGGTTTTTTCCAAAATATCTGCGATATCCGGGATTTCACCGAGCCATTTTTCGTCAATTTGCAGCGTAAATAAGTAGTTTTTCTTTTCTGAAAACCTTTCCCTGACAAATGTTTCAAAATGATTGCTCAACCCAATTTGCAATTTTTCCGCGTCGAAGTATTTTTCATAAAGTACTTTGTTTGCCTCTACACATCTTTTAAACTTACTCAGAAATTTCTCACAAGATTCTGTAAGTTTATTAACACCCGATTTACTGTTAATTTTATCTTCATCCCTGTAAAAATAAAGTGTCGGCACCAAACTGGTTGAATTAGAACTTGCCAGTTCTCGGTACAAATACTTTGACACTAAACTTTTTCTATATGTCTCAATAGTAATCTTCTGAAAACGTCTATCTCTTATTTCTGCCACAATAACTACATCTTCTGTGCCCTTTTCCGAATAGGGCGCCGCAGCAATTTCGAAGTAGGGCTTCATATCCTCCACATCGCGGAGATGTTGCCCGAATTGGTATATGGTTCGTATCATGAGGAGACGTTTTTTTACTCCCCCCAAATGTACCAACCCCGCTGTGAAATTTTACTGCACACCAGTAATTTTATTTTTACTTTTGCAGCCTTTTTTACAAAATTCCGGGTGAGGCGACAACTTAACGATATGCCACGCAGCAAAAACCCTCTCGCGCGCCTCCAAAGAATCAACGATCTATTTCTGACCCGTTCTTCCGCCCATGGAGTCATCAAGGCCAAGGAACTGGCCGAAGAACTGGACATCAGCCTGCGGCAGCTGCGCACCGATATGGAGGAGTTGCGCAATATGGGCGCACCCCTGCAGTACGATCCGGCGCTGAAGGGCTGGCGCTACCGGCAGGGGGAGTATTTTACGATTGTGAACGACATTCCGTTTACGGGCGAGGACTTGGCGGGACTGCGTATCGCTGTGGAAACGCTGGCCAAGGTCAATCACCTCAAGGGCTTCGAGCAGTTGCCTGAAATATTCGGGAAAATTCACCGGGCGGCCCGGAAATGGGCGGGCGGCAGCGCACAGGTGGTAGGCAAATCAGTGTACTTCGATCCCCTACCCCATTACGACGGCGGCAAGCACCTGCCTTTTTTCTTAGAGGCAATAGACCATGGCCGTCGGGTGGCGTTTTATTACCAGCCTTTTCACACCGATACAGCCAAAAAGGTAGTATTCGACCCTTGGTTCCTGCGGCATTACGAGCACCGCTGGTACGTGGGCGGTTTCTCACACGACCCCGATGAGCAATTCGTGCGGGTGTTTCCACTGGAACGCATCACGGGGCAGCCCGAAAGCATCGGCTATTGCCACGATAAACCGCATGATTTCGACGCGGCTTCTTACTGGCGGCATATCTACGGAATTACCAAGCCGCTCGGCGGTCAGGTGGAAGCCGTAGAGGTGGCTTTCAGCCCGCTCCAGGGAAAATACTTTCTCAGTAGTCCTTTTTTTGAGCCATTTGAAGTGCTGGAGCAGTCGGCAGACCGCCTGGTAGTGCGATTCCAGCTCATCGTGAACTACGAACTGGTACGCAAACTGGCATCCTTCGGCGCCGATGCGCAGGTACTAAAACCTGCTGCTTTGGTGGATCAATTGCGAAAATTTTTCAGGGAAGCGGCTGACAGGCTTGAAGCAGTCGTCGTATGGTGGTAGTTGCTGAGCCTGGGGGCTGTCCACCTCGTTCTTGCGCCTGCCGCTGACAGCCATGAACATTGGTCGGTCGAATACGGGCTTTTACGATCTGCGTTGAGCACTTGCACGCGGTAGCGTCTGTTCCGACAATTTTGATGCCATAAAGAGCAGGTGTTTGGGGGAATATGGGTTCGGGGGATTCTAAAATGCAGCCTATCTGCATTTTTGGTGGTATGCAGGGTGTGGGGAGGGATGCATCGCGTCTGTACCAGCGTCCATTTCGCGATCGAAACGTCGGCGAGGTTCCAAACCTCGCCGACGTTAGGGCGCAACCCATCGTCCATGGATTACGGTTTCGGAGATCGAAACGTCGGCGAAGTTTCAAACCTCGCCGACGTTAGGGCGCAACCCATCGTCCGGTGAAATACGGTTTCGGAGCAAAACATAGATCTACCGCCCCTCCCCCGCCCGCCGCGCCTCAATAAACGCTACCCCGCAACGCAATTTCTTCGCAGCAGGCGATTTTGGCTCAATCACCCGCCAAAATGGCGCAAGCCGCTCGATCGGCTCGCCCGCCAAATAGCGATCCC
>JBEIDF010000149.1:0-9170 GCA_040383605.1 Lewinellaceae bacterium
CTTTTTCACCAACAACCACCGCGGACTCTCCGGTACCAAGCGCACCATCAGCAGGTAGGCCAGCGCCGGGAATGCCTCGACGCCGAGCATCCAGCGCCAGGCATTATCGCCGCCGCCGCTAAGCAAATAATTGGATAAAAAAGCGGCTAAAATACCAAAAACGATGTTAAACTGATAAAGCGCAACCAATTTGCCGCGGTTTTCTGCCGGTGCAATTTCTGAAATATAGGCCGGCGCGGCAATCGTGGAGGCGCCGACGCCCAAGCCGCCTACAAAGCGGAAAAAGGCGAACACCCACGGGTCGTTTGCCAACGCAGAGCCCACCGCCGATACGAAATACAGCACCCCGATCCAAAACAGCGTTTCCTTGCGCCCCATCCGGTCAGCCGGAATACCGCCCAACATCGCGCCGATTACGGTGCCCCACAGCGCAGAAGCCATGACGACAAATCCGTGAAACACCGCTCCCCGGGGCCAAAGAGCCTGCAGCGCCAAATCAGCGCCAGAAATGACCACGGTGTCGAACCCGAATAAAAATCCGGCCAGGGCGACCGTTACGGACCAGAAAAAGATTTTGCGATGGTTCATGCCTTTTGTTTTTGTTCCGTAAGAGCGTGTCTAAAACACAGAAAATAGCGCCGCATCAGAATCCGAGCCGCTCTTCAAGCGCCTTGCCCAATACCGGCAAACGCCGCCGTTCGATCAGGTAGCTGGACAGCGCAGCTATTTCTCTGAAAATGTAGTGTTTATCTAAGGCGCCTTTCAGGTAATCGCGACCGGTTGAACCGCCGGTACCTGCGCGATAACCGATCATGCGAGTCACCATGCTGACATGGCGGTACCGCCAGATCGAGAGTTGTTCGTCAATTTCCAGCAGGTGGTTGAGCACCTGAAAAGGCGTTTGCAGAAGCGGGAACCCCCGATAGAGCATAATAAAAAGTGCGGCGCGGCAGGCCCGCGCGCTGAGCCGGCGCTCCGCTGCGGCGTCCGTACCGAAAAACAGTTGCTCAAAATGGCCCAAATTCTGCCGCTCCGCCGGAATCAGGCTGCCCGCGTAAATGGCGGCATAATCCTGCCAAAAGGGATGTTTTTCGCTGTTTTCGTCCGGATGTAGCGGCTGATAATCCGCCCAAAATTCAGGCTGGTCGAAGAAGGGCATCCGCTCGAGCCAGTGGTTGACCAGATCGAGCAGCGACGGTTCTTGTTCCGCGTTTTTGATCAGCGCAACGTGCTCCGGCCGGAGTTGGGAGAGATAGTATTCCTGCCCGAAGCGTTCGGCGTAGCGCAAACCCAGTTTGGCCTCGGTAATTTTAAACTGCCAGCTTTGAAAGCCGGAGGCCGGCCGCAGGAAATCCCGAAAGTCCAGAAAATCCATAGGCGTCATGGTTTCCAGGATATCAATTTGGTGCACTGCGACTTTCAGGATGGTGTCTATCCGGGCGAGGCGGTGCGCCACGGTTTGCAGCTCGGGCGAGTTGTCGTTGATCTGGGGCCGGCGCATAATATCCGCAACAGAATCTATTTCGAACAAAATCTGCTTGAACCACAGTTCGTACGCCTGGTGGATGATAATAAACAACATCTCGTCGTGCGCCGGCGCGCCCTGCTGCGCGCTCTCCATCATTTGCGCGTCGAGAATCTTGTCGAGCTGGAGGTAGTCGGAATAATGTACTTCTTTATTGGGCATGGATATAAGAGCATATCTAAAATTATATTATCTGCTAATATGAAAAGGGTTTTTTAGCCAGACAAGGCGCTTTTTACAGGCGTAATGGGACTAATTACGGCGAAAAAAGGAACAAAGTATGGTTGAAAAAGACTTTCATATTAGCGATAAATATAGTTTTAGATATGCTCTAACACAGAAAGCCGCGAAAATACGGAGTATTTCTCTGTATTTTCACGGCTTTCTTTTAGGAAAATCCGATACCGGGCATTACGCCACCCGGTTCCACCAAGTCTTAAACTTCCAGCCGAGCAGGTACATTACCGGCAGGATGATGAGGGTCAGGAAGGTGGCGAAACTCAGACCGAACACGATCGTCCAGGACAAAGGCCCCCAGAAGGCGACGGAATCACCGCCGAAGAATATTTTCGGATCGCCGTGCGCGAAGAGCGAAGCAAAGTCAATATTAAACCCGACCGCCAGCGGCACCAAGCCGAGGATCGTCGCGGTGGCTGTGAGCAGCACCGGCGTCATCCGGATACGCCCGGCTTCGATAATCGCTTCGCGCACCGGTTTGCCTTGCGACCGCAAGAGGTCGGTAAATTCTACCAACAGGATGCCGTTGCGCACCACGATGCCGGCCAGCGCCACGATACCGATGCCCATCATCACGATGGAAAAGTCCATGTTAAAAATGGCCAATCCGAGCAACACGCCGACGACCGAAAAAATAACCTCGGTGAGGATGATAAAGGTTTTCCCAACCGAATTGAACTGCGTGATCAGGATCAGCAGGATGATGAGCAGGGAGATCATCAGCGAGCGGCCGAGGAAAGCGGCGGCTTCGGCTTGTTCTTCCTGTTCGCCCCCAAAACCGATGGCAATACCTTCCGTGACGGGGCTTTTGAAATCGGCCATAGCGGATTGCACCTGCGCGACCACCTCGTTCGGATTGTAATCGCCCAGTACGTTCGAAGAAATCGTGACGATGCGCTCCTGGTTTTTGCGACGGATACCGCCGTAGGTATTCGAGTAGTCAATCTCTGCAAAAGCGGCCATCGGCACGGAGCGCAGGGCGCCGCCCATATTCATATCGCGGAAGGTGATATTCAGATTTTCCACCGAATTGATATTCTCGCGCTGGTCTTTTTGCAGGCGCAGCATGATGGGGATTTCGTCGTTGCCGTCGCGGAATTTGCTGATTTCCTTGCCGAGGATGGCCGTCCGGAATTCCGAGCCGATCTGCACGGTGGATATCCCTTCGCGGTTGGCGCGGTCGCGGTCCACGCGGACGTTAATTTCGGGTTTCGACACCACCAGGTCGCTGCGCAGTTCTTCCACGCCAGGGATGGCCTTGGCGTCGAGGTGGCGTTTCACGGCGGAGGAAACCTTGATCAGGTCTTCGAAATTTTCCCCGCGCACCTCAATCGAAATGGGCTTGGCGGTCGGCGGGCCGTTTTGTTCCTGATCCACGACGATCTCGCCGCCGGGGATCAGCCCTTTGACGGCTTCCCGGATTTTTTCTTTATAGGTGGCGGTACTTTCGCCGTTTCGCTTGGCAAATTCGACAAAAGCGACGCCAATCTTGCCTTTGTTGGAGGTAGCCGCGCGGTCAAACTGGTCTTCCGAGGCGCCAAGCGCCACGTTGGCGATGACCGATTCCACAACTGGATTGTCCGAGCCGAGCGTTTGTACCACCCGGCGCTCGAGCACGCGGGTGAGGGAGTCCGTCACGTCCACATCGGTACCAACGGGCATAGTGAGATAAACGTAGATAAAATTGGGATCAGACTGCGGGAAAAAGACCACTTTTGGGCTCCGGCTAAACGTCAGGACGAAAGACAGCAGGAAGAGCAGGCCCATCGCGCTCATCATCGTCCAGGGCCGGTTCAGGGCAAAACTCAGAAAGCGGGCATACAGATTTTGGAAGGCAGGCCAGGCCTTTTCCTGAAAATAAACGACGGCGCGCTCCAGCACATAGGCGTACAGGAGTACCAGGGCGACAAGCGTAAGGCAGAAATTGCCCATGGCGTACGAGCCGCTGAGGTAGAAAAACAGCGTGGCCAATCCGAACAGAGCCCAGCCGGCAATACGGCGGCGGCGGGCCTTGGTTTGATCTACGGCAGCAGCTTCATCACCCTTTTTTTTCATAAATACCACGGCAAAGACCGGGTTGATAATATAGGCGACCAACAGCGAGGCCGTCAGGGTAATGATGAGCGTGACTGGCATATAGTGCATGAACTTACCGATCACGCCACTCCAGAACGCCAAGGGAACGAAAGGCGCCAGGGTGGTAGCCGTACCGGCCAAGACCGGCAGGAACACCTCCCCGGCCGCTTTTTTGGCAGCCGGTACAATATGGTCATCCTCGTCGTGGTATATCCGGTGGGTATTTTCAATGACGACGATGGCATCGTCCACCACAATGCCCAGTCCAAGCAGGAAGGCAAACAACACGATCATGTTCAGCGTAAATCCGATGCCCGGCAGGATCATAAAGGCGATAGCCATCGAGAGCGGCACGGAAAGCGCCACAAACAGCGCATTCGTAGCCCCCATGAAGAACATGAGGATCAGTGACACCAGGATAAAGCCGATGATAATGGTGTTGATCAGGTCGTGCAGCGTGACGCGCGTATTCCGGCTCTGATCGCCGGTAATCACCACCTCCAGATTGGGCGGAAAGTCTTCGGCTTTCATTTGTTCCACCAGCGTCTTGATTTGATCCGACGCAGCGATCAGATTTTCGCCCGAGCGTTTAACCACGTTCAAAGAGATCACATTCTTGCCGTTCATCCGGCTGAAGCTTTCCTGTTCTTTGAAGCCCATTTTGACTTCCGCGATGTCTTTGAGATAGACTTGCGCGCCGGACTGCGAGGCCACGACGATATTTTTGATCTGCTCGACGTCTTTGAAGTCGCCGCGAATAGAAATCGAACGCGTCATGCCGCCTACGTCCACATTGCCCGCGGAGACCGTCATGTTTTCGAACATGACGGCATTTTCGATGTCCCGGAAGGTCAGGCTGGCTGCCGACATTTTGTATTTGTCCACGTTGATCTGCACTTCCTGTTCCAGTGCGCCTACCATATCCACCCGGGTGATTTCTTTCAATTCTTCGATATGGTCTTTCAGGCGGTCTGCGTATTCCTTAAGCTTGACCAGGCTGAAATCTCCCGAGATATTGACGCTCATAATGGGGATTTCCGAGATATCAAACTCCGTAACCACCGGATCGGCGGGCAGGTCATTGGGCAGGTCGCGCTTGGCTTTATCCACTGCGTCCTTCACCTTTTGTTTGGCCTCCGCCACGTCCATATCCGTATCAAATTCGGCGATGACGTTGGAGTAGTCCTGCACAGAGTACGAGGTCACTTTTTTCAGGCGCGCGATGCCTTTGATTTGTTTTTCGACATGTTTGGTCACCAGATTTTCAATATCCGAGGGCGAGGCGCCGGGATAGATGGTCGTGACGAAAATCTGGGGCACAACGACATCCGGAAACTGCTCTTTGGGCAGGGCGTTGTACGACATAATACCGGCGAGCGTAATAATAATCGTAATGATAAAAATGCTCGTCCGGTTATCAATAGACCAACTGGTGGGCTTGAATTCTTGCATAAAGAAAAATAGATTGCGGATTGCGGAATGTGGATTGGGGATTAGAAACCGATTGTTTCTCCGTTATTTACTTCTTGGTAGCCTGTGGAGATCAGCCAGTCGCCTTTTTTTAGTCCCTGGGTAATTTCGACCATACCGCCGTAGTTCACGCCGGTTTTGATCAGCGTTTTGCGGGCGGTTGCTCTGTTGTCGCCGGTTTTTTCGGCCAGGAGGACGAATTCGCCGTCTTCCGCATTTTGGACGACATTAATCGGCGCCACGATGGCGTCGGTGCGTTGGTAGTCAATAATTTTCAAGACGGCGATCATATTCGCGCGGTAGTCGGACTGGCTGGGCAGTTTTGCTTCCACGGCGAAGGTACGCGACATGGGGTCTATGCTTTTGCTGACATAGGAGATGCGGGTGGTGATTTCTTTGTCGAGGTCGGGGAAATAGACAACGACCTGGTCGCCTGCGCGTACTTTAGCGGAGTAGGCGTCGGGCACTTTTCCGGCGATTTTGAGATCGCGCAGGTTGAGGATATTACAGAGCGGGACGCCGGGGGCGATAGCCTGGCCGGTTTTCAGGATCACCACATCCACCACGCCGTCAATCGGCGCGTAGATATTGGTCATATTCATTTGCTCTTTAAGTGTTTCGAGGCTTTTTTCGAGCGCTTCCTTTTGGGTACGGGCTTGGATGAATTGGATTTCCGTGCCGATTTTCTGATCCCAGAGCGATTTTTGCCGGTTGAACACATCGGTGGCGGTCGCCAGTTGGAGTTCGAGTTCCGCTTTGCTTTTTTGCATCATTTGGTCGTCTATCTGCGCGAGGAGCTGTCCTTTGCGCACGGCATCACCATTTTTCACCAAAACCCTGGTGAGTGCGCCGGGCATTTTAGCGGTTGCCTGCACGCTTTCTTCGGCCTCAATTTTGCCTTGCAGGTCTATATAGTGGCGAAAAACCTGCGGTTTGAGTTCCGTCAGGCCGACCGTCCGAATGCGTTGCTCCGTGGCGCCGGCGCCGGTTTCTTTTTCCAGTTGGGCGATTTGCGCTTCGATTTGCGCTTTTTGTTCCTTGAGTTGGGCGAGTTGCGCGGCGGGGTCTTTAGGCTGATTGCCGCAGGCGAGGAGGAAGAGCAGGAATCCGGCAAGCGCGGAAGATTTCGCGAAAGATGCGTATTTCATGGTTGCGTATTTGAATTTCGCCCACGGAAGAGGCGAGGATGGTATGAAAAATTTAATATAGAACCTATTTGAAATTGTGGCTGTCGGGGCGGGCAAATACTATCTTTTAGACATGCGCTTATGGTTGTCCGAGCGCTTTTTTCACGGCTACCCGGGCGGTGAGCAGGTCGTATTGCGCCTGCAGCAGGTTTTGTTGGGCGGCGGTGACTTGCTGTTCGGCGGTCACGAGTTCGAAACTGGAGCCGATACCGGCCTTGTATTTTGTTTCGGTGGCGGCGTAAATACGCTGGGCCAGTCCGAGATTTTTTTGTTGGTTGGCTACGCGTTCTGTTGCGTTGAGATACTGTTTGCGGGCGGCTTCCACTTCGAGGGAGATGGCATTTTCGAGCATGCCGCGCTGGATATCTACTTGCTCCGCGCTGATTTTAGCGCGTTGGAGTTTGGCTTTGGACGTACCGCCGTCCCAGATCGGCAGGCCGACCGATATACCGGCAACGGAGGCGGGAATCCAGAAGAGTTTGTCGTTGCCCTGGTAACTGCCTTGCGCTTGGACAAACCCGGCCACGGTAGGCATCCAGGGCTTGGCATAGATATCCACCTGTACGGCGCTCAGGTCGCGGCCTTTGAGCAGTTGCGTATATTCCGGCCGGGCACTGAAATTGACCGGCGACGCCAGATCGGCGTCGGCGTACGCGGCGAGCAGGGGATCAATTTGATCGCTGACCAGCAGGGCGTTCCCGACGGGGTATCCCATGGCGAATTTCAGCGCGTCCGTCACGATGCTTTGTTGGCGCGCCAGGTTGTCGCGCTCGCTGCGCAGGGTAGCCAGCGAGAGTTCCAGCCGATCCACGTCCAGCTGTTCGGCGAATCCCGCTTTGTTAATCGCGCGGGTGTCCGACAACAGTTTTTCGAGATTTGCGACATTTTTGTCGAGCAGTTTCAGGTTTTCGGCCAGCAGCAATACCGGCAGGTAAGCGTCAATCACCCGGTTGCGCACAGTTTGCCGGGTTGTTTGCATCTGGAGTTGCACGTATTCTTTATAGTACCGGGAGGCGCGCAGGGCCACGAGGTAGCTGTTGCTGAAGAGCAGTTGGTTGTATTGGATATTACCGGACAGGCTGCTGCGCAATTGGAAGGCGATGCGCGTTCCGGGCGGCGCGGAAAATCCGAGCGCTTCAGCGGGCAGGGCGGGTACTTTCAGGAAGTACTGGTAGTTTAATCCGGCGGCGATTTGCGGCAGGCCGGAGGCGGTGTTTTCTTTGATCTGCCAGTCGGCGTCGCGGATTTGCAGTTCCGCCATCTTGATGTCCGGATGGTTGTTGAAGGCATAATTAATGCAATCGTTCAGCGCCATGGGGCTTTGAGCGGGCAGGGCCTGCAGGGCGAACGCGAGGGCGAGCGCCGCAAGGAGTCGGGAGGGCAGGGGGGGCATAACAGAGCGTTTTATGTTCATCTAAGATGCGTATTGAATAGCGCGGATAACAGATAGCGCCTTTTTGAGGGCGGCTGAGTTTTTATTTTGTGATCAAACTAGATTTCATCCGGAGCCGCCGCCGACCTTCATCGGAGAGCAATCCGTGCAAATAATGCAGAATATACTCCCGAAACAGGCCGTCGCGCCGAAACGCGGGCTGCGGAAACCAGCCCTCGTCAAATAATAAAAAAGACTGCGCAACATGTAGCCGCGCGATCGTTTCCACATCGAAATCTGTGCGGTACACGCCTTCGCGAATACCGCGGATCAGGTTGTTGCGCACCCGATCCATCATTTGGCCATGTTGGTACGCTTGGAGGCGCTCCCACGCCTCGCGATGGTATTTTTGCAGATCATATACGATATTGCTCTTAATTAACTGCATGTCCTTTACCACTTTACCGATCACCATCAGCATCTCTTCCAGTGCATCCGCTGTTTCTTCTTCCCGAACTGCCGCTTTCCGAACCTCCTCGCGCAAATGTTGATCTACCACTTTTACAACCAAATCGTGTTTGTTGGCAACAAACTGATACAGCGTTTTTTTGGAAACGCCTAACTCCCGCGCCACATCATCCATCGTCACGCTCTTGATGCCGCAACGAAAAAAAAGATCTGCTGCGCGTTGCAGCCACTTTTCCTGCTGTTCTGAAATTACCATGCAAAGGTAACGACGGAAACGATTTTTAGTTTAATTGTTTCCTCAGGTCGAGCATTTTTTCGACCAAATAAAATTAAATTTGTTTTTAGGGCATAAAAAAGGCGACAAACAAATGTTTATTTTTTTCGCTTGCTTAGTGGCCCTGTTTTTCAAGAAACCCGTTTTTGATACGTTGCGAGGGCATTGACCGAAACGGCGTACGCGCGTTGCTTTGCCTGTTCGGCAGCCTGCCAGGCTTGATTAAGCGCGCGTCTAAAATCATATTCTCTGCTAGTATGAAAAGGATTTTTTAGCCAGACAAGGTGCTTTTTGCAGGCGTAATGGGACTAATTACGGCAAAAAAAGGAATGACGTATGGCTGAAATAGACTTTCATGTTATCGAGAAATATAATTTCATACACACCTTAACCATGTAGTTTAACCGTTTGGTTAATTTCACAGCCGTTTTGGAAAGCCGGGCTTTTTTTAAAAAAAAATTACGCGGCCAGATTTGCAGCGGGAGCTTTACTTTCGCCGTTCGGCAAACAGGAAAACATGGCTCACAAGAATAAATACGTCTGCATTCACGGGCATTTTTA
>JBEIDF010000150.1:0-9147 GCA_040383605.1 Lewinellaceae bacterium
AGCCGACTTTGATCGTCCTCCATCTCAAAATAGACGCGCTTAATATACCAAGGGGCTTCTATACCCAATGCTGCTGTGAAAATTGGTAATTCATCCATGCGGTAAAGATATGAAAACCCACTGAATTTGGCGTAGAGCCATTTAATTTCTATGAGCAACCTGCAGAGGCGATTAATGTAATTAGTTCTTTCTTAAATACTGAAAGAAACCCGGCACAATACGTTCGAAGCTTTATGCAAGTAGCACTACCCACAAGGGAAGAGTTTGACGTACTAGCAAATAATGAAAAACTACGTGCGTTGCGTCGGATTCAAATTTTCTGGGCTATTTTGCATAAAGCAGGCTTCTCAGCAGATGAAAAGGCAATACAATCTGCACTATGGTCAGCAAACCGTGCCAGAGACTTTAATCCGGCATTTGCTGATGACTTTAGGCAGGCGATTTATGATGGATCGGCGCCATCAACTCCTAGAAATTTAGGGGAGCTTGTTACGGAACTTGAAAAAGCACAAGCATTCCGCAAAGCCAATACAACGAGTCCCCTACTGACTACCGGAAGCGGCAATCCACTTTTCGAACCAGACGCTGTAGCCCTTTTGGATTTTTTCAATCCAGGAACTACTGGAGGTGGAGTCCGCGTCATCCGGCCATATTTGCAGTTTCACGACCCCAAAGCGGCCGATTTTGTCAAAGAAATTCTCCAATTTTTGGATAATGGTAGAACCGTGATACTGGACTTAGGTAATGCAACTGATGAAATTCGCAGATACTTTTCTGACTATCTTTCGAAAGCTATTTTTTCGCATCAGGAGCGAAAATTTGTAACCAATAAATTAGGCCAGACTTTTGTCCAACTCTATTTCGAAGAAGCCCACAACCTTTTCTCGCCGGATAGCAAGGATTTAACGGGCGTCTATGCCCGCTTTGCCAAGGAGGGCGCCAAGTTCCATATAGGAATGGTATATTCAACGCAATCGCCCTCTACTATCAACAAGGAACTACTTGCTCAGACAGAGAACTTCTTCGTGGGGCACTTATCCAGCCAGGATGAGACAAGGGCCCTTTCCAGAGTACAAATTGCCTATGCGGGTATCGAGAATGATATCTTACGTGCAAGGACGCCAGGTTACATGCGTATGTTGACGCAGTCCCATAGATTCGTTATTCCTCTTCAGGCTTATAAATTTGAATCAAAAATTTTATAAAGATCATGGCGTATAATTCTGGAATAAGACTCCCTGGTGAGTCAGCATCCAAGCTGGGACACCTATCCGTGGTTAAAAGTCCCTGGGTGCAGGAGTTAATTAACGAATTTGAAAATGCTGCACCACAAGACGCTGATCAAAGTGGCACAGAATGGATCAGTTTTGAACCTCAAGGCGAAGCTATTTTGAGTCGAGTATGGGCAGTTGATGGGTCTTTTGTGCCTGTATCTTCCCAATCGAAGTCACCTAAAGAAGTCGCTTTTGTCAAAACTGCACTACTTTCCCTAGATCAAACTCGACTGGATAAAATTGATAAAATAAATCCACATCCACTATTGTTACAGGAAATCTTGGCTGATAGCGCCATTTTTCATGCTACAGTTTTCCCTTTGAAGAACATTAATACCAAAATGGGTAGTAACTATAATGCGGTTAGGCATATTATAAGAGATTCAATGAAAATTGATGAACATGGAGCGTTTTATGAAACTTTAAAGTGGTTAAGTTATCAAAAATGGAACATCACTCCTTCAGAGTCGCCTTCTTTTCACTGTCCACACTGTCATACAGAATTTTCTCCTGGCTTTACTTATGATTTAGACCAAGATTTTTGTTCACACTGCAATCAGGAGGTTTTTTTAACCGATATGCTTGGTTTTCATCTTGATATGGACGAGGATAGTGCACCAGAATCTGTGGCATCCTCCTATATGCTCATCATGGAGCATTTAATGCTCTTCACAGCGATCAGGATCATGTGGGAACATTCTGACAAAAGCCTAGTAACTAATACGCTTTTCATCAAGGATGGCCCACTTACACTCCGAGGCCAATACTCAAAGCTTATACCAAGGATAAGAAATTTTTTACATTATGCAAAAGATAAAAATCGACCTATTCACATAATCGGACAAGAGAAAAGTGGAGCCTTTCACGATCATCTTGGTGCTATCGCCGATTTTACGAGTCCACTCAATCATGGGGAGCCTATGAGTTATGCCGTGCTTTCACACGAATATGTAAGACGCGAGGTATACCGCTCTCCTGATCTGCAAAATCCGTATGGATCTAGAACAAACTGGGGAGAGAAAGTTTTCATAAAGTTCAGCCCTGGAACTTTCATTGTAGTAAATGTTCCAACCGGCCATTACGACAAAAGTAGAGATTTTCCTGCACCCACTGATTTAATTGGTTTAAATAGAATTTTAGCAACAATCCCCAGTCTATTAAGTCGCAAATATGAGGGTGCACTTTATCCAGTAGAATTAGCGAACGGCATAGCATCATTATCTAATTATCCATCAGCAAAAATTCTTCAACGGTTTGTGGAAGGAAAATAGCGTACTGTTTAGAAATGCATGCTGACACATCATGTTGATAGACAGGCATTATTGCGTTGATTGATGTGCATTCCACCGTCTGTCCTACCCCGAAAAGCTGGTACCAAAAATAAGTAGTCAACCCTTAAAAAATCTTTAAAAATTTGATGTTCAAGTATTTGTATTAAAAGAGATAAGATGTATCTTTCAAGAAAAATTGGATTTGATAGAAAAACCTTGCAGAATTTATGAAGCCTAAAGTACAAAACAGGTTACAGTCGGGATTTTACTCCAGATTTTGGCTTGCTTAGAGCCACTACAAAGGATTGTGCAACAGCTGACAAGGTGTTTGAACTTACAATTTACAAATCAATACCCTAAACCACGATTAGCCTTGGGCTGATAAGGGTTTTTAAGGGTTGACTAACTATTAAAACTAAAAAAATGCATCCACACGATCAACAATGCGAAACAATTCACGCCGAATTCCTGCAGCGCTGGCCCTTGGAGACCGTGCGCAACATGACTTTGCATGAGTACAACAGCCTGAATAATCCGGACAGTTTTTGTTCCTGGCTTGAGCGGCGTACCAAGCCCATCGGTACCATCTCGGGGCGGACTTCCATGATTTTTGACATTTTTGAACGGCATCCGGATCGCGCGCACTCGCGTGCGCATGGAGTAGCCAACAACGAGCGGCACACCTGGCGCCTGAGGCACGGCAGCACGACGGAAGAAGCTTTTGTCTCAATCCGAAATACGATCGTTCAAATCATTACATCGGCGCAGGCCAGCGATCTGGATACTATTGATATGCTAGACAATTACCCGCCGTTGGTCAAATGGAAAATAGCCTTTCTGTACGCGCCAATTGGTTCCATGGTGGCTGTTTTTGTACCGGTACGCTTGCACAGCATCGGTCGGGATTTGGGTTTGAATTTTTCCGGCACGGCCGGTTTACATCGGCACTTGGCCGCCCAAAAGCCTGCTGGTCAAGGTATCTATTCTTTTTCACTCGAATTATGGTTTCGCAGCAGTCCGCTTTTTGGAACATTGCACCGCAAATACTACATCATCGGCACGAAATATGGCGCCCATACTGACGAAAGTCGGGCCGCCGAGATGCAGGAAAAGGGCGTAGTGGCCACCGATTTTGGTCCCGCTGGCATTAGTCTGGAATCTTTCTATCTGGACGGAGATAAAGATTCCTTGCAGCAATTCCTGGAGGAAAAGGAGTGTCCGGAGATTGATAAGGTACTGCCAGCGTTGTTTACTTTTCTGAACATCAGGGTGGGGGATATTATCGCATTGAAAGACAGGAGTTTTTCCAAAGATAGTAAGGTATATTCAAAAATAATCGGCTATGCGGTTGTGGTAGAGCGAGACGGCAGAATTTATAAGTTCGACGAATCGCTGGGTCACTGCCTGCAAGCAGAATATTTGGCTGCTGACCTTGATCTCGAATTTCGGCAAGATGGCTTTAGCGAAACAGTGCGTGCGATAAATTTGGAAGTAGGCAACCAGATATTCGGCCAGTTGGCCCATGCCAGTGACACGCAAATTGCCGCGGCCATCGAACAGGAGACGGAAAAACAAATCCGGAGACGAATGCAGCGCAAAGGCATAAATGAGATAGTGCCCAAAGGCGGTACTCGCGCCGGGAGCAAACCCTCTGTGATTAACCCGCGACACCAAATGATTCAGAGCGAATTGCTTGCATTTATGAGGCAGCAGCACCCCGAGGCAAAGGTAATTGCCGAAGAGAATTTTATTGATATTTCACTCCGGAAGAATAATTCGAATCTGGTAGAACTTTACGAAATCAAGCCGTACTACTCCGCTCGCGATTGTATCCGAACGGCCTTGGGGCAGCTTTTGGATTACGCACACCGGGAAGAGCAAGTTGGAGGCGTAAAATTAATCGTCGTCGGCCCAACGCCGGCGTCGGAAGCCGACCGGGTTTACCTGGCATTTATTCAAGAGCACCTGAGGCTCCCTTTTGAGTACAAGAGTTGGCGGGCAGATTTTACAAACCCATAAAACAACGCAAGATGCCATACCATGAAATTCAAGCACACGTTGGCAAGCACGAGATACTCCATCTCCCCCTTACCGCTTTTCTTTGTTCCCGAAAGGTGCCGGCCGATGCCGTACTCCGCTGCTACGATTGGGCGATTGCCCAACGGGAAGCGGGTAGTGCAGTGATCAGTGGATTTCATAGTCCGCTGGAAAAGGATGTCATGCGCTACTTGCTGAGAGGAAAGCAGCCGGTAGTACTAGCCTTGGCACGCGGCATGAAGCAAAATTGGGAGCCACCCATCCTGAAAGCGCTCGAGGAAGACCGGCTATTGATCATCACACCGTTTTCCGAGCAAGTACGCAGGGCCAGCGAAGCCACGGCTGCGGTGCGGAATGATCTGATGATCCGGCTGGCGAAGCAGCTGGTGGTGGGGTATGCAGGCAAGGACGGAATGTTGGAGCGGCGGTTGAGGCTGGAGGGTGATTTGTCGCCTCAACATCTGACTTTTTGAAAACAACCTACTTTTATGTATTCGCGAGCAGATACAAACCCGAACAATTAAGCAGTTTGGAATAAAAACGCGCAATTTCGGCTATATAAATGTTGGATTACTACCTATTAATATTGTCGTAATGAATACAGGAAAGGTGATTTTCTTCAAAGGTGCATATGGATATATCGCATGTAAGAGGTATCAGTATAAATTGTTTTTTCACAAAAACGATGTGCAGAATAATTATGCGAAATACATAAAGCGCGGAGATGAAGTGCTTTTTGATACAATCACTAATCCTAAAAAACCAGGCTGTAAAAAAGCTATTAAAGTTAGTTTTTTAAGATTTAAGGCCCCCTCGTTTGAAAGCCTCCGAATCCAATTTGACCCTAGTGATTTATTTGTAGGGCATTTAAAGGATTGGAATGGAAGAAGTGGATACATAAAAAGTTCATTGCTTTCACAGAAAGATACTTTCTTATACTACAGTAGGCTGCTAGTCGAAAGCATCCGTCCAAATGATATACTGTTGTTTCAACCAGTAGATTCGGTAGATCCTCGTAGTCATTACTTTGCCTATTTTGCTTATCCTTTAAGAAATGCAAAAATAGATGAGTTTTGGGCGATCATTGAGACTCATGGGCCTAATATATATTCGATAATAAAGAAAGATATAGACGAAAAAATGGATCTCCTGATAAGGTTAAAAATAAATTCAGATTGCAAAAATTTCTATGAAGTTAAATTAATAGCGCAAAGATATATCGCAGTTTACGGAGTGCTTGATGAAAAATTAATTCAAAAACTAAATGAAGAGACGCAAGTTTTCCTGTGGGAAGAAGACATTACAACACATATTGATTTTTATCTGCTATTAAAATTCTTTTGCTTAGCACCGCAAAACGAGCGTGTCAAAATTTTATCAAAAATAGATGATGTTAGTTTTAAAAAACGATTTTTAACAGAATATGTCAATTGGATAGTTAACAAACAGCAATATTTAAAAATAAATCATGAACTAAAGCCTGCACTACATCTACTAAAAACAGATCCGGTATCATCGGAATTAAATCTTTATCAGCAGATATATAATTTTCTTATAGAAAATACAACACCAGACAAATTGATAGATCTTTGGTTGTCTGGATATCTACATCAACTTCCCTCAAGTGAATTTGTGATTTCGAATCTAAATTTTAATCATATAGATCAAGTGTCACAAATAATCAATAAACTCGAGGACGCAAATAATAAGGAAGAAAATGATTTTAATGATAAAATTTTACACGAATTAACTACTTTCATACTCAACAAATTTAAAGAAGGACATTTTATTGAATTTAGTTTAATTGGAATAATTATATTTAAACATCTAATAGAACACAAAGTAAGCACTTATATTAATATCATTCAACCTGAATTGAAAAAAATTTTAAAAAAAGAAGAACTTTTTATATTAAAATCCTGCCAAATTTCTATTGATGATCCTGCTGAAGAACTTATCAAGGATTTAACAAAGGAATTCAATATTGTATATATAATAATTGAAAGTAGTTTAGATGGAAGTTCGCTACTAAAAAAAACCATACTTGAATTTCTCGGATCGGAATCCCTTTCTGATAGGTTACGTCGAAATTTACCTGAATTTAATTGGAACACATTGATTGATCCAGCATACTTTTTAAATAACACACTAAGAAATTGGCGATACCGAACATATTTTTTCACGGATTTAGATATAGAAAGCAAGTTAGCTGTTTTTTTATTTAATACATTGCCCAAATACTCTGTTCATCATCTGCGACTATTTTTGGCATTTAAACACGATCTTTCAAATCAACTGGACTTCTATGGTTTTAAAGAACCATTTAAACATCTCAGTCGTAATGAAAAAAGGGAAATTAAAAATATTCTTGATGAGTATCTTGAAAAAAGTTTTGATTCAGAGGAGCGTGAAGAAATTGAGCCATGTACCACATTTGAAACAACGGAAGACTCAATCCTCTATCATGCCACAATAAAAAACATCTACTTCTATGATGGTGTATTTGAATTAAGAATAGAGAATGGTTCTTACACATCTGAATATGATAAAGAGCCCCTCGTAACCAAAGGAATTAATAGAATACCTGTAAGTTCTCATATAAGCAGAATTGATATTTTGGTATTAGTTCACAAGTGTGAAATTATCCAGGTTGAAGGTTTAGATAAAGTTCTGAGTGCAATCTACCGCCATGATATTGAGGCAATACTTTCTACTGTAAAATTAGAAGGAAAATATATATCGGGAGTACAAAGCTATTCATCAGATACTCGACTCAAGAAAAAAATAATTGATTATCTGAAAAAAAATCAATTACCAAATTTAAGCCCAGTAGAAGTATTAGAATATACAGCGGACTACATCAGAGTTCGAGACTCTTATTCAGGAAAGAAAATAGGCCGACATTACATAGCAAACTTATATTCACTGCAGGGCAGAAACAATGAAATAATCATTGTTTGGGAAAGCCTGGAATTTGTCGAAGATGGTGCAACTTTTATTTTTAGTAGTCCTTTAAACCGATACGAGGACGTCCTAAACCGCATTATGAAAGCTATTTCAAGTTATAAAAATTTAAGATCGTATCTAAATAGTACGTTCAAAAATACAGAATTATATGACAGAGAGGAGAAAATTAAAAAACAGAATCAAGTTAGACAATTTCTTGGATATACAGGAAATATTAGAAAGGGAAGAGGTAGAAAGGACGCTTTTGAAAGATGGTGTATTAATCTAAATACTATTATTAACAATAATACGGCATACATACTAGACGATTTTAATCCAATTGATATTTCATGGGATAAATATGGATTAATTCTTAGAAAAGGTAAACATCCAGACTATACACTACGTAAACAGAATAAAATACAGGTAAAAAAAGCGTCAATCAAAACTAATTCTGAAGGAGAAATCGATATTAAAAAAATAGACCAAATAGACCAAATAGACCAAATAGACCAAATAGACCAAATAGACCAAATAGACCAAATAGACCAAATAGACCGAATAGACCGAATAGACCGAATAGACCGAATAATTAAGTTAATCAAAGAACTCGATGATTCTTTTTTATCAAAAATAAAGATTTGATCATGCATGAAATTAACAATTTTGAAAACAAAATCCGCGAGTTGGTTAATCATTTAAACCGTTTAGGGAAGGCTGCTGAACTGCTAGAGAATGCGGCTTTTATGCAAGAGGAAATAAATACTTCACTTGATAATTTGCATTCAGAAATTGATAAAATAAAACTGGGTATTAAGGATATTACGGATAAAAACAGATACATTGTTAGTCAAGATGATAGAGGCGTCCTTGATCTATATGACAAATTTGAGACATATAACATTGAAAACAACTCCAAAATATCTAAAATAAAAGATGAAATTGAAAGTATAAAAATTCAGTTAAATTCAACAGAACGCAATAACGGCACACAAAAATATCCAATAGAAGATAAAAACATAATAAATGAACTTGAATTGCAAGTTTCGTGCATAAAAAAGGATACTAAAAGTATATTTAACGAAGCCCTTTATCTTCACGAACAATTTAAAAAAATTGGTATTGAGCAGACAAAAGTTATAAATAAGAAAATTGAAGAAATCATATCTTTTAGCACAGAGGAAAGTAATCGGCAAAATATCTTGTGGGGACACTTTAAACAACAAATCACTGAATTACAGGAGGCTAACCAATACTTGAATAGCCAACTAAATTCGCTCAAGTTTCAGTTGAATTGGTTACTGTACATTGTTGGGGCAATACTGTTTCTCAATTTTTTTGTAGTACTCTGGGAAATTAAAAGCCTAATTTTTGGTACTCTTTAGATATCTATGCTGATACATGATGTTGATAGACAGGCATTATTTCGATGAATTATGTGCATTTTGATGATTTCATAGTGCATTTCATCGTCCTTGTGTCCTCCCCCCCGTTCGCCGGCACCATTTTAAAGTAGCGATTCTGGTTTGCTTTTTCAAACGCTGCCGGGGTTTTATACTTCAATCTGGAATTCGGACGATCAAAATTATATGTTTTATACCAGTTTTCCAATAGTTTAT
>JBEIDF010000151.1:0-9115 GCA_040383605.1 Lewinellaceae bacterium
CACGGGTTTTTCGGCGATATTGTACCCGAATTCGTCGGTTTCGCCATAGACCATACCCGGCTTCACTCCGCCGCCGGCCATCCAGATGGTGAAGCAGCGCGGGTGGTGGTCGCGGCCGTAATTATCGGTGAGCGCGCCCTGGCCGTAGTTCGTGCGGCCGAACTCCCCGCCCCAGATCACCAGCGTCTCTTCCAGCAGGCCGCGTTGTTTGAGGTCTAGCACCAGGGCTGCGGAGGCCTGATCCACGTCTTTGGCCAATCGGGTGGTCATGCCCGTCACATCGAAGTGCGCATCCCAGCCCATGTGGTAGAGTTGGACGAATCGGACGCCGCGTTCCGACAATCGGCGCGCCAGCAGGCAGTTGGCGGCATACGTTCCGGGGATCATCGCCTCGGCGCCATACAGTCGGAACGTGCTGTCGGGTTCCGTGCTGACGTCCATCAGTTCCGGCGCCGCGCTTTGCATGCGGAACGACATTTCGTATTGGGCGATGCGGGTTCCGATTTCCGGGTCGCCGAATTCCTCGAGGTGTTGTTGGTTGAGCCGGGCGATTTGGTCGAGCATTTCGCGGCGCGTCAGGCTGTCGAGGCCGGCGGGGTTGTTGAGGTAGAGAATGGGGTCTTTCCCGGCGCGGAACTGGACGCCCTGGTGGATAGACGGCAGGAAAGCGCTGCCCCAGACCCGCGAGGCGAGGGGTTGGATATTTCCTTGTCCGCGGGAGAGCAGCACGACGAAAGCCGGCAGGTTTTGATTTTCACTGCCGAGGCCGTAGCTCATCCAGGAGCCGATGGCCGGCCGGCCGGGTTGTTGGTGGCCCGTTTGGAAAAAAGTGACAGCCGGGTCGTGGTTGATGGCTTCGGTGTGCATCGTTTTGATGATACAGAGTTCATCCACGATCCCGGCGATATGCGGGAGCAGGTCGGAGATCCAGGCGCCGCTTTGGCCGTGTTGTTGAAAATCAATTTTAGTTCCGATCAGCGGGAAGGCAGTCTGGTTGGCGGTCATCCCGGTGAGGCGTTGTCCCATTCGCACGCTGGCGGGTAGTTCCTGTCCGTGCATTTCGCGGAGTTTGGGTTTCCAGTCGAATAACTCCAGTTGCGACGGCGCGCCGCTTTGGAAGAGATAGATGACCCTTTTTGCTTTGGGCGCGACATGGGGCAACAGGCCGGCGATGGTTTTTTCATCGCCTTGGTTGCAAGCGTTCAGGAGCGAGCCGAGTGCCAGGCTGCCGATACCAACGGCGGTTTTGGCCAGGAAGGAGCGGCGATTGAGGTGGAGGTGGTGTTCCAGCAATTCCTTTTCCATGCGCCTAGGTTTTAGAGATCACCTCGTCGAGGTTGTAGATGATTTGGATACAGAGCAGGAGTGCGGCCTGTTCGGCCGGATCCTGATTTTTTTCTATTGGGTACGGGCCTGTTTGCCGGATCAGCAGTTCGGCTTGTTTTTTTTGTTGGCTGAATTTGGCTTGTTGGCGCTGGTAAAATTCGGCCAGGCTTTTCAGTTCGCTGCGGGCCGGCGGGCGACCGGCGATCCGGCGGAAGGCTTTTTCTATGCGTTTTTCGGGCATTTCTTTTCCAGACTCCCGGATCAGTCGTTGTGCCAGCACCCGGGCAGCCTCCAGCGCCTGCTGGTCGTTGAGCAGCGCGAGGGCTTGCAGGGGCGTGCTGGTGCTGGTGCGCCGCACTTCGCAGAGGTCGCGCATAGGCGCGTCGAAGCTCAGGTGCGTGGGCGGGGGGATTGTCCGGCGGTTATAGGTATAAATACTGCGCCGGTACATTTTGTCGGCGCTGGTATCCGGGACGTAGCTGAATTCCCCTCGGAAGGCGTCGGCGGTTTTTTCAGTAGAGATTTCCTCCCACAGCCCCGGGGGTTGGAATGGTTTTACGGAGGGGCCGCCGATTTTTTGTACCAGGAGGCCGCTGGTCAGCAGCATTTGATCGCGGATAAACTCATACGGCATACGGTGGCGCGGGCCGCGGGCCAGCCAGATATTTTCGGGATCACGGGCGAGGTCTTTTTGTGCGGCTTCCGACGATTGGCGGTAGGCGGCGCTGGTGACCATTTGGCGGAGCAGCCGCTTGATATCCCAGCCGTGTTCCTGAAAATCCGCCGCCAGCCAGTCGAGTAGTTCCGGGTGCGTGGGCAAGGCGCCCTGCATACCGAAATTATCGGGCGTGGACACGATACCCCGGCCGAAGATTTCCTGCCAGAGTCGGTTTACTGTTACCCGCGCGGTGAGCGGATTTTTCGGACTAAACAGCCACTTCGACAGGCCCAGGCGATTTGCGGGCAGCAGGGTATCCCAGGGCAGGATCGCGGGCGGCGCGGCGGGCTGTACGGGGGCGGTTGGCTGGTCGTACTGACCGCGGTTCAGGACGAACGTGGCGCGTTTTTTATCCGGCGGTTGTTCAGCCATGACCATGAGGCGGAGGGTATCTTCCTTTTTTTGGAGCACCTCCTGCGCGTTCAGAAAATGCAGCACGCCGGATACGTCTGCCTGCGTGAGCGGGATCCAGGGTTCGGGTGTTTGCAGGTTGGGTACGAAGCCTTTTTCGGGTACATTATTAAAGAAAGCGAACAGGGCATAATAGTCTTTTGTGCTGACGGGGTCGTATTTATGATCGTGGCAGCGGGCGCATTCAAGCGTCAGGCCGAGGAAAGCCTTTCCCAGCGTATTGGTGCGGTCGGCCACGTATTCCACCCGGTATTCTTCGTCAATGACGCCGCCTTCCTGGGTAATTTTGTGGTTTCGGTTAAAGCCGGTGGCGAGGATTTGTTCTTTGGTCGCGTTGGGCAGCAAGTCGCCGGCGAGTTGCCAACCGACAAAGCGGTCGTAGGGCATATTTTCATTAAACGCCTTAATCACCCAGTCACGCCAGGGCCACATGATCCGCGGCAGATCGTCCTGATAGCCATGCGTATCGGAATAGCGCGCCAGGTCGAGCCAGTTCATGGCCATGCGCTCGCCGTAGGCCGGGGAGGCCAGCAGCAAATCCACGATTTTTTCATACGCATTAGGCGAATTATCGGCCAGAAAGCGCGCCAAAAGATCTGGTGCGGGCGGCAGGCCGGTGAGGTCGAAACATACGCGGCGGAGCAGCCGGTTTTTTTCTGCTTCCTGGTTTGGCTGGAGGCCTTGTTCGTCCATTTTAGCCAGCAGAAAATAGTCTATTTCATTTTGGGGCCAGTCCGCATCTGATACTGGCGGCGTGGCGCTTTTTTGGGGCGGGGTAAAAGCCCAGTGCGGGGAATAGGGGGCGCCTTGTTCGATCCATCGGCGCAGCAGCGCTTTTTCGTAATCCGTCAGGGTGAGGTGCGTGGCGGGCGGCGGCATCACCAGTTCCGTATCCTGCTGGAAGATACGGTCAATCAGGGCGCTTTTTTCCGGATGGCCGGGTACGATGGCATAGCGGTCTTTGCGTTCGCCGAGGGCGGCGTAAGCGCCCTCCGGCTGGTCGAGCCGCAGGCCGGCCTCCCGTTTTTTTTCATCCGGGCCGTGGCAGGCGAAACAGCGATCGGACAGGATTGGGCGGACGTGGAAGTTGTAGTCCACTTTTTCTGGAAAGGCCGGTTCCCGCTGCTTGCCGCCGAGGGTGAAGTAGGCGGAAAGGAGCAGGACCAAGCTGAACAGGGAGACGGCTATAAGAGCGTGGCGCATGTTTCTCGTTCAAAGTTATTCGTCTTGCAAATGTACCCAAGTTTTCATGGATTTCAGCCAATTGAAAGGTCTTTGAGTTGCATGATATGCCTGTTCAACCGCGTCTAAGATTATACTTTTTGATGTGAGAACAATTTTTTTCCGAAAAAACGCCACGAAAAATATTTTATAAATTCATACAAAAATTGGAGACTGCATACAGGGGAAGCACCTTAATATCCTGGTACTCGGCAAAATTTTCTATAGAGAAGCGGTAGCCATGCGTTTGCTTTTTCTCCGATAAAAAAACACGCAAACTTTGCATCTGTCCTTTGCCCGAAGATTTTATTTCGATGGGATATATAGCCCCATTCTTTTGTGCCAAAAAGTCCACCTCTGCATTTGATTTCCCCTCGCGTTGCCAGTAATACAGGTCGGGATAGGCTTCTGGTGATTGGTATTTAATATATTCCAACCCCCAGAACTGTTCTGCCAGCAAGCCTTTATTGACCATTGGAAAATCAGGTTGGCTGTACAATACCGTAAAGTCAAGTCCCAGTATGCGTTGGAAAATACCGGTGTCCAAGAGCATCATTTTCCTTTTCTTAGGGTTTGCCTCCGCGCCTATCGGAATACCGTTGGCGTCCGAATGCGTTACCGGAACAACCCAGCCGGCCAAAATCAATAACTCGACTGCTTCTTTTGCCTGATAATCCTTGATTTGGGTACCTGCCTTGGAGTACACAAATTTGCCCCCTGCCTGCTGCACAACCGAATTAAAAACTTCTTGCAAACGCAGGGAAGGTATTGCTTTTTTGTATTTGGCAAAATCCGACCGCAGGGCTGCCATGAGGTCGTCCAGAACGCCCTGCACAGACAATAACTGTTTCGTAGCGGCATACCGGGCTACCGCTTCAGGCATGCCGCCTGTTACCATAAAAACCGACAAATATTGCAACAGGCGTTCGTGCAGGAATTGGGGCAATGGTTTCTCTGCACGGGCATTTTGTTTTTCCGCTAGCAATAAATCCTCGTTTAATGACAACAAAAATTCATCGAACGAAAAAGGGAACATATAATACGATTTAATACGCCCTACTCCATACGAAGGCAGGGTCTGGAGGGCAAATTCCAGCAAAGAACCCGCTGCTACCAGGTGTAGCCCAGGCATTTGTTCATAAAAAAAACGCAGGGAAGAAATGGCGGCAGGGCAAGCCTGGATTTCATCGAAAAACAACAGTGTCTTGCCCGGCACAATTTGTCTTCCAGCCGTTACCGACAACCGCTCTAACAAGTAAGCAGGCGACAACTCGCCCGAAAACAAGGGAATGTATTGAGGGCTTTGCTCAAAATTGATTTCAACATAATCCTCAAAGTCCTGGCTTAAATTCCGAATAGCAGATGACTTCCCGACCTGCCTTGCACCTCTCAAAAGCAGCGGCTTTCGGTAAGGGTCACTTTTCCAGGAAAACAAATACTTGTCTATCAGCCTTCTATGGTACATTTTTAAAAATTCGAGGCAAATAAATACAAAAAAACTTTAAAATTCGAGGCAAAAATATGAAAATAAATTAGAACATTCGACCCAAAACATCAACACGCCCCAATGTCCAGTGCTACGAGCATGTCTAAAATTATATTTCTCGCTAATATGAAAGTCTTTTTCATATTAGAAAGAAATATAATTTTAAACACGCTCTTATGAAAAACCAAGTGAATTTTGGCGTAGAACCACAAATTTTCCCTACTTTTGATCAAATTTCCACCCATGACAACCCGCGATCCACTGGACGACTGGGAGATGAACGACCCTTTCGAGCATTTCGAAAGCGGCGAGGCCGACGTAGTCGCCAAGTTCTTTTCCCCAATGGAGGCCGAAGTGGCCGCTGCCCGGCTGCGGGCGGAGGGGATTCCGTGTTTTTTATCCAACCAGGGGTCGCAGTTTATACAAACCCAAACGATGAACATGATGCGGCTGCATGTACGGCCGCAAGACGCCGACCGCGCCCGCGAAATCCTGGCGGACACGCTGCCGTTACCGGATTCTGCGCCGGACAATGCCTGGCGCTGGATCGGGTTGTTTTTTGTGGCGGTGGCAGTGCTTATCCTGCTTTGGATGTACTTTTCGTAATAATTTCTTCAACCGGCTCGCCGTACAAATCAAACGCCTCGGCATCCGTAATGCGTATCCGGGCAAAATCGCCCAGGCGGATATAATTTCCTTTAGCGGGCACCAGCACCTCATTGTCCACTTCCGGAGAGTCGGCCTCGGTGCGGCCGATGTAGAATCCGCCTTCTTTGCGGTCGAACAGGGTTTTGTACACCTTGCCAATCTTGGCCTCGTTCTTGGCCAGCGAGATTTCTTCCTGCACTTCCATCAGGCGTTGGGCGCGCTCCGCTTTCACTTCGGCCGGCACATCATCCACCAAATCGTGGGCGCGGGTGCTTTCCTCATGGGAGTACTGGAACACCCCTACCCTTTCGAACTGCTGGTCTTTCACAAATTGGATCAGCGCCTCCACATCGGCCTCCGTTTCTCCGGGATAGCCCACGAGGAACGTCGTGCGCAGGGCGATACCGGGCACTTTTTCGCGGACCCGGTTGAGCAGTTCTACCGTTTCGGCTTTCGTAATCTGGCGGCGCATGGAAGCCAGCACCGGATCGCTCACATGCTGCAGGGGCATATCGAGGTAGTTGCAGATTTCCGGACGTTCGGCCATGACATCGAGAATTTCCAGCGGAAACTTACTGGGATAGGCGTAGTGCAGGCGAATCCACTCGATACCCTCCACGTCGGCCAAGGCGTGTAGCAGGCGGGGCAATTCGCGTTTTTTGTAGATATCGAGGCCATAGTAGGTCAGTTCCTGGGCGATCAGCATCAATTCCTTCACCCCGCGGCGGGCGAGATTTTTGGCTTCCTGTACCAGTTCTTCGATTGGGCGGCTCACGTGGCCGCCGCGCATCAGCGGGATCGCGCAGAAGGAGCAGGTGCGGTTGCATCCTTCCGATATTTTGAGGTATGCGTAGTGCGGCAGCGTGGTGATCTGGCGTTCGCCGAGCAGCTCGTGCTTGTAGTCGGCGTTTAGTCTGGCCAGCAGGGCCGGCATTTCCAGGGTGCCGAAGTAGGCGTCCACCTCTGGGATTTCCTGCTCTAAGTCGTCTTTATAGCGCTGCGACAGGCAGCCGGTGACGTAGAGTTTATCCAGTTGGCCATTTTGTTTGAGCGCTGCGTGGGCCAGGATCGTATCAATACTTTCCTGTTTAGCCACGTCAATAAAGCCGCAGGTATTGATAATCACGATATTCGCATCCGAATCTTCCCGCTCGTGCGTCACGTCAAAATCATTCCCGCGCAGCTGCGTGATCAGGTTTTCGCTGTCCACGAGATTTTTGGAACAGCCGAGGGTGACGACGTTGACTTTGTCCGGGCGAATTTTTTTTGTCTTCATATTTATTTGAACGTACCTGCTTCGCCGGCTCGCTGTCTGGCGAAAAATGAATCCTTTTGGGGTTCAGATGCGGCCGACTAAGTAGTTTGAAAAAAGGAGCAACGCGGGCGTTGCGAAAAAAAAGCGTGCAAAGTTCGGACAATTTGCGCACAAATAACAACCCGGCTTGCATGCGCTGTGTTATTTTTGCGCCACATCATGAATACGACACAAACTGCGCTGCTCGACCAACTCGAAACCGACCTTCGGATGCTCCTGGAGCATCTGCGGCGGGAAATTGTCCCGCTGGATAACGCAGCGCTTGCGCAGCGCGCCGACCCCAAGTCCTGGACGATCCTAGAGGGCTTAGCGCACCTGAACGCGCTGCTCGATTACTATCTACCGCGACTGGAGTTGGCCCGCCATAAAGCGCTCGCGCGCCGCTGGACGCCGGTAGCATCGGTGCGCTACACAGGCCGCGGCCGCCGCATGCTGCGAAAAGCCGATCCGGACAACCCTAAGCGCTATCGCTGCGCAAAAGTCTTTGATTTCAAGAATAAACCGCTGGAGCGCTCGGAAATCAAGTCCTGTATTATCCAGTTGGAACGCCTGCTGCGCCAGGTACAGATTTCCCGCGGGGTAGATTTGAACCGGCCGGCGATCCGCAAAGCAAAGGCGTGGTTTGGGTCGTACCCACCCGGGAATTTGATGGCCTGGCTGGTTGTTTTGGGCAAAAGGGTCATTCTCCAACCTGCGCCGTGATTTTTTCGCTTCAAAATTTCAAACATGACATTCAAGTACGTTTTTTTCGCCCTGCTCACGAGCGCGCTGTTGACTGCCTGCGGCGACAACCTGTACCAGTCCGCCGTGCCAGACGATGAACCCGGCCGCTATGATACAGGAGTATTTATTGTAAATGAGGGACCGTTCAACGGAACAGGCGGCATCACCTGGCACAACCCGGCAAACGGCGAAACCGTACAGGACGTATTCGGCCTGGAAAACGGCGGCGCCGCGCTCGGGCAGTTCGTGCAATCCCTCTGCCTGCACGAAGGCAAAGCCTATATTGTAGTGAACGGCGCCAATAAAGTGGTGGTCGTGGACGCTGCGACGTTCAAATATGAAGGCGAAATTACCGGCCTTGCCCTGCCGCGTTTTTTTCTGCCAATTGATGAAAATACCGCCTACGTCAGCCAGTGGGGCGCCGACGGCCTGACGGGCAGCCTGGCGCGGGTGGATCTGAACACCCTGCAGGTCACGCAGACCATCCCAACAGGCGCCGGGCCTGAAAAAATGCTGCGCCGGGGGGATCTGATCTTCGTCGCAAACTCCGGCGGATTTGGTGTGGACTCTACCGTGAGCGTGGTGAACATGTCCTTGGGCGTCGAGCAGTCCCGGGAGGTGGTACAGAACAGCCGCAATCCCGGCGCCCTGCTGTCCGATGTATTCGACGGCGGCCGTACCTTCGCGTTGTCGAGGGGCTATTTTCTGGATCCCGCGCCCAGCGGTTCATTATCCACCCTATTCGGCGTCAACCAGTTGCCCAACCAATCCTGGACGGCGCCGGCCTACTCCGAAGACTTATGCCGTTCGCCCCAAAAAGACGCCCTGTATTTCGCCGGCGGCGGTGGTGTCTATCGGAAGACAAACGGCGGAACGCCGGAAAAGATATTAGGGTTCCCTGCGTACGGTTTGGGCTGTCATCCGCAGAACGGATACTTGTATTGCGCCGATGCGAAAGATTTTAGCGCCGCCGGCGAGGTGCGCGTTTTCAGTCCGAACGGCGTGCTGCAGGGCAGTTTCCCCGCCGGTATTGCCCCGGGCGAAATTGTATTTATTGATTAGAAGCCTGTATCTTTGAGGCGTAGGAAAACCTCTGCATTTTGGCGCCATCACAAATAGTTGATATTGCGGTCGGCTCGGTTTTGGGGCTGGTCATGTTTGGCGTGGGCTTATCACTCACGTTAAGCGATTTTGCCCGGATCGTACGCCACCCCCGCGCCTTTGTTTCTGCCTTGGGTGCGCAAATGCTCGGCTTACCGATTATTGC
>JBEIDF010000152.1:0-9093 GCA_040383605.1 Lewinellaceae bacterium
AATTTCGGATTGGGGATTTCGGATTGGGGATTTTAGCCGAACGATGAACAGAAATAACCCGAAATCGCCCCAATCCGAAATCCCCAATCCGAAATCCGAAATCCCCAATCAAAATGCTATGAATTTTCATTTTCTCGACGTCAACAAAGCTTTCGAATTGCTGGGCGCACAACCAGACGGTCTGAGCGCGCAAGAGAGCGAACTGCGCCTGGCCAAATACGGCCCAAACGAAATTCAGGGAAAGAAAAAAAAACCGGCCTGGCTGTTTTTTGTCGGGCAGTTCAAGGATTTTATGATCCTGATCCTGATATTGGCGGCTATTGTCTCCGGTATTGTCGGAGATATCGCGGATACCGTGATTATTCTGGTCATTGTCTTTCTGAATGCCGTAGTCGGTTTTATTCAGGAGTACCGCGCGGAGCAAGCGCTGGAAGCGCTCAAAAAAATGGCGGTGCTGACCACGGAAGTGCTGCGGGAGGGGAAAGCGCAGTCTGCCCCGGCAAGCGCACTGACACCCGGCGACGTGGTGCTGCTGGAGGCCGGTAATGCCGTACCGGCTGATTTGCGCCTGATAGAAACGCACAGCCTGCGCATAGACGAATCAGCCCTGACTGGCGAATCGGCGCCGGTGGACAAAACGGATCGGACGCTGCAGGAACAGGAGATTCCCCTCGGCGATCGTTTCAACATGGCCTACAAAGGCGCATTGGTGACGAACGGACGGGGAAAAGGACTGGTCGTCGCCACCGGCATGGATACGGAAATCGGCAAGATCGCGCGCATGCTGCAGGAAAAAGAAGCCGTCACGCCGCTGCAACAACGTATGGCTGATTTCGGCAGAAAACTGTCTTACGGCGTGCTGGCCATCTGCGCGCTGCTGTTCGGCGTCGGGCTGCTGCGCGGAGAAACGCCCGTCAATATGCTCCTGCTCTCCATTAGCCTCGCAGTAGCCGCCATCCCGGAAGCGCTGCCGGCGCTGATCACCGTGGCGCTGGCCCGCGGCGCCAACCGGCTGGTCAAGAAAAATGCCCTGATCCGAAAACTCCCCGCCGTGGAAACGCTGGGTTCGGTCAATTTTATCTGTACAGACAAAACAGGCACCCTCACGCTCAACCAAATGCAGGTGGTGCAAACGGAAGAACGCCAGCCGGATATCCAGCCCGAACCGGATATCTCCCTGTTCGGCCTCGCGGTATCGCTCAACCAAGACGTGAAAACGGCCGAGGACGGCTCCCTCCGCGGCGATCCGACGGAAATCGCGCTGCTGCGCTTTGCTCAAGAAAAATGGGGCGCGGAAACCTACCGGCGCATCGCGCAAAATTATCCGCGGGAAGCCGAATTACCTTTCGATTCCGACCGCAAGTGCATGACAACCGTGCACCGCTTCGGCGACCGGTATCTGGTTTTTTCAAAGGGCGCCGCAGAAGCTATTGCTGCCAGACTGGCCACGGGGCCGGATCAGGCCGCGCTGACCGCCGAAGCTTATGCCTGGTCGGAAAAAGGCCTGCGGGTCATCGCGTACGCCTATACTATACTCGACGCCATCCCGCATCCCTTCTCTTATGACACGGTGGAACGTAATTTGCATTTTGCCGGAATCGCCGGAATGATTGACCCGCCCCGCGAAGAAGTCAAGGCCGCGATCGCCGATTGCAAAACCGCAGGCATCCGGCCGGTTATGATTACCGGCGACCACCCGGCCACTGCTGCGGCCATCGCCCGCGAAATCGGAATCCTCGAACCCGGCGACCTCATGCTGACCGGCCTCGAACTGCAGCGCCTGCAGCCCGAAGCGTTTGAAGAACAGGTGGAAAAAATCCGGGTGTACGCCCGAGTTTCACCCGACCAAAAATTGCAAATCGTAAAGGCCCTGCAAAAGAAAAAACATTTCGCCGCAATGACGGGCGACGGCGTCAACGACGCACCCTCGCTCAAGGCGGCCAATATCGGGGTCGCCATGGGAATCAATGGCACGGACGTCAGCAAAGAAGCGGCGCACATGATCTTGCTGGATGATAATTTTGCCACCATCGTGCGCGCCGTGCGCGAAGGCCGCGGGATCTACGACAATATCCGCAAGTTCGTCAAATACATCATGACCTGCAACAGCGCAGAAATATGGACGATCTTCCTGGCGCCCCTGCTCGGACTGCCGATGCCGCTGCTGCCCATCCATATCCTGTGGATCAATTTGGTGACCGATGGCCTCCCCGGCCTGGCACTGGCCGGCGAAAAACCCGAACCGGATATCATGCGGCGACCGCCCCGACCCGCCGGCGAAAGTCTTTTCGCGCAAGGCGCCGGATACCACATCCTCTGGGTGGGACTGTTTATGGCGGCCTTGACGCTCGGCACACAGGCCTGGTCGGTGCACCGCGAACTCGAACACTGGCAAACGATGGTGTTTACGGTACTATCCTTGAGCCAGTTAGGGCACGTCCTGGCCATTCGAAGCGAGCGCACGTTTCTTTACCGCCAGGGAATTTTCAGCAATATGCCGCTGCTCGGAGCCGTGGCCCTCACTTTTGTACTGCAAATGATCGTCATTTACCTGCCCGCCGCCAATGCCGTGTTTAATACCCAGCCGCTCAGCTGGCAGGAATTGGCCGGCTGCATCGGCGTATCGGCCATTTTGTTTCACGCCGTGGAGGTGGAAAAATGGTGGAAGCAGCGAAAGATGAAAAACAAGGGATCGTAGATTTTACCTTTTTTTCAGCCGGAGTAAATACTGATTATTCGCCTCCACTACCCAAACCACCTCATACAGATCGCGAAGCTGCTCCATCTGCTCCCTGCCGCAATAATAATATTCCCAGTTGTCTTCCGCTTTAGGGAGGCCGATCCAGGGAATATCGCGCACGACATAGCGGTCATAGCCGGCGCGATCGTATTGAATATGAAAATCGAACGACGGGTCGTACAACCAATAGCAACTTAAGCGGATGGGTTGGCTGCGTTTTTCCTCCTGGTACACATTAGCGACGTAATCCAGTACTTTACGGGTGTTCCGGTCGAACCACCATTCAAAAGAGTCGCGCAAATTCAGTGTGTTGCCAAAATGCCAGGCTACCGGCAATGCCAGGATCAGCAGTGCGCGCCGGGCAAAAGCAAGGGGCATGCCCGCCAAAACGCCCACGAGGCTTGCGATCAACAAAGGATAAAAAAATGCGTTGGTGCGACCGGGAAGCCAGGTAGCGCTGGTGAGTAAGGTCATACTTACATTTACCAACAACACGCCCGGTAATAAAGCGGCGAGGAAAAGCGGCGGGCTCCAGCGAAAACGCGCGCGCTGCCATTGCCATAAACCGGCCGCCAACAAGAAAAAAAATAAGCCGGCCAGGATATACGTGCAGGCGGGATACGTATCCGGTCCAAAATATTCTTCGCCCCGAAAGGCCGAGCGCACAAAGGTGTACAGGGTATCTTCATAAAAACCTTTGGCGCCGAATTTATCAAACTCGTTGACCGACCGCATTTGCTGGAAAGGCCTGTACAGGAAAAATCCCATCGCAACCGAAAGCCCTGCGAGCAACGACAGGCGAATACCACGCCGAACAGGATTCACCGCGACCAGCCACAAGGCAAAAGCGGTGAGAAAAAGATAATAATTGAGCAGGGTAAAATTCGCAGCCACACTCAACCAGGCAATCCCCATCGCGTAAGCCAGCGTGCGAAAATGGTGATCCTGCAAGTGCCGGTACATCCAGCCAATCGAAAGCGCCATCAATCCAATGGACATGCCGTATCCGCGGCCGATCGAAAAAAATTCCGCCATATAAATATTGCCCAGCCAAAGCGCAAAACCGGCAATCCGCAAGACGCGATCCGAAAATAAGGCCTCCATCAACCGCGCACCCGCCCATACATACCCGACGCCGCAGACGATATTACCCAGCCGGGCGGCGGTCAAACTCATACCTTGCAGCGCCGCCAGCCATTTGATGCAAAGCGTATTCAGAATATGGTTGTTGGCGCTGAGTTCATTGTACTGGTACGTGATGATCTGCCAGACCGGCTTGTCCACATACGTCATGATGCTGTACCCCTCGTCAATCGTGATGGGTACGGTGAAGGCCCGCGCTAAAATATATACAGAATAGGCGGTTCCGAGAACAGCAAGTGCTATACGGCTGTTTTGCATAAGTTATTCAAATACCCTTGTGGATAAGTCCCGAAATACCCAACATCAGCTCACATTTTATCCCCGTTATCCACAGGGGGACGGGTTACCCGACGCAGATTGTGGAGAAATGCCAAAAAGCTAACCGGCTATTCACAGCTAACATTGATGTTAATGTAAATAAAGCCATTTTCACATTTTTATTCACAAAGTTGTGGAAATCGGCGCAACAAATTGATTGTAAGAGCCCACAAAAATATCAATCTGTGGATAAAGCTGGTAACTGTTGAGGATATCTCCCTTTTAGATGCACGTTACGACGTTATCCACAAATTCACAGCCCTAATAATAACAGGATTTAAAAATTTAAAAACATTAAAAATTATTAAAGAAGGATTGGCATTGTGGAAAAGCCTTTGCCCGATGGCCGTACTTTTGTTTCGAATTTTAAAAATGCTCAATATGGCAGCGTCTATGTTTCAATTTCGTTTTGCGGAAGCATCTCAAATACCCCGCGGGGTGAAAATTTGGTTAATCACCGGTCTGGTCATGATTTTCCTGCAGGTCGTCATCGGCGGGGTCACGCGTCTCACTGGCAGCGGCTTGAGTATTACGAAGTGGGAGGTCGTGCGTGGAACCCTTCCGCCGTTGAATGCGGCAGACTGGGCCTCCGAGTTTGAATTGTACAAGGCTACGCCGCAGTATCAAAAGATCAACCAGGGAATGAGTCTGGAGGATTTCAAGTTCATTTATTTCTGGGAGTACTTTCACCGGCTTTGGGCGCGGTTGATGTTTTTTGTTTTCATCTTTCCATTCGGTTGGTTTTTGTGGCGGGGCATGCTTTCCCGGCAGTTGACAAACCGGCTGGTGGTGGTGGTACTGTTGGCCGGGCTGGAAGGATTTTTTGGCTGGATCATGGTATTCAGCGGCCTGCGCGATCGTCCGTGGGTCAACGCCTATAATCTGACCTTGCACTTGTGTATGGCGCTGATTATTTTTGGTTATTTGTTGTGGACGACCTTTATTGCATTCCGGCCTGCGCCGGACTCCTCCTGGGTGCGGCCGCAGTGGCGGCGCTGGAGTTGGGGCTTGCTGGGATTGGCTTTTTTCCAGATTGGCCTGGGCGCCATGATGTCCGGATCCAAGGCCGGGTTGTTTTTTCCCACCTGGCCTGATATAGGCGGTTCGTACCTGCCCGCCGTGTTATTGGATGGCAGCCACTGGCAGTTGGATAGTTTTATTCACTACGACACCAATCCATTTATGCCGGCGCTGATCCAGTTTATGCATCGGAATATGGCGTATTTGCTGACGCTGCTGATTGGCTTGTTTATCTGGCGTACTTGGAAGGCCGGCAACCGTGCGTTCCAGCGCGGCAGCGTAGCCTTAGCCGGCATGTTGTTTGTTCAGGTATTACTGGGTATTTTTACCCTGATCAACTGCAAATCCAGCGTCCCCGTTGATCTTGGCGTATATCACCAGGCCGGCGCGGTGCTACTGTTTGGCGTACTCCTTTGGGTGCATTATTTGCAATCTGAAATACCGGCCAAATACCGTTCTGTTTGATTTGTTTGGAGTTTGTAGGAGTTTATCTATTTTTGCACATTAACAAAATAAAGTTTATCCGCAGCGCATGGATTTTCCAATTCAAGAAGTAAATGGATTTCGGTATATCGAAACCGGGGGTAATGGCGAGCCGATCGTATTGCTGCATGGCCTGTTCGGCGCCTTGAGTAATTTTGAGCACATTACGAAAGATTTTTCGAAGGACTACAACATACTGATTCCGATACTGCCGATATATGATCTGCCGATTTTGCAGGTGTCTGTTTCGGGACTGGTAGATTCCGTAGCCCGTTTTATTAGTTATAAAGGTTTCGACAAGGTACACGTACTGGGTAATTCACTGGGCGGCCATATCGCCCTGCTGTATGTATTGGCGCATCCGGAACGCGTGGCGTCTGTGACCCTGACGGGTAGTTCCGGACTTTTTGAAAGCGCATTTGGGACGGCTTTCCCCAAGCGCGGCGATTATGAGTATATCAAAAAGAAAGCGGGGGATACTTTTTTCGATCCGGCTGTAGCGACCAAAGAACTGGTGGATGAAATTTTTGAAATTGTGAACGACCGTGGCAAAGCCATTCGGGTGGTCGCAACGGCGAAGTCGGCCGTGCGGCACAATCTCGGTGACCGTCTGCATCAAATCAATACCCCTACCCTGTTGATCTGGGGTAAGCAGGATGCCGTTACCCCGCCGTTTGTCGGCGAAAAATTCCACGATCTGATTAAAGGCTCCAAACTATACTTCCTCGATCAATGCGGCCACGCGCCGATGATGGAGAAGCCGGAAGAGTTTAACCAAATCCTTCGCGGGTTTCTGCAGGAACTTGCTGCCGCCCGCGCGGAATCGAACTAATGTTTTAATTTATTCTTTTAATTTTACTTTTATAAATAAAAAAGTTTATTTATTTTAAAAATAAACATCTTATTTAGTTATTTTTAGAATAAAATAAAAACTATATTTTTTTAGGTTTCCCAAATAGGCCTTTGGCGAAAATTGGATCCTTTTTTGGCTCAGACGCGACCTACTAACCAGTTACAAGTTTAATTAAATTGAGGAATAAAATCCCGATCGCGTAATAGTGTCGGCGTGACTTTAATTCACGCCGACACTTGCCGCCCCAACAAACAATGTTCCACGTGGAACACTATACCTTTCCTCTTCCTTTTTTGGGTTCTCATCAGAATCAATAGTTCTGCCGTGTTCCACGTGGAACAATCATATCTTCGTGATGCGGATTTCCACGCGGCGGTTTTGGCTCCGCTCTTCATCGGTGTTGTTTTCGGCCAGTGGGAATTGTGCGCCATATCCCAGTGTTTCGATGCGCTCGGCAGCGACGCCGCGACCGATAAGAAAATCTTTTACGGCTTGCGCCCTTTCCTGAGATAGTTGCAGCAGGTCTTCTGCTTTGCCCATATTATCGGTGTGGCCTTCCACCCGGATTGCCATGTTGGGGTTTTCGATCAGGATATTGGCGAGGCGTTGTAGTTCGGGGTAGGAGGGTTCCAGGATGATTGCTTTGGATTGTTGGAAAAAGATAGGGCGCAATTCAATTTTGCTTCCTTCCTGCAGGGGTTCGAGATAGAGGTCTATGGTGTAATATTCCTGGAAGTAGTAGTAGTCGCGGCGAAATAGCACAGTTTCCGTTTTGCCGGAGAATCCGCCTTTCTCCGGGATCAGTTGAAATTCGATGCCTTTAGGAATGCGCAAGGTGTAATACCCGTCTTCTGTGGTGATGATATTGTCGGTGATGTTATTGCTGCCGTATCGCAATTTTCCGCCGGTTACCAGCATGTTGGTTGTACGGTTTAGAATCCGGCCGGTAATGACGAGTTCTGTGGGCTGAGGCGGCGCGATACGCACCCGGAAGATATCGCTGGATCCGTCGCGTTGCGACGTGAAATACAAGTAGCCTGAGGTCATATTGAAATAGGGCTGGCTTTCGTTGTTCGGCGAATTGATCGGATAGGTAAAGCGGAGTGGGGGCGTCCAGTTTAGCCAAGTGTCGTCCTCGCGTTTACTGAGAAAGAGGTCGAGTCCGCCGCTGGAGTTCCAGCGGTCAGAAGCAAAGAAAAGTGTGCGGTGGTCTTCCGACAAGAAAGGCGTGAGTTCCCTCTTTTCAGAATTAAGCACATTTCCCATGTGCTGCGGCGCCGTCCATTTGTTTTCGCCTTCCCGAAAGCAGACGTAGAGGTCGAGATCGCGGGAGTCAAAACGCGCCGCAGCGAGGATGAGCACTTCGCCATCGAAGCTCATGGTCAGGCTTACGTCGGATTTGATCGTGTAAAAGTCCTTGATTTCTACCGGTTCGGGAAATGCCCAGGCGCCGTCTGCTTGCCGTCGGATCACCGAAAAGCCTTTATTCATGTCGCCCGCCGGCTTGAATTGATTGATGACGTACAGCGCGTTGGGGTCGGGCGTAATTGTTACGACGCTATTGGGCAGGGCATTGTTGAGCGGCGGGCCGGGGTGTTCCACTGTTTGGAAATTCGACGTGTCGCCCCGCGCGATCCAGACGTCCTGGTTAAACGCTGCGCGTTCCGGATTGGTAACGCGGGTTTTTCCGATTTCGCTGTAAATTTTAGCCAGCATTTTCCGGTACTCTTCCGCGCTCAGTTTTTGTGCGTAATCTATCGAGTCAAGCCAGAGCGTGCGGTCGAAATCCGGATAACCAACCCGGGTGAAGTACAGTGTCTGACCGTCCCGACTGGGTACCGGGGTGATTTCGTCGAAGGACGAATTGATGAAATACGGGAGTTTCTCTACAATAAAATCCTCCTGCGCCATTGCGGTGAAAGGCAGCAGGAGGATTAGCAGACAGACGAAGCGCATAAAACAAACCTTTGAGTGATGCGCAAAGGTATGGAAATGCAGATCAATGTAGGCGCTCAAAGATACCGGCAATGCCCTGGCCGCCGCCAACGCAAGCCGTCACCATGCCGTATCGCTGGTTGCGGCGGCGCATTTCGTGGAGCAGTTGGATTGATAATTTGGCGCCGGAACAGCCTAGCGGGTGGCCCAGGGCAATGGCGCCGCCATTGACATTGAGCCGTTCCATATCCAGATCCAAGGCTTTGATAACCGCCAGCGCTTGTGCGGCAAAGGCTTCGTTGAGTTCGATTTGCTCTATCTGATCGAGCGAAAGCCCCGCTTGCTGCAGCGCTTTCGGGACGGCCTGTACCGGGCCAATACCCATGTACAAGGGCTCAACACCCGCTACCGCACAAGATGCCAAGCGGGCTGCGGGTTTCAATCCCAGGCTGTTCATCATGCTTTCGGACATTACCAGGACAAACGCCGCGCCGTCGGAAGTCTGCGAAGCATTCCCGGCCGTGACGATTCCCTGCGCGTCAAACGCCGGTTTTAATTTGGCGAGCGCCTCCATCGTGGTGTCCCGGCGCACCCCTTCGTC
>JBEIDF010000153.1:0-9055 GCA_040383605.1 Lewinellaceae bacterium
AAATTACCCGCCAATGGCCGCATCCTCAACGGCCTGGCGGATACGCTCCAATTCCTGGATGCGCTCCAACTCCGGAAAATGAACGTCGGGCTCCAGTAGTCTGCTCACGCCAATTCCCGCAAACACACCTCCAGGCTGTCCAACCAATACGGTATCTCCAAACCGAACGCCGCCTTGATTTTTCCTTTGTGCAGCACGCTGTAAAACGGCCGCTCCGCAGCCGTAGGAAACTCCCGGGACTCGATCGCCTCAACGCGACAACTTAACCCCTTACCCCGCGCGATCGCCTGGGCAAAATCGTACCAACTGATGGCGCCCTCGTTCGAATAATGCCAAATACCGGCCAGATCTGCCGCCGTCTTCTCGCCTTTTTCTACTTGTCCGATGATTTGAAGTACCGCCGCCGCCAGGTCGGGCGCGTAGGTCGGACTGCCCACCTGGTCGTACACCACGCGCAGCAAGGGGCGCTCTCGACCGTACCGTAGGATTGTCTTGACAAAATTGGCGCCAAACGGGGAGTACACCCACGACGTTCGGATCACCATCGTGCCGGCGTGCGTTTTCAGGGCAGCGACTTCCCCGGCCCGCTTCGTGCGCGCGTACACGCCGCGCGGGTGCACGGCGTCCGTCTCCTTGTACGGCGTATTCTGGCGGGAATGATATACATAATCGGTAGAAAAATGAATCAGCGGAATCCCGCGCGCCGCGCAGGCCTTGGCCAGATTGCGCACGCCCGCCACATTGACAGCCCGGGCGCGATCCGGCTCGCTTTCCGCTTTGTCCACCGCCGTATAGGCCGCGCAATTCACACAATATCGCACCGGATGTGCGCGAAAAAAAGCCTCTACCGCGCGCGCATCGGCGATATCCAGTTGGGAGGAAGTACAGGGCAGTAAGGGTAAGGGAGCAGTCGGCTGCGCCAGAAAACTTTGTCCGAGCTGACCGCCGGCGCCGGTTAGTAAAATCATATTAATTTCGGTTTCAAAACCCAAAGAACGGTTGCTGTCGGGAATTTTCATACCGTGTAACCAAGAAAAGCGCATGCGGGCGCTGAAAAATGCCCGGCACGACAGTTTGCACCGTGTAAGCCGCGCGGAACCTGTAATTTTGCGCCATGAAAAAACATACCCTTCCCCTGCTGCTTGCCCTCGCCTTCTGCGGCGCACAGCCCGCAGCGGCGCAGGCGCCCGCAGCCCCGCAAAACCTGCACATCCGGAAAACCGCCGAAGCGGTGAAAGTGGACGGCGTGCTGGACGATGCCGCCTGGGCAGCCGCACAAGTCGCCACCGACTTCACCCGGCAGTTTCCGGTGGATACCGGACTGACCGCATTTCAAACCGAAATCCGCCTCTGCTTCGACGACAAAAACCTGTACGTCAGCGCGGTATGCTACCAGCCCGGCGAAACCTTCACAGTGCAAAGCCTGAAACGGGATTTTCCCAACGGCAGCAGCGATGTGCTCAATATCTTACTGGATCCGTTTAAAGACGGTCTGAATGGCTTCGCTTTTGGCGTCAATCCCCTCAACGTACAGCGAGAAGCGCTGATTGACAACGGGACGACGCTCTCGTTCGACTGGGACAATCGGTGGGTATCCGCCGTATCCACCGGCCCGGATCGCTGGGTAGCGGAAATCGCGATCCCGTTCAAAACCCTGCGCTACAAAGTATCCGAAGGCGAAAATCGCTGGCAAATGAATTTCATCCGCGTAAAATTGCAAAATTTTGAAGTCAGCGCCTGGCGGCCCGTCCCCCTGCAATTTGCTGCCAATAACCTCGCTTTCACCGGCTCGCTGATCTGGGACGAACCGCCGCCGACACCCGGCGCCAATATTTCCCTGATCCCCTACGCCACGGGAAACTACAACGTCAATTATCTCCGCGACCCTGCCGACCTGCGGGTCAGGGAAAAACCGGACGCGTTTCGGCACGACCTCGGCGGCGACGCCAAGATCGCCGTCACCCCCTCGCTGAATCTGGATTTGACCTTTAATCCGGATTTTTCGCAGGTGGAAGTGGATCGGCAGGTGACGAATCTCAGCCGTTTTGAACTCTTTTTCCCGGAAAGACGGCAGTTTTTTTTAGAAAACCGCGACCTGTTCGCCATGTTCGGCTTCCCCAGTACCCGCCCTTTTTTCTCCCGACGCATCGGACTGGCCCGCAACCCGCGCACGGGTGAAAACCAAGCCGTGCCGATTCTCGCCGGCGCCCGCCTCAGCGGCAAACTCAACGACGACTGGCGGGTAGGGCTGCTGAATATGCAAACCCGGGGGCTGACCTGGGACAGCCTTCGCGCGCTGCCTGCGGCCAATTTTACCGTAGCGACCCTCCAGCGCAAGGTGTTCCAGCGCAGCGCGATCAGCGGGATTTTTGTAAATAAAGAAAACTTTTTGAGCCCGCTTACCCCCGAACAAAAGCAAGGGCAACAGCCCTGGCAGCGCGTCGCCGGCGTGGAATACAACTTGTACTCCCAGGACAATCGCTGGGAAGGCGAGTGGTACTACCACCGCTCTTTCTCCCCCGATCCGAAAAAACGCGGCAACACGCTGGCGCAGTTTCTGGGCTACCGGGATCGAAACCTAAACGCCCGAATGGGATATGTGCTGGTGGACAGCACCTACACGGCAGATGCCGGTTTCGTACCGCGCAACGGTGTGCAAAGTTTCTTCCCGGGCGTCGGGTACACTTTTTACCCGCAAAACAAACAACTCAATTCCTGGCAGATCGGCGTGAGCGGCGACCATACATTCAGCCTGGATTTTCAGGAAATGGATCGCGAAGTGACAACGTACTGGTCGGGCGTATTTAAAAGCCAGGCCAGCCTCGAAGCCGGCGTCTCGAATCTCTACACCTATTTGTTCGACGATTTCGATCCGACGAATTTGTACCGCGCGGGCGAACTGCCTTTGCCCGGCAAACGCGGATACACGTATTGGAACGGATATGTGAATTTTTCCAGCAGTCCCTCGCACAACCTGCAATACAACGCGAATACGACTTTTGGCGGGTATTTTAACGGGCAAATCATCACCGTTTCCGGCAATATCGCTTATCGCCTCCAGCCCATTGGCTTGATTACCGTAAATGCCAATTTCAACCGCATCCGCTTGCCGGCGCCGTACGCCTCCGCTGATTTTTGGCTGATCGGCCCCCGGGCGGAGCTGGCTTTCACGCGAAAATTATTTACCAGCGCGTTTTTTCAGTACAACACCCAGACGAACAATTTCAACGTCAATGCCCGGCTGCAGTGGCGTTTTGCGCCGGTGTCGGATGTATTTATTGTTTATACCGACAATTCTTTCGCCGAGCCGATCCCCGATACGCAGGTACGGTTTTTATCCCCTAAAAATAAAACCTTCGTTATCAAGGTCGTGTACTGGCTGAACGCCTGAACACACTTTTACCAGTCTGCAATCACTTTGCCAGTCGTTCCGTTCGGCTCCATGATGCGCAACATCGCCGCCAGCGTGGGCGCGATATCGGTGATACTTACCGGCGCGCGGCTTTCGCCCGGGGGCGTCCGCCAGCCGTACCAAAGCAAGGGCACATGCGTATCGTAGGCGTACGGCGAGCCGTGCGTGGTGCCGGCGGTGAGAAACGACTGATCGTCGGCATGCCAGGCGGGATCGAGGAGGTACAAGATATCGCCGGAGCGGCGCGGGTGCAATCCCCGGCGGATTTCGGAGATAAACGGATAGTCTGCAGACAGTATTTGGGCATATTCAGCCGTAAAAGCGTCATAAACTCCCGGTTGCGCCTTCAGGTAGTCTATGATCGCCTCGGCAGCGTCGGCAGGCGCAATCCCCGCTTCGAGCAGGCCCTCCGTGTGCAGCCAGACCTGCTGGTTGTTCACTTCCTGCACATATTTTCCGGGCTGCAGGTAAATCGAAGCGAGCACGCTGTCCAGGAGTTTTTCCATCCGGCCTTCCCGGAACACGCCGACCGGAAACTGTAGGTCGTGCAGGTGTTGCGGCGTTTCGGCGCCCCCGTGATCGGCGGTGAGGAAAACCAGCACCTGATTTTTGCCAAATTTTTGATCCAGTATGTTTAAAAGCCGGGCCAGGTCTTCATCCAGGCGCAGATACGTATCCTGCGTTTCTGCGGCATGCACGCCGAAGTGGTGCGTGCAATAATCCGTGGAAGAGTAGCTCAGGCAAAGAAAATCGGGGTAGGCATCGCCGCCGAGTTGCATGGCATCGAGGGCCTCAAGGGCAAAATCGGTCGTCAGGCGGTTGCCCAAGGGCGTGTACCGGATGGCGCCGTAGTTGCCGCTCGACTTGAGCATGCCGGGCAGATCGTAGGGGAAACCGGTATTGTTCCCCAGGCGTTTTTTGTACGACCAGCCGTTAAAACTTTCCGGCATACTGTCCAGGGGGAATTTTGGCGTCCAGGGTTGCGCCATATACAGATCGGGTAATCGGCGCGCATTGAAGGCCTTCACCCAGTCGGGGAGTTGCAGGGAGTCCTGGTAATACGTGGAAGTGATCCAATTCCCCCCTTTGTCGTCGAACCAGAAGCAGGCATTTGGGATATGGCCGGCGGGCAGGATACTGCCGCGGTCTTTCAGGCAGATTCCGACGACTTTGGAGCGACCGTCGTTGGACAGCCGCAATTCGTCCGTGATGGTGCTGGACAGCAACACCCGGGGTGCATGTTGCCCGACTTTCCCTTCTGCGCCGACCGTCTGCACGGTGGTATCCGCCGTGACATAGCGGTGTTGTCCCCATTCCGGATCCCACCATTCATTGGAAATAATGCCGTTCACCGAGGGCGTGGTACCTGTGTAAATAGCGGCGTGGCCCGGCGCGGTATAGGTTGGCATGTAGTTAAAGTGCGCATTTTCAAAGGAAAACCCTTCGCGGAGCAGGCGTTTAAAACCGTCCTCGCTGTATTTATCATAGTATTTATACAGATAGTCGTACCGCATTTGATCCACGACGATGCCGACGATCAGTTTGGGCGGGTCGGGCCGGTTTTGGCTGTAGAGCGGCGCAAAAGCGCAGAGTGCGAGAAGGGGGAAAAGCAGGAAACGCATGCGAACCTTGGGAAAGATCGGGTGGTGAGGAAAAACAGCGGTTTCAGATTTACCGGCAAAGTTGGCGCTATTTGATTGTTCGCCCAAATTAATTCTATTACTGGTTCGGAAGCGAGCGGCATTCAGGCGTCCCATTTTCGGATCAGCTCCTGTTTTGCCCATTCCTTGACTTGCTCGAACTCAAAATCGTACCAGTCGTCCAGGACGCCGGCGTCCTCTGCGGCCTGGCGAAAAAGCCGGAATGGTTTTTTTCCCTGGAGTGCATCGGCGAGCCGCTTGATGAGCGGCGCATCCTCCCGGGTGAATGCGAACTCCTCCATCATGCGGTAGGAGTCATGGGGTTCGGGCGGATCAATGCGGATGAAATTCTGCGGTTCCTGGATAACCCGTTCGAGCACCCGATCCATTTCGTAGTCTGTCTCGGCGTCATTCCAACGGCGGGAATCGGGGTGCGACAGGATTTCGTGGGTGATTTTGTGCAGATACGCCATTTCGCCTGCCACGAGGCAGTCGGCAAGATCGGCAAGGATATCGTCGTTCGTCATGATTTTAGAAATGCAAAAGCGCGAAAGTGCAAAGTTACATGAAAATACAGGCTCGCCGCACCGGCAAAAATAACATACGACGATATGATTCGGGACTGTCTGAAAAATTTTACCGTTTTTTACAAAAACACTCGTTTACTTCGCGTGTTTTTAAAACTTGTCTGCGCACCCGCCGCGCGGGCCTCACGTTTAACAACCAATTTTTTCTAATGGCACTCCCCTCCCTCCTGCTCATCGAATCTTTGCGGACGACCGCCGAGCGGCTCCGCGACGGCGCCCGTTATACCTGGGGCCGCCACGGCCATTGCAACTGCGGCAACCTGGCCCAAACGCTCACCGGCTTCTCCGCCGCTGAAATCGAACAGTACAACCTCTCCGGCGCCGGTGAGTGGACGGAACTCGCGCAGGACTACTGCGAGGTATCCCGCGCGCCGGAAGCGCTGGTTCTGCACAAACTGATGGACGCCGGCCTCACCCCCGCCGATGTGTGCCACCTGGAATACCTGTCGGATAAAGCCGTGCTCCAACACCTGCCCGGCGGCTTCCGCTGGCTGGAACGCAACCGGCGCGAGGACGTCATCCTCTATTTCGAGACCCTGGCCGATCTGTTGGAGCAAAAACTGCTCGACGCCGCCCTCCGCGCAGCGCTCGCCGAGGCGCCGGAAAAACCGGCAATCGCTTGTTAAAGAACGCTTTAAAACAGAAGAAAACGCTGTTTTTTCTAAAAAAAAATTTAGATATACCTGCCATGCAAAATAAACACTTGTTGTGCCTGCTCGCCCTCTTCCTGTTCAGCGCAAGCCCCCGCCTGCTCGCCCAGGATAAACCTGCCGACGCAAAATCCGCCGATGCTAAAACAGAGGAAAAAAAAGAGGAAAAGTCCGGCGGCAAAAAATACGCCGATATCATCACCAAAGAAGCCGTCACGGATACCGGCTTCTGGACGGTGCACAAAGTAGGCGGCAAGTATTATTTTGAAATCTCGAAAAACCTGCTGGAGCGTGAAATACTGGTGGTCAGCCGGATTTCCGGGTATGTGAAAAATCTGAGCTTCGGCGGCGCCGGCATGGAATCCCGACCCGAGCAGGTCATCCGCTGGCAACTGTTCGACGGCAAAATTCTGCTGCGCTCGGTATCGTATAACAGCGTTGCCAGCGAAGAGAAACCCGTGTACCAATCGGTGCGCAACAACAACTTTGAGCCGGTAATCATGAGCTTCGATCTCTCGTGCTACAACGACGATTCCACAAACGTCGTCTTTGAAGCCGGTACGCTGTTTACCACCGACGTGCCCATGATCGGCCCGCTGAGCGACGAGGAGAAGAAAAATTTCGGCATCGGCAGCCTGGATTCCAAACGCAGCATGATCGTGTCGGCAAAATCTTTCCCCCAAAACCTGGAGGTGCGGCACATCCTCACCTACAGCGGCACCAAACTGCCCGACAACCAAACCACCAACACGCTGTCCGTGGAAATGAACCAATCGTTCATCCTCCTCCCGGAACGTCCGATGACGCCGCGCTACGCCGACGACCGCGTGGGCTATTTCTCTATTCAACAGACCGATTACAGCCTCGACGAGCAGAAAGCCGCCAGCCGCCGGTTCATTACCCGCTGGCGCCTCGAACCCAAAGACCCCGCCGCTTACCGCCGCGGCGAACTCGTGGAGCCGATCAAACCCATCGTCTATTACGTTGATCCCGCCACGCCCGAACAGTGGCGGCCATATATCAAAAAAGGGATCGAAGACTGGCAGGTGGCCTTCGAAGCCGCCGGATTCAAAAACGCCATCCTAGCCAAAGACCCGCCCTCTAAAGCCGAGGACCCGGACTGGAGCCCGGAGGACGTCCGTTATTCCGTGGTACGGTATATCACCACCGACATTCAAAACGCCGTCGGGCCGCATATCCACGATCCCCGCACCGGCGAAATCCTGGAAAGCGATATTCTCTGGTACCATAATGTAATGAACCTGCTGCGCAACTGGTATTTCATCCAAACAGCCGCTTACAACCCGCTCGCCCAACGGCCGCAGTTCTCCGAAACCGTTATGGGCGAACTTATCCGTTTCGTGGCCGCCCATGAGGTGGGTCACACGCTTGGCCTGCCGCACAATATGGGCTCTAGCGCTGCCTATCCAGTGGACTCGCTGCGCTCGCCCGCTTTTACCCAGAAAATGGGCACGGCGCCCTCTATTATGGACTACGCCCGATTCAATTATGTTGCCCAACCGGGCGACGGACCGATCGGCCTGATGCCGAAAGTCGGCCCCTACGATAAATGGTCCATCGAATACGGATATCGGTTGATTCCCGGCGCCAACACCGCCGATGAGGAAAAAACCGAACTCAACCGCTGGGTCGTCGAACGCGCAGCCAATCCGATTTACCAATTCGGCCCGCAGCGCGGCAATCCCTTCGACCCGCGCGCCCAAACGGAAGACCTGGGCGACGACAGCATGCGCGCCTCGGAATTCGGGATCGCAAATCTGAAAAAGATCGTGGCCAATCTTCCCGCCTGGACTGCCGAGCCAGGCGAACCCTATACCGAACTCAGCGAACTGTACGGACAGGTGGTCGGCCAACTGAACCGCTACGCCGGCCATGTCGTCACCAACGTCGGCGGGGTATATGAATACCGTAAAACGGGCGATCAGGCCGGATTCATATTCGTACCGGTGGAACGCGACCGCCAGACGCGCGCGGTGGCGTTTCTGAATACGCATCTTTTCCAAACGCCCGCCTGGCTGGTCAGCAACGAGGTGCTCCAGCGGATTCAACCCGCCGGCGTGCTGGACCGCGTCCGCAACTTGCAAACCGGCGCGCTAAACCGCCTGTTCGACGCCGATCGCCTCAGCCGAATCGCAGAGGCGGAAGCCACCCAGGGCGCCGCCGCGTACAGCCTGGAAGATTTGTTCGAAGATACCCGGGAAAGTATTTTCTCAGAAATCCGTACGCGCCGCGCCACCGATGCGTTCCGGCGAAATCTGCAAAAGGCGTATCTTGAAAAAATGCTGGATCTGCTGCAGGCTAAAGACGGCAATTTGCCGCAGGACGCCCGCGCGCTGGCGTTTGATACCCTGGAAGACCTGGAGGAGGAACTCCGGAAAGGCGCCCGCAATAGCCGGGATGAGGTGAGTGAATCGCATTTTCGGTTGCTGCTGCACCGGGTGAAGGAGGCAATACGCGGCAGCGGGTCGTAGGGGTTCCCGCAGAATATGCGGAAGGCGCGGAGAGGGGGTTCCCGCAGAATACGCGGAAGGCGCGGAGAGGGGGTTCCCGCAGAAAACGCGGAAGGCGCGGAGAGGGGGTTCCCGCAGAATACGCGGAAGGCGCGGAGAGGGGGTGCCCGCAGAACTCGCGGACGGCGCGGCGAGGGGGTTCCCTCAGACCTCGCGGAAGGCTCGGATAGGGGGTGCCCGCAGAACTCGCGGAAGGCGCGGAGATGGGGTTCCCGCAGAACTCGCGGAAGGCGCG
>JBEIDF010000154.1:0-9041 GCA_040383605.1 Lewinellaceae bacterium
TACGGTGCGCATCAAAGACAATCAGTTCCCCGTTTTCACAGCGTGTCCGATGTCCGGCACGCGTTCCACGGATCCTGGTCAGTGTAGTGCGGTCGTCAATTATGCCATTACGGCCACCGATAACTGCGCCCATACAGTCACACAGACAGCGGGCCTGCCTAGTGGCGCGAGTTTCCCGGTCGGTGCGACGACCTCGAGTTACACAGTGGTGGATTCCTCCGGCAATTCGACTATTTGCGCCTTCACCATCACAATTAATGATACGGAATTCCCGGTAATCAACTGCCCGCAGGATATCGCGGTAGTCGCCGAACAGGGCCAGTGCAGCGCGGTCGTGCAATTCAATGGCGCTTCCGCGACGGACAACTGCCCGAACCTGACAGTCAATCAAACCGGTGGCCTGGTCAGCGGCGCCGCCTTCCCGGTTGGCCCGACGCAGGTAACCTACACCGCGACGGACTCCTCGGGGAATGTCTCCAGCTGCTCGTTTAAGGTTACGGTGCGTGATCTGCAGGCGCCGGTTGCTACCTGTCCGTCTGATATAACCCTCCACAACGATCTGGGCTTCTGTTCGGCGGTGCATTCGTACACGGTTACGGTAAGCGACAACTGTCCGGGTGCAACCTACACGCAAACCGCGGGCAATGCTTCCGGCAGCGCCTTTCCGGTGGGCGCCACGGTCAATAGTTTTAATGCGTTCGATCAGGCCGGCAACAGCGCGTCCTGCTCCTTTACAGTAACGGTGCGCGATGTGGATTTGCCGTCGGTAACTTGTCCGGGCAATATCGAGCGCAACACAGACCCGAACCAGTGCGGTGCGGTGGTGAGTTTCCCGGGTGTGCAGTTTGACGACAACTGTCCGGGCGAAATCATCACGCAAACAGCGGGATTTTTCAGCGGCGCGCTCTTCCCGGTAGGCGTTACCACCAATGTTTATCGCGTGTCGGATGCTGCGGGCAATACGGCGACCTGTTCCTTTGCGGTGCACGTAAAGGATAATCAGTTTCCTGTTTTCACAGCCTGCCCGCCCTCCGTTACCCGCATCAACGACCCTGGCCAATGCGGTGCGGTCGTCAATTACACCGTCTCCGCCACCGATAACTGCGCCCATACGGTCACGCAGACAGCGGGATTGCCCAGCGGCGCGAATTTCCCGCTCGGTGTCACGACCTCGAGTTACACGGTAGCGGATTCCTCCGGCAATTCGACTACTTGCTCATTCACCGTCACGGTCAATGATACGGAATTCCCGACAATCAACTGCCCGCAGGATATCGCGGTAGTTGCCGAACAGGGCCAGTGCAGTGCGGTTGTACAGTTTAATAGCGCTTCCGCAACGGATAACTGTCCGAACCTGACTGTAAACCAAACTGGCGGCCCGGTCAGCGGCGCTGCCTTCCCGGTCGGCCCGACGCAGGTAACCTACACCGCGACGGATACTTCGGGGAATACTTCCACCTGCTCCTTCACGGTCACGGTGCGCGATCTGCAGGCGCCGGTTGCCACCTGTCCTTCCGACACAACAATCAACAACGACAACGGCCAGTGTGCCGCTGTATATACCTATATAGTAAAGACCAGCGACAATTGTCCAGGCGCGACGCACACGCAAACCGTCGGCATTGCTTCCGGCGCCGCCTTCCCGGTGGGCGTTACGGTCAACGGCTTCGTCTCCACAGACCAGGCTGGCAACAGCGCGTTCTGCTCCTTTACGGTGACGGTGCGCGATACGGAACTGCCGTCCATCACTTGTCCGGCTGATATCGAACAAAATACTGACCCCAATCAGTGCGGCGCGGTGGTGAACTTCCCGAGCGTACAGTTTGACGACAATTGCCTGGGTGAAACCCTCACGCAAACGGCTGGTTTGGCCAGCGGTGCGTTGTTCCCGGTCGGTGTCACCACGAATAGTTATCGCGTATCGGATGCGGCGGGTAATTCTGCGACCTGTTCCTTTACAGTACGGGTGACGGACAAACAGTTCCCGACAATCAGCTGCCCGACGAATATCTCGCAGGGTACGGATCCGGGCGTGTGCAGCGCAGTGGTGTCTTACTTGGTGACTAGTTCCGATAATTGCGCACAGACGCTGACTCAGTCCGCAGGCCTGCCTGCAGGCGCTGTGTTCCCGCTTGGTCAGACGACCAATGTCTTTCTGGTAACGGATGCCTCGGGCAATACCAATGCCTGCTCCTTCACGGTTACCGTGTCCGATTTGGAAGCGCCGGCGCTTGTCTGCCCGTCGGACGTTTCGGTAAATGCCTGCAATTTGAGCGCCCTGCCGCAGATCAGCGCCCTGCCGTTTAGCCAAACATCCCAGACCATTTCTTCGACGGTGTTTGGCGCCGAGGGCGGTCAAACCAGCGATAACTGCGGTCAAATTGCCTCGATAAGTTACGCGGACGTCCTGAACGGCGCTTGCCCGGCTGTACTAACCCGTACCTTCACCGTTACAGATATTGCCGCTAATTCCACGGTATGTGTTCAAACGCTGACGGTGGACGATGTGGCGGCTCCGACGATTCAATGTCCGGAGACGCAAATTATTTGCGCAGATCCAGCAAGCAACAAGGCAATTATTGAGGATATCGGCCCCTTGTCGAACGGCGACAATTGCGATTTCAACATTACCTATACCATTACCGGCAATACTTCGGGCGCCGGCAACGACGATGCGAGCGGCAATACGTTCAACGCCGGTCTGAGTGTGGTTACGTATTTTGCTACCGACGCATGCGGCAATGTGGGCGCCTGCAGCTTTGAAGTCCGCGTACGCCGTACGCCGCGCCCGCGCTTCCTCCCGGCGACGGAAAATATTTGTAACGGCCAATCCATAGACTTGGCTGCTTTCGTGGACGACCAGTACAACGCCGCCAAGCGCTATGATTTTTACCTCGGCGATCCCTTGAACAACGGCGTATTCCTCGGCAGCGTATCTGCGACGAATGGCAATCCGGATCCGGGTCAAACGCTTGTTCTAACCCCGGCCGGAAACAACAACGCCCCGACGGTGTACGAATACTATGTGTTAGGCGCCAATACATTCAATAACGGACCGAATTGTTTGAGCGTTGGCGGGCCCTTTACCGTCCAGGTGGATCCGCTGCCTGTGGGCGTTGGCGCACCGAATCTGATGACCTGTTCCGATGTGCCGCTCAACATAGACCTCAGTGCTATGATTGTCAACGGCGCAACCAACGTCTCCTTCAGCTGGGTGGCGGCCAACAATCCGCGCATCACCGGCGAATCGCTGACGCCTAAAACTGGCGCTATAATCAACGATATCCTCACGAATATTTGGGTGCTGGATACTTCCGTGTTCTACACCGTGACACCTACCGGCCCGAACGGCTGTGCAGGCCCGGCGTTCACCGTCAAAGTTTTAGTAAAGCGGGAACCGGAAGGCAAAGCTTCCCCGACCACGCAAACAGTGTGCTCTGGCACGCCGATCACCCCCATCCAGCTCGTAGCAGGTAACGGCGTCCCGGCCATGACGTTTACTTGGACGCGCAACAACCTGAACAACGTCACGGGTATGCCGGCAAGCGGATCTGACGCGCCGATCACCGGCACGCCCAGAAACGTGACCAACCAAAACCGGACGACGATGCTGCGCATTATCCCCACCGGCGGCAATGGCTGTGTCGGCGATTCTTTCACCGTCAGCATTACCGTGCGCCCGGAACCGGTTGCCCTGGCTACACCAATTGCCCAGACAGTATGCTCCGGCGCGCCGATCACGCCGATTACCATCGGTTATACGAACAGCGTGGCAGGTTCAACTTTTAGCTGGACGCGGAGTAACACCAGCAATGTCACTGGCCTGCCGAATGCCGGCACGACCGCACCGATCTCCGGTAATCCGGTGACCGTGTCTGGTCTTCCGGATACGACGATCTTCACTGTTACGCCGGTGAGCGGCGCCGGATGTGTCGGCCAGCCTGTTACGGCTACGGTTTATATTAAAAACAGCCCTGTCGGCGGAAATGATCAGGCAAGCGCATGTAACGGCCAAGCCGTGAACTATGATTTACAAAACAATGTCAATACGTTGGGTAATGGCGTAAATGCTGATTTCAGTTGGGTGGCCGTATCCGACAATCCAAATATCAACGGCGAATCGCTGACGCCTGCCACCGGCGACCTTATCACCGACGTGTTGATGCTGACTGGCCCCGGCCCGGAGATGGTGACCTACGCGGTAACGCCCAACGGCGGAAACTGCCCTGGCGCTACGTTCTTTATCACGATTGCGCTTACGCTCAACGATGTCGTGCCGCCTACGATCGCCTGCCCGGCTGATCTGTCGGTGGAAGGCTGCGGCCCGTCTGACGTGCCCGGCCCAGGATACAGCGCCGACCTCGCACCAATCAGTGTGGGCGATTTCGCAGCGCTGAACGGCCAGGTGGAAGACAACTGCGGCCTGCAAACGGGGTTGAACTATCGGGATGCCGTCTCCGGTCAATGCCCGATTACTGTGTCCCGTACCTTTGTGGTGGCTGACCTCGCAGGTAATACCGCAACCTGCGTGCAGCGGATAGTTATGGAGGATAAAACGCAGCCCACGCTGCTTAAACCGGCCGATATCACCCTTAGCTGCGATACCGATCTCGCCAACCTGACCCTTGCCGGTGCGCCGGTCGCAACGGATAATTGCGGCGCCGCTACGGTGCAGTACGCCGATGATCGCAGCGGATTGACCGGCTGCAGCGGCACTGGTATCATACTGCGTACCTGGACAGCGACAGACGCCTGCCAGAATACGACCTCGGCGGTGCAACGGATCACCCTGACCGACCTTACGCCGCCGGTATTCAATCCGACCTGCCAGATACAACCGCTCCTTATTTTTACCAGCGGTGGTTACGACTGCCCTGCCGATGCGGCGATCAGCCTGAAAGCAGGCGATTTGCTCAGCGTGTCTAGCACCTGGACTGTTGGCGGATTTACCGTGCCCACGCTGGCAGGATGTATTCAGGACAACTGTTCGCCGGAACAGGCGATCGTGATCGAAGTGCTGGCCGTGGAGGTAGCGGATACGTTGCCCTGCAATCGCACTATTCGCGTTCGTTTTGAAATTCGCGACGCCTGCGGAAACGCCCAAGCCCAACCATTCGTTTATATGTATCAAATTATAGACGATGAGGCTCCCTTGTTTGCGCCGCCGGCCGACCTTACGCTCGACTGCGCACAGGATCCGAATAATTTGCAACTGACCGGAAATGTCACCCAAGCCTTCGACGATTGCAGCGCTGACCCGACGATCCAGTTCACCGACGACCGCACCGGCCTCAACGGCTGCAGTGGAACCGGCCTGCTGCGCCGCACCTGGCAGGTGTCAGACGCCTGCAATAACCTCGCCTCCGCCGTGCAGGTGATCACCATTCAGGATAAAAAAGCGCCGGTATTTGCAAACGTACCTGCAGACCTGACGGTAGAATGCGGTGAAGTCCCGCCTGCCGGTATGCCCTCCGCTACCGACAACTGCGACCTCCAGCCGGTGGTGACCTATAACGGCGAATCCCGGGCCAACGGTAATTGCGCCGACCAATATGTGCTCACGCGCTCCTGGACGGCCAGCGATGCCTGCGGCAATACTGTTACCGTGTCGCAAACGATCGTGGTACGCGATACCAAAGCGCCCCTATTCGGCAATATGCCCCCGAACCTGACGGTAGAATGCGATGAAATCCCGCCAGTTGGCACGCCGATCGCAATCGATCAGTGCGATTTACAACCGGAGGTGTTCTACCAGGGTGAAACGCGGTTCAACGGCCAGTGTGACAATGAATTTATCATCCGCCGCACCTGGACGGCTTTCGATAACTGCGGCAACGCGGCAACCGCCACCCAAACGCTCGTCGTACGCGATACCCGCCCGCCGGTATTTACCAGCGTGCCGGCCGATCAAACGGTATCCTGCGATGCCGTGCCGGCGCCCGGCGTTCCTGTTGCCGCAGACCTCTGCGATCAACAGGTGGCGATAGACTATCTCGGGCAAACGCGCACAGACGGCCAGTGCCCGGATAGCTATACGCTCACGCGCCGGTGGATTGCCGTGGATAATTGTGGAAATAGCGCCACCGCCGTTCAGGTAATTGCGGTACGCGACCAGCAGGCGCCCACCTTTACGTTCGTGCCTGCGAATACCACCGCCGAATGCAATGCAATCCCGGCGCCCGGTACGCCGGCCGCTTCGGATAACTGTGACCAGCAGGTAGCAGTCAGCTATCTCGGACAAACCCGGACGGACGGCGCCTGTGCGGATCAATACACGATCACCCGCAGCTGGGTGGCCGAGGATAACTGCGGCAATACCGCAGTCGCAACGCAACAGATTGCGGTGAGCGATACCCAGGCGCCTGTGTTTGTGTCCACCCCCGCGAATATTACGGTGGAATGCGACGCCATACCCGATCCGGGAACGCCAACTGCTACCGATAATTGCGACCAGCAGGTCGCGATCGCCTACACCGGACAAACCCGTATAGACGGCCAATGCCCGGATAGTTACGGGCTGCTCCGCAGCTGGACGGCTACGGATAATTGCGGCAATGTCGCCACCACGTCGCAACTGGTCACCGTGCGCGATACCAAACCGCCTGTATTCACCAGCGTGCCCGCTCCGGTTACTGTCGCCTGCGATTCTGTGCCGGCGCCGGGAACGCCGACGGCTACCGATAATTGCGACCAACAAGTGCTTATAGACTACCTCGGCCAGACGCGCCAAGACGGCAATTGCCCGGGTTGGTACACGCTTCTCCGCAGCTGGCTGGCTGTAGATAATTGCGGCAATACAACCACCGCAACACAAGTGATCCAGGTGCGGGATATCCAACCGCCTGTATTTACTTTTGTACCGCCCGCTGTTACGGTAAACTGCGACGCCGTGCCGGCGCCTGGCACACCCGTTGCGGTGGATAACTGCGACCAACAACCGACGATCTTGTTCAATGGAGATACGCGCGACGATGGCCAATGCCCGAACGCCTACATCCTCCTGCGCTCTTGGATCGCGGTAGATCACTGCGGGAACTCCACGATCGCTACCCAGTTGATCGCGGTGCAGGATACTACGCCGCCGACCTTTACCGCGCCGGCTGACGTAACCGTCTATGTACGCGCAAATTGCGGCTATGACGCCAATCTGCAAGTCACCGGTGATGTCACCAACGAATCCGATAACTGTTCCGCCAACCTTCAGGCCGTCTTTACAGCCGACACCCTGCCGGTCAACACTGGTAAAACCAAGTGGGTCGTGCGCAGGCACTGGAAATTAACGGACGCTTGTGGAAATATGAGCGCCGTGCAGGTTCAACGGATCTTTGTGCAGGATACCATCCCGCCGGCGATCGTCTGTCCGCCAAACATCACCTTACAGGCCAATCAGACGTGTACGGCGGTGCTGAACACCTTCCCCTACAACGCGACGGATAACTGTCCGGAAATACTGACGTCCTATATCCGCAGCGGCGCAACCGCGGGCAACGGCGTGGGCGTGCCGGTCGGATTGAGTTTCAACGCCGGCCTGACTACAGTAACGCTGGTAGCCACCGACGGCGTGGGGAATACGGCCGCGTGCAGTTTCACGGTAAATGTTGTGAATTGTGCGATTACCCTTGGCGGTCAAATTACGTTTGAACACAACAACGCACCCGTCCCGAACGCCACGGTCAATGTCACCGGCGATTTCAACGGGTTTAGTATTACGAATACGAACGGCAACTTCAGTGTCAACATCGTGACCGGATCCAATTTTGTCGTTCGACCGGCCAAACCCATCAATCCGCTCAATGGCGTTACGACGGCAGACGGCCTGGCCATCTTCCAGCACGCCTCCGGCGGTGCGCAACTGCCTGCGCCGTTCAAGCGGATCGCTGCCGACGTACAGAAAGATAATGATATCGATGCGGCCGACGCCAACGTGATCTTCCAGGCGCTGCAGGGCAATTCGGCGGCGTTGCAGACGATGGCGAGTTCCTGGCGCTTTATCCCGAAATCGCACGTGTTCTCGAACCCCAATATTCCGTGGGGCTTCCCGGAACACATCGCACTCACCGGCGTGTCGGGTCCGGTTACCAACCTGAACTTTACCGGCGTCAAACTCGGCGACGTCACTGGCGACGCCAACCCGGCGCTCCGTCCCGGCCCGCCGGTGGTGTTCTACGCCCAGGATCGCCTGTTGCAGTCCGGTTCGGAGATCACCGTAGAAATCCGCGTCAAAGACTTTGAGCAACTGGCCGCCTGGCAAACTGCCCTCGGCTTCAATCCGGAAGTCATCGCGTTTGCCGGCCTGGAATTCCCGTCGGCCGGCCCGGCGACGCTCTCGGAGGCAGCCAACTTCGGTCTGCACAACGTGGCAAAAGGCGAGATTCGCGCCCTCTGGTATCACCTCTCCGCCACCAGCCTGAGCGATGACACGCCGCTGTTCCGCGTTCGTTTCCAGGTGCTTCAGAGCGGACAGATGCTCAGCGAGGTCTTACACCTCAAACCGGAAGCGCTCGAGAGTCTCTGCTTCGACGCCAATCTCGCACAGGGCAGCCTCGAATTGCAATTTGCGGAAACGACCACCAGCCTCGAGGAAATTCAAGGGCCCGTCATGGAATTGCTGCAAAACCGTCCGAATCCGTTCGTGGATAAAACAAGCATCGGCTTTAACCTGCCTGGCTCCTGCGACGCCACGCTCCGAATTCTTAGCGTGGACGGCCGTGAATTGTGGCGCTACACCGGATTTTTCCCGGCCGGATACAATGAGGTGGATTTCCTCCTCCACGACCGACAGTACGCAGGCGTGTTATATTACGAACTGATTACGCCGTTCGGAAAACGGGCGAAACGCATGATCGCAGAGAAAAATTAGGAATTTCGGATTGGGGATTTCGGATTTCAGATTTAGAGCATGTCTAAAATTATATTTCTCGCTAATATGAAAGTCTTTTTCAGCCAACCTTCGTTCCTTTTTTTCGCCGTAATTAGTCCCATTACGACTGCAAAAAGCGCCTTGTCTGGCTAAAAAATCCTTTTCATATTAGCAGAGAATA
>JBEIDF010000155.1:0-8982 GCA_040383605.1 Lewinellaceae bacterium
ACGCGCTACCGGGAAACACAATGAAAATTCTGCACGCAGGAAACAAAGGATTTATTTTTGCGTTCCACTGTGTTCTATCTCTCATTTCCAATCGCACTATAATCTGGTTGAAGCAAACGCGCGCATGTTCAAACCTCAGACTACCCTCCCCCGCCTGTGGCTTTTCTTTTTTTTGCTCACAGCCTGCTCGCTGTCGGCGCAGGATTGGGAATTTAAAAATGAAAAAGAAGGCGTAAAAGTCTATTACCGCCAAAAAGCGGATATTTTTGAATTAAAACTCACCGCGTCCATCGAAACCTCCCTCTCCGGCATTGTGCAGTTGTTCAACCAGGTAGAGCGATATCCGCAGTGGGGGTATAAAATCGCCGAATCCAGGCTCCTGGAGAAAATATCGGAGACAGAATGTATTTATTACACCAAATTTGATTTTCCCTGGCCGCTCGCCGACCGCGATGTGATCATGCGCTCCAAACTGGAGCAAGATCCGCACTCCAAGGTAGTCACTTCCGTGAGCACCGCAGAGCCGTGGCGCCTCGCCGAATACGCAGACATTGTCCGCATCAAAGACGCGCGCACCCGCTGGGTGATGCATCCCAACAACAGCGGCTGGCTTTATCTCGAATATTTTGTGTATTCTGATCCAGGTGGCGGTATTCCCGACTGGGCCGTCAATATGGCCATTGACGTAGGCCCGCGCGAAACGGTGAAACGCATCCGGGACGTGCTGAAGGAACCGGCGTTTCGGCGGATCAGGCTGGCGCATATAAAAGAATGATGCGATTGGGGATTGCGGATCTTACAATCCGAAGTCCGCAATCCCCAATCCGAATTCCCCAATCGCATCATTCGCTCCAGCGGAAAGAGCGCAGTTCCAGCCCGGACAAATCCAGCACCCGATCCACCACCGTAGCGGCTACGTCTTCCAGCGTTTGGGGTTTGGAATAAAACGAGGGTGTGGCCGGGCAGATGATGCCACCGGCCTCCGTTACCGTTTTCATGTTGTTGATATGAATGAGGCTGAGCGGCGTATCGCGGGTGACCAGGATAAGCCGGCGACGCTCCTTGAGTGCGACGTCAGCGGCGCGGGTAACCAGATCATTGCTGATGCCTGTGGCGATGCGCGCCAGCGTCCCCATGGAGCAGGGGCAGACGATGACGGTGTCGTATTTTGCGGAACCGGAGGCGAAGGGGGCAAAAAAATCGTTTTTTGCATAGAACTTGAACGGATAGGCATTAAAATCGGCAGGGCCAATTTCCAGTTCCCAGTTTGTGACCGCATTGTCGGAAAGTACGACGCCCACCGCAGTCCACTGTTCTTTTAATTGCGCGAGTTTATCAAGCAAAACCTTCGCATAGATGGATCCGGATGATCCGGTGATGGCAACGACAATTTTTTTCATATTTAATATCCACCTTGGAAAAATAGATCCTTTTGGACCCAGAAGCGACCGCTTGAGTGGTTTTCGTGAAACAATCGAGCGCCGGGTATGTTTCAACAAGGTCTAAAAGCAATTCCTCCATGTTGTATCGCACATTACTGGCCCTGCTCCTGGCAGGCTGCACCTTCGCCACCCAAGCCCAAAACACCGGTATCCTTGCCGGCACAGTCAAAGATAAACTCACCCAGGAAATGCTGATCGGCGCGACCGTACGGGTGGACGGCGCCAACCTCGGCGCCACGACGGACGTCGAGGGCCGGTTCCGGATCGGAAATATTCCTCCAAAATCGTACAGCGTGACGGTTGAATACCTCGGCTACCTACCGCAAACACGCTACAATGTGGTGATTACCTCGGGCAATGCCAATTTCCTGAACTTTGAAATGGAGCCCGATAACCAATCGCTGAAAGAGGTAGTCATTGCCGAAAACCGCAGCGTACGCATCGCGTCGGTGGAAACCCCGCTTTCAATCCAGAACCTGAGTGTGGAAGAGATTAAAAGCAACCCTGGTGGGAATTTTGATATTTCGCGGGTAGTGCAGGCGCTGCCCGGCGTGGGCGGCACAGCGGGTTCGGTCGGCGGCTTTCGGAACGATCTGGTTATCCGCGGCGGCGGACCGAATGAAAATGTGTATTACCTCGACGGGATGGAGATTCCGGTAATCAACCACTTTGCTACGCAGGGCGCTGCGGGCGGACCCACCGGGATCCTCAACGTCTCGTTCATCGAGGACGCCACCCTGGCGAGCAGCGCGTTCCAAGCGCGATACGATAATGCGCTCTCTTCCGTGCTGCAATTCCGGCAGCGCGACGGCAATCCGGAGCGCGTACAGGGTAATTTCCGCCTCAGCGGCACCGAAGCGGCGCTGACAGCGGAAGGCCCTTTGGGTAAAAAAAACGGCCCGGTTACCTTCCTCGCTTCGGCCCGGCGCTCGTATTTGCAGTTTTTGTTTTCGGCGCTCGATTTGCCTATTCGGCCGGATTATTGGGATTTTCAATACAAAGTGACCTATAAAATTGACCCTAAAACGACCTTTACCTCCCTAGGTGTGGGCGCTATTGACGAGTTTTCTTTCGCCGCGCCCAAAGAAACCACGCCCGAAAATGTGTACGTGCTCGGCTCGGTACCCAGTATCAATCAATGGAATTATACCCAGGGCTTTGCAATCAAACGGCTGGTGGACAATGGCTACTGGAACCTGACTTTTAGCCGGAATATGTTTGAAAATCGGCTCGACCAATTCGAGGACAACTTTGATGCAATGCAAACCGACGAGGCCAAACGCGTGCTACGCCTGAAAAGTCAGGAAATCGAAAACAAACTCCGCTTCGATTACAACGCTTTTCGGGGCGCCTGGAAGTTCTCTTATGGCGCAATGGCGCAATATGTAAAATACAATAACAATACGTTCAACCGCATCCGACCCGAAATCCGCGATGCGCAGGGCAACCTGCTTCAGCCCGCTGTGACGGTTAACTTTAATACGGCGATTGATTTTTTCAAATTTGGCCTGTTTGGACAAGTCAACCGCACTTTCTTGGATGAACGGCTCGGCGTTTCTTTCGGCCTGCGCACCGATGGGAACAGCTTTACGGAGGATGGCGCTAACCCTGTTGCTACGCTCAGTCCGCGTATCAGCCTCTCGTATGCCCTAACAGAAAAATGGAAAGTGAATGCCAGCGCAGGCCGGTATTTCAAGATCGCGCCTTATACCGTTCTGGGCTTCCGGGATGAAAGCAATGCGCTGGTCAATAAAAACTTACCTTATACCCGCTCCGATCACTATGTAGCCGGCTTGGAGTTCGTACCCACGCCCTCCCTGCGCTTTACCCTGGAAGGTTTTTATAAACAATACGCCGATTACCTGGTCAGCGCGCGCGACGGCATTAGTTTGGCCAATCAGGGCGGCGATTTTGGCATTATTGGCAATGAGCGCGTACTGGCCAACGGCGAGGGCCAATCTTATGGTCTGGAGTTTTTTGCGCAGCAAAAGCTTACTAAAAAACTGTTTGTGACCGGTTCGTACACGCTCTTCCGCTCCGAGTTCAGCGGCGCCGACGGCATCTTAATTCCCTCAGCCTGGGATACGCGGCACTTGTTGTCTGTTATTTTGGGCCGAAAATTCGGTCGGAACTGGGAGATGGGACTTAAATATCGCTTCCAGGGCGGCGCACCGTTCACGCCATTTGATGAGACCGCCAGCCGGCTCAATTACGCTACTGTAGGCCGCGGCATTCTTGATTTCCGCCGGCTCAATGGCGAGCGGCTGGATAATTTCAGCCAATTTGATTTTCGTATTGACAAAAAATGGAATTTCAAACGCGCCACGCTGGACGTGTTTATTGACATCCAGAACGCGTTTGTGCAAGTCAATCCGGCTTATCCTCAATACACCTTCCGCCGCCTGCCCGACAACTCCGGTTGGGAAACCACCGACGGGCTGCCCTTGGCTTCCGATGGTTCCAACGCTATTCCGCTATTATTGGATAACGCTGAGGCAAGCGTAGTTCCGACGATTGGATTTATTGTGGAATTTTAATCATGATAAGGCGTTAACACTGCGATCAGGAATTTGATCCCCGGAATTGACGTGGCGTCATGCCATACTCTTTTCCAAACAGCGTAGAGAAGTAGTTGGGATCAGAAAAACCGCAGGCAAAAGCAATTTCGGAAACGCTGGCATCTGGCTTTTCCAGCAGCATCTCCCGGGCCCTCGTGAGGCGATACTTCCGAAGCAGCACACCGGCGGACTCGCCGCCGAGGGCTGCAATTTTACGTCGAAGCTGAGATACGCTGATGTGCAGCATTGTCGCCAGTTTTTCTACTGTAAAGTCCTCATCGGCAAAATGGGCGGCAATCATAGCCTCGACCTCCCGGATAAACAAATCCTCTTTTTCGCGGCTGATTCCGTCGGGTAATTTGTTTGTTTCCGGTGTTTTATCCGACGGCTCGCCCCAGGAGGATTCGAAGAAACGCTTTGTTTGAGCGCTCATCAGCAGCGAATTAGCGACATATTTTTTTAGTATTTCGTGATCGAAGGGTTTGATCAGGTAGAGGCTTGCTCCACTGGATAATCCGGCTCGCACGGCCGCGTTGCTTGATTTAGCTGACAGGAGAATTACCGGAATGTGGCTGGTTCGGATGTCATTTTTTATCGCTTTACAGAGTTCGATTCCGGACATAATGGGCATTAGTACGTCGGATATCACCAGATCCGGGATCAAGTCGATGATGTTTTCCAATCCCGCACGGCCATCGTTGGCAATCACCACATCATAGTCGGCCTCGAGGATGGAGCGGATATAGTCTGCCATATCTTGGCGATCCTCGACAACAAGGATCAGGGGGCGCTGATCGGTGGCCCGCGCGCTTAGCGTCTGGATTGATTCCTCGCGCGTTGCAGGTTCCGGATTTGCGGATCGAGGCGCCTGCAATTTTTCCATTGGAAACACGACGCTAAAGACAGCGCCGGTTACCGTACCCAGCATAGGCGGCGCCCAAGACAGCCGACCGCCCATCAGCTCGGCCATTTCGGAGGCATAAGCGAGCCCGATTCCAACGCCACCCGGGTATTTTTCGCCATCTATTTGATAATACCGCTGAAACAGGAATTTGACCTTTTCAATTGGAATGCCCGGGCCGGAATCGCGCACCAAAATATGAAGTTGTTCGTCTTCGATAAACGCTTCGAGGAGAATTTTACCGCCGTTTGGCGTAAATTTCAATGCATTCGACAGCAAATTTCCCAAGATAGCCCGCAATCCGTTTTCATCAATAAAAATTGCGGAGATGTCGGTCGCCAGGCGCTTATGTAGTCGGATTGATTTTTCCTGTGCCTGGTAGGAATAGGATTCCAGAAGCGCCGACAGGAACTGTTCCAATTCCAGCAGGGCGGGCGACAGGGGGATACTGCCGAGTTCCCGGATACGGCCCAAATCGAGAATTTGGTTGATCATGTTGAGCAACTCCTGGCTTTGATACTTGATTGTCTCGGCGGCTTTCAGAATTTTTTCATCCGAATCGCCGCCGATGCGCTCTGCCAGTCCGGTGATGAGTGTGAGCGGCGTTCGAAGATCATGTGCGACATTGGTCAGGATACGCTCTTTAGTTTTTGTAAGCGTATTTTCGTATTCGACTTCCAATCGCAGCAATTCATTCTGATGTTTTTCGCGCGTAAGAAGTCGTTTATTTCGGATAACAACACCCGCAGGCACGCCAAGTAGGAGCAGAAGACCGATCAGAGCCCACCAGGTTTGCCACCAGGGATACGCAACTTCGAAATATAGCCATTCTGATTCGCTCCACTCGCTGCCGTTGAGGGAGCCCTGTACTTCAAGCGTATATTTTCCTGAGGACAGGCCTGCGAGGCTTACAGAGTTTTTTAATCCATTGGCAATCCAGTTGTCATCGCCGGCTGTTAGTCTGAACCGGTATTGCGCCGTTTTCATGTTGGTAAAATCGAGCAGGCTAAAATACACCGTCAAATTATCGCTCCCGTAAGGCAGTGGACTGATGGCATATCCCGCATTTTTCCGGATGATCGGCAGTTTTTTTGTGCCGAGCTGCACCCCGGAAATAGCCATGTACCTGGGTACTTCGCGCACGAGCATTTCCTCGGGATAGAAACAAATCGAGCCATTGGTCGTCCCCATGATAATCATCCCATCGGGCATTACCGCGGCCGTGTTTCTGTTAAATTCGAGTGCCGGCAATCCGTCTGCCTGGGTATATATCTTAGTTTCGCCGGTTTGGTAATTATATCGGAACAGCCCTTGCTGCGCGCCCAGCCACAAGACGCCGCGTTCGGTTTGCGCCATGCAGAATACCGGTTCCGGACGCCCTTGGTTGATATTTGCAATTTTCACACTGTTATCCGATAGTCGCCAGCGCAGCAACCCGTCCCAAGTTCCAATCCAAACAATATCCGGGTCAGACAAATCTTCCTGCGCAAAAATAAATCGAGGTGCTTTGGCCATTGCCTCCGGGAGTAATCGGTTATCAAACTTTTGGGTTTTTGTCTGACCAGCATCCCAGTCAGGTTTCAATCCGACAATTTTGAGGGGGGTAGTAAACCATATCCAAGAGGTATCTGTAACCATCTTGGAGATTGAACTCACATCCCAGTAATAATCCGTTTTAGTGTCGCTGATAGGGCATTCCGGCAGCACAGTACCTTTATCAGGATGAAAAAATGCAATACTTCGAATCGCATTTGCCAGGAGCATAAGCGTTCCGTCGCGCAGGACCGAAACGCCGCATTCTAAATTCAAATTCGAAATACCGCCCACGTTATCGTACACGCGGCCGCTTCGGAATTCGGTCAGTTTTCCCATGGCATTCGACCCCCATATTCTGCCACGGCGATCTATGCTTGCATAATACACGGTATACTCGGCAACAGCGGGTTTTAAAGCGTTCGGTGCGACCGGCGACCAGGTGTATTTTCCAAAATACAACATACTCCCGGTTTTTTTTTCCGTTTTTTGGTGTAGCCAAACTCCCCCTTGAGGGTCTATCAGCGGCGCCTTATTCGCCGCCGAACCGGGATTTAGTATTTTGCGAATTTTTTTTGTCCGGTTTTGAAGACAGATCATGCCGCCAACACTCATTCCGAGCCAAATATTTTTTTGCCGGTCAAAAAGGACACTTATGATTTCTGCATCTAAGTCCAGATTTAATTTGGCGAGATTAACACCGTCCCATTCCAAAATATCCTCCCCCCAAATCAAATGAAAATTAATCGTTGAATCCAGTCCATGCACACGGATTGCATAACTGGCGCCGCGCATCTCATACTGCGCAAGCCGATCGTTTCCCTTAAAAAAGTAAACGCTTGTGTGGGTCTGTACGCAAATATGATTTCTTCGAATATCCTTCTGAATCCCCCAGACCGCTGTCTTTATTTCCGGAAATACCCGTCTGAATTCCCTCCCGTTCCAGGCACATACACCGCGGGAGGAACCGATATACCAAATGTCTTTGTCTTTTACTGTGCAGTGAGGAGCGCCAAAAGAGTCACTTGGAAACGGGACTGCGCCGCGGAGGGTCAGTTCTACCCTCCCCGCAACCGTGCGGCAGGAAAAATCCCTAAGTGTGTCTCTTCCGACCAGTACAATCCGATTATCTCCAATGTATACTGACGGAAATTCCCGCCAGTAGTGCTCTTGGTTCAGCTCCGGCGGCGTAATAAATCCGTCCACCACCTCGTCATAATATTGAATTCCCACTCGCTGGGTCACCCACAAACGATTTTGCTCATCAGTTGTGAGTGCGCTGATCGCACTGGATAACAGGCTGTTCTCCTTACCGGCCTCTCGCCGATAGACCTTGAAATCATAACCGTCATACCGGTTTAACCCGTTTAGCGTGCCGATCCACATAAACCCGGGCCCATCCTGGACAATTCCTGTGACAAATCCTTGCGACAACCCCTCCTCTACAGACAGTCGTACGATCTGCTGGGAGGTAGCGGATACGCCTGATAATATCAGTAAAGATACAGCAATTAACCACTTATGCATTCCAAATTCCATATCATTATTCACTACGTCCGCCCTCATATTGCCTAAAGGAATTGTTTTAACACGCAAAAATGCAAATATTTTTCGTCAGTTTTTATTTTTTAAACGGTAAATGCCCAGTAAAAGCACCCCTTAAAAACAGAAAGGCGCCGGCCTCTCTTTAGATGCCGACGCACATTCTTGACCTTGTAATAAACAATTTTTATTCTTCGCAGGTAGCGTAGGTCTAGTGTCGAACGCGTACCTCAAAAATCAATTCTACTTCTGATTGCAAATTTGCGGGCTTGGAGGCTTGATTAATCTTTAAAAAACGATCAAAAATCTTTAAAAAAAACTCATTTGCTCTAAAAATCTACCAAAAAAAAACGCCAACCTCTCTTTTGAGGCCGGCGCTTTGACATAACCTTGTAATTACCAACTTCTAAGAGCGTGTCTAAAATTATATTTCCCGCTAATATGAAAGACTTTTTCAGCCAACCTTCGTTCCTTTTTTTCGCCGTAATTAATCCTATTACGCCTGCAAAAAGCGCCTTGTCTGGCTAAAAAATCCTTTTCATATTAGCAGAGAATATAATTTTAGATACGCTCTTAGAACCCGTTATTTGCCGAAAGACAATATACTCTCAGTTACTTCATCTGAATCATCGTTTTGACGTCGCTGTCCTTGTCGGTCGCTACCTTGTAGAACAGGGCGCCGGAACCGCTTACCTGGGCGCGATCTACCGTGAAGGCGTTGTAACCCTTCGCGAAGTCACCCGTTTGCGTGTACAGCAGGCGGCCCGTTTCGTCGAACACCGTCAGCGTCGCCTCCCCGGCTTCCGGCAGGTGGAAGCCGATCTGCGTGCGGTTAATCCACGGGTTCGGCGTGTTCTGGTACAACTCGAAGCCTACGCCCGAGACCGTCGTACCGTTGAAGCGCAGCGCGACATCCAGGCGTTGTCCGTTTCTGTATGCTTCCGCCTTCGTGATCCGGCTCGACACGCCCAGCAACTTGCTCAGGCGGCCGTCGGTTTCCGCGCGG
>JBEIDF010000156.1:0-8827 GCA_040383605.1 Lewinellaceae bacterium
AAGCCCCCAGGAAGCCTTATCGCAGATCCGACAAAAACGCTATTATCGCAGCACTTGGGAGCACGGCAAGCCCGTAAGTGCCATTGGTGTGCAGTTCTCCAGCCGGACAAAGAATATTGAAGCCTGGGAGGTGGAGGTTATGAAATGAAGGTGCGCGGTCTTAGAGCGTGTCAGGATGGTAGATGTAATAGTGACGGATCACTGCCGGCCACCTGATACATCAGGCGGTTACAGGATGGTAGATGTGCTCTAAGGGCTTTGCCGGCGGCCGCTTGAAGAATCAGCGGAAAAACCAGCAAGGTACCCCCGCCCGCAAACACGGCGAAAAAACCCCAAAGGAAGCCCCCGATTATGCTTCGTCACCCCGCAAGCCCGGGCGCAACTCGCCACTTCGAAGCCTGCTCGTACGCGTACCCCAGGCCCAGCAGCGGCCCATCCTGCCAGGCAGCGCCTACGAACGACAGGCCGACGGGGAGTTCCTGCACGCGCCCCATCGGGACGGTCAGACTCGGGTAGCCGGCCATCGCCGGCGCTTGGCCAAAATAAAAGCCGTTGGACGGGTAGTAATCGCCGTGCACCAGATCGGTCAGATGCGCAGGGCCCATGGTGACGCCTACCAGGGCAGCAAGTGTATTTTTTTGCAGCAAATCGTCCAGTATGCCGCGCGTAGCGTAGGTTTTTTGTTGCAATTCGAGGTAGCGCGGATCGCTGAGCGGGCCTTTTTGCTCGGATAATTCGAGGATTTCCTGTTGGAAATACGGCATCACCCGGGCTTCGTTGGCCCGGTTGAAGGCAATCAACTCGGCCAGGGATTGCACCCCGGCGTTGGCGGCGGCGAGGTAGCGGTTCAGGCCGTCTTTGAACTCAAACTGCAGGAATTCAAATTCTGCGTCGCCAAGCGGCGTGATTGCTTTGAGCAACTCGACCTCGACCAGCGTGGCGCCCGCTTTCTTGAGCGCCTCGAGGGCGTTTCTGAACAGGGCGACAGCCTCCGGATGTCCCTCAAAATGCGATTTTTCCACGCCGATCCGCTTGCCGGCCAGCGCATTTTTGTCCAGGAAGCGCGTGTAATCTTTCGATACCTTGCCGGTGCTTGCAGCAGTAGCGGCATCGTTCGGATCAGCGCCCGTCATAGCCGACAGCAGGATGGCGGCGTCGGTTACCGTCCGCGCCATCGGTCCGGCGGTGTCCTGCGAAATTGAAATCGGGATGATACCGCTGCGGCTCACCAGTCCGACGGTCGGCTTCAGCCCCACGATGCCGCAGACCGACGAGGGTGCGACCACCGAGCCGTCGGTTTCGGTGCCTACCGCCACCGCGCAGAGGTTGGCGGCTACCGCGGCGGCGGAGCCGGAGCTCGAGCCGGAGGGATTGCGATCCAGGGCGACCGGATTTTTGGTCTGGCCGCCGCGACTGCTCCAGCCGCTGCTCGAGTGGGTGCTGCGGAAATTGGCCCATTCGCTCAGGTTGGTTTTTCCCAGGATGAGCGCGCCGGCAGCGCGCAGTTGCCTGATCACGAAGGCGTCCTCTGCGGCGCGGCGCCCTTCGAGGGCCAGCGAACCGGCCGTGGTGGTCATGTTATCGCCCGTATCTATATTGTCTTTCACCAGGACGGGGATGCCGTGCAGGGGCCCGCGCAAGCGACCGGCCGCGCGCTCGCGGTCGAGCGCATCTGCCAGCGCGAGCGCATCGGGGTTTAGTTCGAGTACGGCGCGGAGGGCCGGACCGTTTTTATCCATCGCCTCCATGCGCGCCAGGTACAATTCAGCGATCTGGCGCGCCGTGCGTTCCCCGTTCGCCATTTGCCGCTGCAATTCGGCGATGGTGGCCTCGTTCAGCGCGAAGTCGTCCCCGGCGGTATTCAGGCCCGATTGGGCGGCCGTCGAGGCGGTATTTTGGCAGGAAGACAGCGGTGCGACGCTCAGGGCCGCGCCGGCCAAGGCAGTGTTTTGCAAAAAAGTACGGCGATCCATGGCGGGTGTGTTTTATTGGGCAAAGATAGGCGTATTCCGAAACTCCCTGCAGGTGTTTTGCGTTTTCATTTAAACCAGGTTTTGGATTTTTTGCCGCAAGCAAAATAGGCGTATCTTTTGTCTCTGCTTAAACCATGCCTAAAATTTTCTCACCGAGTCAAAAATGGCGAGAAACAAGCTGCTTTTGACTCGGCGAGAAAAGCCGCGTTCTGTATTAATTCCGCTTTTTCCCGTACAACACGGCAAGCGTCTTCGTCATATTGGCAGGCATGACGGAAAAGTGGGTTTCGCCCGGAAACAGATACGATTGGAGCAGCACATTTTTATAGGCCCTTGCTTCCAGCAGGGAGGTGAATCGGATCATCTGATCTGTAACAAAATCGGGCCCTTCCTTTTCGCCGGCGGAAATGAAAACCTTTGTTGGGGGGATTTCCCAAGTTGCATTTTGTTTGAAAAATGAGGCTGCCTGATCGAGCAGCTCATTATTGTTAAAATGTAACTGGTTAGCAGGATCGCTGTCTGGCCCAAAAAGTCCCATTTTCCGCCATACTTCGCGATTTTTTTTGACCATAGCGCTGCTATGGCCTGCAAAAAATCACTTCGTCTGGCGAAAAATGGATCCTTTTTTGCCTCAGACGCGACCTGCTAACCAGTTACTATAATTTTAGACACGCTCTTACCGCGCCCACCCCCAAATGCGCTTGCCCCATTTTTTCAGCCAGTCTTCGCCGTCGAGTTGGGTGAGTCTGCCGAAGCAGAGGTAAACCCTGTTGAGCCAGCATAAGTAAATCCAACTGATAAAGGCCAAAATGAATGCGCCGATCACCATACCGATTAGACGAAGCAACGTATTCTGCCGATTCATGGCTTTAGCAACGAACGAACCGATGTAAAGTGTCGCCAGATAGCCGAAGACGATCAAGCCGATATTTTTCAACAAATCAATATCCAAGGTGAAGTTAAACACCTTCTTTTCGTTCCAAAAAGCAAGGTAAAGCGGCGTCAGCATGGCTGCCAGCAGAAGCGCGCCAAGCAGAATGCCCCAAAATGTCATCCACCAGCTTGTTTTAAAGGCTTTTAATGGCAATGCTGCGCCGAGCCGCAACCGGTGCAGCAGATTTTCGCTCGGCGCTATGTGCTGCATGCGTTTTTGCACACTCATAAACTGCCAGCTTTGCGTAGAGGCCGTTTCGCACAGGTAGTCGAATTTCGGATCGCTCATTTCCAACACCGTTTGTGCATATCCGCTGTACATGAGCGCGTACGCTTCGGCGTCATTGAAGGCGTCCAAGTCTGTACGAACCTGTGACAGCGCCTGCTGCACCTCGCGCCGGATGCCGTAATCGGTGAGATCTGGGCGGTCTTTCACCGATTTTGGATTGATCGTTGTACGTTGCGGTTCTTCACAACCTACCCAATTGACCGGTTCTTGATGCAATTCCTTTTTCAGGTGAACGAACAGCAGACCGGTTATCTGGGAGGCCGATTCGCGCGCTTTCAAATCCAGCAATTGGGCTTCGCGCACCCGCTCCTGCAGTACGAGATCAGCGCGAAAAAATACATCGGCAGTATTGCCGGTCGGCACGGCGGCATCACTCATCTGGCCGCTGGCGTCACTGACGATCATGAGTTTGCAGTCTTGTTCCAGCAGACTGGCAATCCCCTGGTTATCGTGCACGCCCCCGTCCACCAGTTGCACATCAATACCCGGATATAAGTTCTTCAACTTCAGGGGTTCAAACAACACAGGCACGCAAGAAGAGGCGCCTACGGCATAGCCTAAACGAATATTATCCCGGTAAGGCGGCGGCGCTTCGTGGTAGTACATGCGGCGCAGGCGTTGTTTGGCGTCCACGTCCTGGCGGATGTTACCGGGCGGTTCGCCCATCCAGGAGGCCGTGAACTGCCAGTTATGGCCGGTGTTCAAACTGGTGGCATTGAGCACCAGCATGGGCACTTTATTCCGCCGGTTCCAGTTTTCTGTTTTGACGTTAAACTCATCGCCCGCTGCTATGTCGGCAGGCCGGATTTTGAGATTGTGCATCAGGATCGGCTCGCCTTCAGGATGCGTATTTCGGATAATCGGTTGGTAAAGATATTTCTCATAGAGCTCGCCGAGCCGGTGCGTGCGCGAATAATCTTTATCTAAAAAGATACGCAGATTTTTCCACGGGTTGGCAAAAATGCGCATGCGGAGGTTTTTTTGGACAGCGGCCAGGAAATTGGTTTCCATTTCCCGCACGATGCTGACATAATGCATCCGATCCATGTTTTCTCCGTGCCGCTCCATTTCCCTTTTCAGCAACATGTAATAGTAGGCCCCGGCGATAGAGCCGCCGGACACGCAGGAAATCACCTCCACGTGGCGCAAAACATCCAATTCGGCCAGGCGGGCCAGCACCCCGATATGAAATAACGCGGCCCGAAAACCACCGCCGGAAAGCGCGATCCCGACCTTACCTCGAAAGCTGACCGCTAATGTTTTGTCGTCGGGTGCATTTGCCTGGGGGTACAGCGCTTTCAGACATTTGCGGGTTTCTTCAACGATTTTTTCCCGGTCTCGTTTAGGTATCTTCCCAAACTCGCTCATCCATTCGCCTAATTGACTGTGCATTTCTGCCATGCGCATCAGTTGCTCGGCAGTCGTGTGTGTTTGCCACGCATCGGGGCCTGTAGCCCTGTATTTTTTATAGAAAAAAAGAGCACCCGCGTAGTCTCCAATTCCAAAATACGCTTCCGCCAGCGTAGCATACGCCCATCTTTTTCCATAATCAGGCGCTGTGATTTCCGGTTCGCCTTGGAAGGGCAGGTATTCCTGTCCTAACAATTTCCGGATGATATACTGCCGTGTTTCCACCGCCGTTTCCAGGCGTTGAATGGCAGACTTAGACATTTCCTGGTTTTTTATCAGTTTATTTTGGCGCCGCAAGGTTTTTCTAAGTTGCATCAATCGGATGCGCAGGGCCTTCTTTTTATCGTCCGCCTCTTCCTCCGGTTGTGGTTCGGCCATCTCTTGTAAATAGCCTGCGGATTGAAACCGGGAATACGCCAGCAATTCAGCTACAAAAGCGTAATTGATCGCATTGTAGCCGTCATCGTCGGCTCGCTGCTGCGCTTCCTTGCTCATATTCATTTCTCCGAGGTCGCCCTGGCTTTTTTGCCACAGCAAGAAGCCTTCCCGGTAGTAATGTTCAGCGAAAAGCAGATTTTGGAAATTATTGTCGTACTGCCATTTACGTTTATATATAGCGCCGGCAATGCCTAAAAAGTCAGCATATTCTGTTTTATCCAGTTCATCCGCCTGCCACAAAAAATGCAACGCAGCGTCGAACTTAGAGGATGACGGCTGGTCGGGGTCTTTATATATGCAGAAGGCAAGATGTTTATTCCACATTTTGCGTTCCTCCACGTCGCCGCCGCCTTTCAACAACAGCGCGTACAATTCGCCGGCGTAATGATATTTACCGGCTCTCCGCAGTCTTTCTGCAATGGTTTCAATCATTGCGGGGTCGGTGGTTTGTGCGCGGATATATTTTCGCGCATCGGCAAGATCGTTTTTCAGTTGATGATTTTCCATGATTCAAAATTTTTTGCAGTTTCGCTTCCGAACTAAAATCTAAAAAAGGTCTTACTTATTTTGTAACCAATTACTTTATTTCTTCTGATAAGTTGTCCGTCGGTCACTACCCTTCCTACTCAATATTCCTACTTCAACGCCTTTTCTTAAATCTCTGGTTGCGGTTGCAGTCGAGATTTTAGGGAACATCCTGAGGTAGTCTTTCCTGGTAAAATCACTGGTATCAATTTGATCCAGGAAGTAATTCAAACGCTCGATATCTGTGAAATGTTCTCTTTGGACATCCACCAGCTCCGCTAAACTCAACTTTATCTTGCCCAATACGTATTCAACAAATTTTGTGGCCAGCCCTTCCTTGTCACATTGGCGCAATACATTATAGTATTCTTCCTGACTCTTCTTTATTTCTTGTTCAATTGGCAAATATTCAAACACAGGATTTACCTTCATTAATATCAGCGTCTGCCATAATCGTCCCATCCTGCCGTTTCCATCCATAAAGGGATGAATAAACTCCATTTCATAATGGAACACGCAACTCTTAATGATCAGGTTATCTTCTCCTTCGTTAAGATACTCAAACAAGTTGGTCATCAAATTATCGACATTCCATCCGGGCGGCGCTAAATGCGCTATGCGATCCCCTTGAATCACTCCGACCGAACCAGTCCTAAACTGACCTGGCATATCTACAAGACCAGACATTAACTGCCCGTGCGCTTCTAAATAAGATTTTTTCGAGAAAGGATCAAAGGTTGAAAGGTTATCATAAACTTGAATGGCATTTTCCACCTCTTTGATATCCTTGGCTGGGCCAATTACCCGTTTATTGTCCATGATGGCGGTAATTTGCGCTTCACTCAATGTATTCCCTTCAATTGCCAAGGAGGCACGAATGGTCTTGACTTTGTTTCTTTTCCTACGTTCCGTCTGCGGCTTCCTAAGATGTGTAGCATCTACAATACCCAACAACCTGCCAATTTCGGTTGACAAATTGATTATTTGGGGAGTTCCTTCGTAGTACTTTTGAACCATGATGCCATCTTTTGATCGCATCAAAAGTACGAGTTCGACCGGAAAAAACAAATATCAAATCAAATGTAAATCATTTATCTATCTGTTCTGATGGAGTCTACCGGTTGCGCATTGCCGAAAGAGGCGTATTTTTTGTCGGTTTTTACCTTTGGGGAGGCGCCGGAAACAACCACCTATCCCCGGCCTCGTAGAGGCCCAACATTTGTAGCCCAACACAACCCGCAAGCCCGGCCTCGGAGAGGCCCAACATTTGTAGCCCGGCACAACCCGCAATCCCGGCCTCGGAGAGGCCCAACTTCAATCCCGCATCGCAATTCTTAGTTTGGTATTGGTTTTTGAGGTACCGAACAGCGCGGCCATTTTTTGCAAAATCTAAAACGAAAAACCCGGAAAATTCTCCCGGTGGATACACTGAAATTCGGTATCCGGTATCTGCGCCCAGGCGGCTGGGGCTTTGAACACCGATTTGGAAGGCGACCATTTGAACTCGTAACCGTATAATTTCCCATCCCGTTCTTCGACCAGATCCACTTCAGCGCCCGGATAGGTTTTCCAGAAATACGTGTGGGCGCCTATTTTGTGTTCAGACCGGTACTTAAGCCGTTCCACGATCATAAAATTTTCCCACAAGGCGCCTACATCATTTCGGCTGTCTAAGGGTAAAAAATTATTGAGCAGCGCATTCCGCACCCCGTTATCGTAAAAAAACACCTTGCGCATTTTGGATATCTCTTTGCGCTTGTTCTGGAAATAAGGCGGCAAACGGAACAGCACAAAGTTTTTCTCCAGCAAATCCACATAACGCTCCACCGTGTTTTTATCAATGCCGACTAAAGACGCCAGTTCATTATACGCCACTTCATTGCCGACTTGCAGCGCCAAAGCCTTCAGCAAGCGCGTCAACACATCCGGATTTTTGACCTGTTGGAACTCCAAAATATCTTTATAAAGGTAACTGGAGGTCAGTTCCGTCAGGCGCTCGGCTTTGTCGCCGAAGCCTGTCGTATTGACTATTTCCGGGTAGCTTCCGTAAATGAGCCGTTCTTCCAGTCCTTTTAGGGCTGAAAGGAAATCGCCGTTCGGGTATATTTCCGCCAGGCTCAGGGGATACAATTGGTACACCCATTTTCTGCCGGTGAGCGGCTCCTGGGTTTGGTTGAGGAGGTTGATGCTGGATGAACCGGTCACAACCAGTTGTTTTTCCCCGCCAAAATGATCCACCAGCAACTTGAGCGTTTCGCCGATGCCCGGCACTTTTTGTCCTTCGTCAATAAAAATTACCCGGGCATTTCCGACAAGTTGAATCAAAAAATCCAGATCCTTTTCCCGCAGCATCTCGCGGTCGGTGATGTTATCGCAGTTGAAAAAGCGGGTGTGCTCCAGATGGCCTTCCGACGCCAGAAACGCCTTGATCAGGGTAGTTTTTCCGGTTTGACGCGCGCCGGTCAACAGAATCGCTTTGCCGGAAAACCAGCGGCGTTTGAGTTCGGAAACAAGGAATCTGGCGTACATACCTGAACATTTTGTGAATCAATTCGCAAAAGTAACTGGTTAGCAGGATCGCTGTCTGGCCCAAAAAGTCCCATTTCCCGCCATACTTTGCGATTTTTTTTGACCATGGCGCTGCTATGGCCTGCAAAAAATCGCTTCGTATGGCGAAAAATGGATCCTTTTTTGGCTCAGACGCGACCTGCTAACCAGTTACTCGCAAAATTAATATTAATTTCGTGAATGCAATCACAATTTCCTTGCTTTAGGCGCATATTGGGCAGCGGACGCCCGCCTCCGTCCCGAGCGCGGCCTAACCTGAATCCCGTCTGGCGATTTATGTTGGCGCCGGGCCATGTTGGGTCTTTAGCCGAAAACAACCACCTATCCCCGGCCTCGGAGAGGCCCAACATTTGTAGCAGAACACAACCCGCAAGCCCGGCCTCGCAAATCGGCATTCTCCGCTCGAAGAGCAGAATTCTCGGATTCCAGTGCCTCAACCTTGGTAAGCAAGGCTAAGACCAAATCCTTTGTCGTCCGACAAAGTCATGAACCAAATTTATGCATTAGAACAGTTTTTGACAGACTTGGGGTGTATGCCTAGGTTTTTACGATATTTTGTAACTGGTTAGCAAGATCGCTGTCTGGCCCAAAAAGTCCCATTTTCCGCCATACTTCGCGATTTTTTTTGACCATAGCGCTGCTATGGCCTGCAAAAAATCACTTCGTCTGGCGAAAAATGGATCCTTTTTTG
>JBEIDF010000157.1:0-8809 GCA_040383605.1 Lewinellaceae bacterium
TGGTGCTGTTTCTGGTGCGCGATTTTATTCAATGGAACGTCCACGTAATGCTGCACCGGGTTCCCTGGTTATGGAAATTTCACATGGTACACCACTCCGTTCGACAAATGGGTTATGCCGCGCATTTGCGATACCATTTTATGGAGACGATCGTTTATCGGAGTTTTGAGTACCTGCCGCTCGCGATGATTGGATTTGGTATCCAGGATTTTCTGCTGGTGCACCTGTTCACGATCACCATCGGCCACTTGAACCACGCCAATATTTACCTGCCGCTCGGGCCGCTTAAATATATATTCAATAATCCGCAGATGCACATCTGGCATCACAGCAAAGAGTTGCCCAGCGGCAGTCATGGCGTTAACTATGGCATCACGCTGAGCGTGTGGGATTATCTGTTTGGCACCAATTGGATCCCGAAAGACGGCCGGGACATCGAACTGGGCTTCGAGGAGGTGGAGCAATATCCTCACGGATTCCTGCAACAGGTCGCGGAGCCGTTTATTCACAAAGGGCATCTGCCGGAGACCTATAAAGAAAACAACGCATGAAAATCCTGAACGACTGGAAATTTGTCCTCATAGCCTGCCTGACGCTCGGCTTGGCGCCTTTTGTACCGGAGCCGCATCTCTTGGGCAAATTGCGCTGGGTAGCCGGCGGCGCCATCGGCATGAAACCGCTGGATTGGTTTGATCTGGTGTATCATGGCTTCCCTTTCGTACTTTTGCTCCGCCTCTTCATTCTAAAAATTATAGGAAAAATATGAAACACCTGCTCCCAGTATTCACCGCACTCCTGCTTGTGGCGGTATTTCCAAACCTGACCCACGCGCAGGATGCCCCGGTGGTAGTTTCTACCAAAAAACACAAGGTCGTCATCCAGTTAGCCTCCGGCGACCCGGAGGTGCACAAAGCGATGTTCAAGCAGTTCCAGAACTTCCTGAACGCCGCGCCCAACGCAAAAATCGAGGTAGTCTGCCACAACAACGGCCTGTCATTTTTGAAAAAAAGCAACGATTTTGCAGAGCAAATACAAGAATATGCCGCAAAAGGCATTGATTTTGTAGCCTGCGAAAACACCATGAAACAGCGGAACGTAAAACGAGCGGAACTGGTGGATTCCTGTCGGACAGTACCAGCGGGTTTGGTCGAGGTGGTGTTGAAACAGGAGAAGGGCTGGTCGTATATAAAGGCGGGGTTCTAAACCTCGGGCGACGAGCATACTAGGAGCATGTATAAAATTATATTTATCTCTACTATGAAAGTCTTTTTCCTATTAGCAGAGAATATAAATTTAGACACGCGCTAATACACCAACAAGGCCTCCATCGCAGCCTCTACTTTTTCAATCGAGGGAATCATCTCCTGTTCCAAGGTGCTGTTGAGCGGAACCGCGGGCATATTGACTGCGCCCAGGGTGCGCACCGGGGCGTCCAACCATTCGAAGCAGTGTTCGCTGATTCGGGCAGCCAGGCTTTGCGCAAAAGTATTGTTAACTGGCTCTTCCGTAACCACCAGCACCTTACCGTGCCGGCGCGCTAAATCGAACATGGCCGCCTCGTCCAGCGGATGCAGGGTGCGCAAATCTAATACCTCCACCCTACCCTCAAAACGATCGGCGGCATTCAGCGCCCAATGGACGCCCATGCCATACGTAACAACACCCAGGGTAGCCCCTTTTGCCAATTCGTCGGCGCGCGCAGCGCGCGCAACCCGCGCTTTGCCGAAAGGAATGACGTAATCCTCGTCCGGCTCCACCGTACGCGCCGCTTCCGTACCCCGAACTTTGCTCCAATACAGGCCTTTATGCTCAAAAATAACCACCGGATTCGGATCGTAATACGCGGATTTCAGCAGGCCTTTCAAATCAGCGCCGGTACTGGGATAGGCAATTTTGATACCCCGGATGTTGGCGACTACGCTCTCCACGCTACTGCTGTGGTACGGGCCACCGCTGCCGTAGGCGCCGATGGGCACGCGCAGAATGCAGGACACCGGCCATTTCCCGTTGGTCAGATAGCAGGAGCGGCTGACTTCCGTAAAGAGCTGATTTAGCCCCGGCCAGATATAATCCGCGAATTGCACCTCCACGATCGGTTTTAATCCGGCGGCGCTCATGCCGACTGTGCTCCCTACAATAAAGGCTTCCTGGATTGGCGTATTGAACACCCGGTGGTCACCGAATTTTTCGGCCAGTGTGGCAGCCTCCCGGAATACGCCACCCAAGCGCCGGCCCACATCCTGACCGTACAACAGACACTCCGGGTGTTTGCGCATCAATTCCTCGATCGCGAATAAGGCGCAATCCACCATCACTTTTTGTTCCCCGCCGGCGGGCGCGCGTTCGCCGCGCTCCTCCAGGATCGGCGTGGGCGCAAAATCATGGGTATATAAATCCTCGGGGCGGGGATCTTCCGCCTGTTTGGCGAGCGCAAAATCAGTAGCGACGAGCGCTTGCGCCTCCGCCTCGATTTGCTGTACTTTCGCGGCAGAGAAGCCTGCAACCAGCATGCGCTTGCGCAGCAGTGGATATGGGTCGCGGGCGATATGATCTTCCAGATCATCCCGATACCACTCCTTCCGGACACCTGAGGTATGGTGATTCAGCAGCGGCACGCGGGCGTGGAGCAACATGGGCCGCCGCTCGTTGCGGATGATCCGGATAGCCTTTTGCGCTGCCGCCCAGCATACGTCAAAATCATTGCCTTCGATACTCAAGGCTTCCAGGCCCGGGAAACCTTTTGCATATTCCGCCGCATTCGCGACGCGGGTTTCTGCAGCGTTTGCAGAAATATCCCAGCCGTTATCCTGTACGAGATATAATATAGGCAGGCGCTTGAGCACCGCCATCTGAAAAGCCTCGGCGATTTCTCCCTCTGTGACGGACGCATCGCCGAGAGAACAGACCACCAAGGGGGGATGTTGTTTTTCCGCATCAGACAGCATGCCCATTTGTTCCTTATACCAAAACCCCAGCGCCGTGCCGGTTGCCGGGATCGCCTGCATGCCGGTCGCGCTGCTCTGATGTGGGATTTTGGGCATATCCTCCCGACGCAGGCTCGGATGGCAATAATACGACCGGCCACCAGAAAACGGATCGTCCCGCTTCGCCAGGAGTTGCAGCATGCAGGCATGAGGCGACATACCGATGCCCAGCAGGATGCTGTCGTCGCGGTAATAAGGAAAAATATAATCTTGTGGCAGCAATTGCAGGGCCACGGCCAATTGGATGGCTTCATGGCCCCGGGAAGTGGCATGCACGTACTTAGAGACAAATTTGAAGTTTGCCTCGTACAGCTCAGTCATGGCCTTGGCAGTCGCCATCAAACGGAAGGCCTTTTCAAGTACGTCTTTAGCCGGGGCATTTCCGGCGTCAGGCAAAGCGGAGGGGGAAGAGTGCAAAGCGGCGCGGTTTTAGTTAGGCAGTAGGACGGGACTAATTACCCGTTTGGCCGCAAAGATAAAAATTTGCAAACGGTCGAAAGCGGAACGGAAATTTTTTAGGCACAAAATTTGATGTACATACCGAACGGCGGTATGGAACATTCGATATGATGCCTGAAATTTTTTGCGCTTAAAGCCATTTTTTTAAAAATTTTGGGACTATTTCCCGATTTTTTGTTTTTCTTTGTGTTTATTTTTCAATCCGCTTACCATGAACCGGTTTTTATTTATTTCGTTTTTCGCGTTTTTGTGCTCCGAAACGACCTTCGGACAAGATTACTCCCTTTGCAGTCAGGTCATTGGATCTGCCGGTAATTACGTGGTTACCCCCAATCAACGATGGTCGTTTACCGTGGGAGAAGTAGCCATTCAAACCCTTACGGACACTATGCTGCAGGTTGCGGTGACGCAGGGTTTTCACCAACCCGAACTTTGCACCGTGGTTTCCACCGGTTCCCCGGAAATAGACCGGCTGCAAATCCAGGTGTATCCAAATCCCGCCTCAACATATTGGCAAATTGACTGTACGCAACCGGACAACGCCGGACTTCAGCTCACCGTACTGAACACCCTGGGACAAACACGCGCCACAGAGCGCATCGCGAAGGACGGAACCACGCGCATAGACTGCAGCGGTTGGCAACCGGGCATCTACCTGTTGCTGGTGACAGATCCGGTATCTAAAGCCACCGGAACGCTTCGGCTTCTAAAAATATAGGCCACAGACCGGCGTTTTCTAATAAAAAACGCCGGCACAGGCCGTTTATATTGTATTTTAATCCGCGTTTCGCCCGCTTCAGAATGGTTTCCCGATTTGTTGAACAATCCAAAACTGATTTTACATGCAAAAGAAGCTTTACCTGGTATTTTTACTGGCGTGTATGGCGACAGGATCATTGTTTGCGCAATTTGTCCCGCAAGGCTTTAATTATCAGGGTGTTATTCGAGACGACAATGGCGCGCCCCTGGCAAACCAAACGGCCACCCTGCTATTCGCTATCCGCTCCGGCGCCCCCAACGGCCCGGTCTCTTACTCGGAGAAACAAGTCGTCAGCACCAACGAATACGGCCTGGTCAACCTGATCGTCGGTCAGGGAGGAACGCCAATCCAAGGATCTTTTTCCGGAATTAACTGGGGCAGCAGCGCTAAATACCTCTCCGTGTCGCTCGAAACCGCTCCTAACGTATTCGATGACCTTGGCGTCTCGCAACTCATGAGCGTTCCGTATGCCTTGTACGCGCTCTCTACCGCAAACGGTGGAAATGACGACTGGGGCAATCAGGTCGTCCAGGCTTCTCAGGAGTTTACCGGAAACGGTACCGCCGCCGCACCACTCCGCCTGGCGCCGCAAAACGCTGCCAATGGACAAGTACTGAAATGGAACGGCACAGCCTGGATCCCGCAGAACGACAATACCGGTGCAGGTACGGTTACGGAAATCAATACAGGCGCTGGACTCACCGGCGGCCCCATCTCAAGCGCAGGTACCATCAGCCTGTCCAATACCGGCGTAATGCCCGGTACGTACGGTAGCGCCGGACAAATCCCGGTAATCACCGTGGACGAAAAAGGCAGAATTACCACCGTCACAACGATTAACATCCAGGGCGGCGGCGGCTCTATCACGCTGATCTCCGGTACGGGCATTGACGTACAACAAAATGGTACGGAATATACGGTGTCCAATACCGGAGATACCAATCCGACGGACGACCTGACCAATATCTCGCAGGCAGGCGGAGACCTCAACGGCCCCTTCGCAAACCTGCAAATCAATCCGGGTGCTGTGGGCACTTCCGAACTGGCAAATGAGGCGGTAAACTCCGCAAAAATTGCCCCAAATGCCGTTAACTCGGATAAAATCGCCCCGGATGCCGTAGGCGCACTCGAAATCGCAGCCGGCGCAGTCGGTACCGCAGAAATCGCAGACGGCGCCGTCAATGGATCAAAAATAGACAATATGGGCGCCCAAACCGGCCAGGTGCTCAAATGGAACGGTAGCGTCTGGCTGCCACAAACAGATGAAACCGGCGGCGGCGGAAATGTCAACCTGAGCGCAGGAGCCGGTATTTCTGTGACGGGCGCCGCACCTAATTTTACCATCGCGAATACCGGGGACGTCAATCCAACAGACGATCTGACGACGGCCTCTGTTTCTAACGGAGACGTGACCGGGCCGTTCTCCAACCTCCAACTTAAACAGGATGTCGTCTCTTCCACGGAACTGACCGACAATGCCGTGGAAACAGCGAATATCGCCAATGGCGCAGTTACAGGTCCAAAAATCAATGCGATGGGCGCCTCAAACGGCCAAGTGCTGAAATTTAACGGCACAAGCTGGACGCCGGCGACAGATCAATCTGGTACTGCAAATGTAATTGCCGGGATCGCAATTGACGTGATTGATAACGGTAATGGTAATTTTGTGATCAATAATGCCGGAGACATTGACCCCTTTAACGATATTACCACGAATACGCCGTCCGGTGGGGACGTAACTGGTTTCTTCAACAACCTGCAAATCAACCCGGCGGCTGTCACAAGTACCGAATTGGCCAACAATGCCGTGCAAACGGACAAAATCGCAAACGGCGCCGTGACTGGCGCTAAAATCAATCAAATGTCCGCTAATCCCGGACAGGTACTCAAATGGAACGGATCTGCCTGGGCGCCCGCACAAGATCAGGCAGGCGTGGGCGATAACTGGGGAACACAAGTAGCAATAACCAACAGCACACTCGCAGGAAATGGCGCAACCGCACCACTTAGCATCGCGCAACAAGGCGCCGCAAACGGACAAGTGCTCAAATGGGATGGAATCAGCTGGACGCCAGCAAACGATAACAACGACGGCCCCGACAACTGGGGTACTCAATCCGCCGAGACCAACACCTCCCTCGAAGGAAACGGTACCGGCGCAAACCCGCTCCGCATCGCTCCACAAGGCGCAACCAGCGGCCAAGTGCTCAAATTCGATGGCACAAACTGGCTCCCCGCAAACGATAACAACGATGGCCCCGACAACTGGGGTACCCAAACCGCCGTGACCAACCCAACCCTCGACGGAGACGGAACGGCCACAGACCCGCTCCGCATCGCTCCACAAGGCGCTTCCAACGGTCAAGTGCTCAAATTCGATGGCACAAACTGGCTCCCCGCAAACGATAACAACGACGGCCCGGACAACTGGGGCACCCAATCCGCCGAGACCAATACCTCCCTCGCCGGTAACGGAACGGCCACAGACCCGCTCCGCATCGCTCCGCAAGGCGCAACCAGCGGTCAAGTGCTCAAATTCGATGGTACGAACTGGCTCCCCGCTAACGATAACAACGACGGCCCGGACAACTGGGGAACCCAATCCGCCGAGACCAATACCTCCCTCGCCGGTAACGGAACTGCCGCAAACCCACTCCGCATCGCTCCACAAGGCGCAACCAACGGTCAAGTACTGAAGTGGAACGGCACAAACTGGATTCCTGGCAACGATAACGACACACCTAATAATAACTATGCGGCTGGTTTTGGGATTGCGATTAGCGGCGCCGGACCAAACTTCACCATCGTAAATACGGGCGACAACGATAACAGTGCATCGAATGAATTGCAGACAATTAGCCTGATCGGAAATGCACTGAGTCTGTCCAACGGCGGCGGCACGGTCAACCTGCCCCCCACCAACAACTACACCGCGGGCGCCGGTATCAGCATCAGCGGCGCAGCGCCGGACTTTACCATCACGAATACCGGAGACGATGATGCCAGTGCAACCAATGAAATCCAGAATCTAACCCTGACTGGCACACAGCTCAGTATCACAAACGGTAATAGCGTGGACCTTTCGGGACTTTCCGGCTTCTGGGCGCCCAACGGCGATAACATCAACAACACCAACATTGGAAATGTACTCGTAGGAACCCCTTCCTCGACAGCCAAGTTCCAAGTGGAAGGCACAAGCGGGCCAGCTGCCTACTTCAATGCCCCGGCCGGTCCCGCACTGATAACCGAGAAAGGCTTCGTTGGAATTAATAAACCAGATCCGTCCGTTCAGCTGCATGTTAGAGGACAGGGCGAAATAATCCGCGCGGAAGGCCCCAAGGCAGCGGTTACACTGAGTAATAGCGGCGGCGATTTCGACGGGTTTTTCCGGATTAGTGATACTTTGGTGGCCGTAGGTTCCTCCACCGATTCCTATGACATCGCGCTGCTGCCCAATGGCAAACCCTCGGTGATTGCCAATGCAACCACCGGAAATGTGGGCATCGGCGCGCCGAACAACGGAGCGGCCAGCCTGAGAATTAAGCAAACTGGCGGCGGTATGCAACTGGAAAATGCACCAGGCACCCATTTTTGGGAAATGGCGGTAGATAATGGCATCGGCAACTTGCAACTGTTCAACAACCAACTGGGCCCAATACCCGCCGGAACATTTAATCCCTTTGGGCTTTATACGCCTTCCGACCGCAGGCTCAAACACGACATCCGCGCACTCGAGTCCACGCTGGAAAAAATAATGCGCCTCGAGCCAGTACACTATCGCCTAAATTACCTGGCGAAAGGAGAACCGCAGATTGGATTCATCGCGCAGGACGTACACGCGCTGTTCCCGGAACTGGTCGGCGAAATCAACGCGCGTACCGGTGAAAAATACCAAAGCGTCAATTACGCCGGTTTCGGCGTGCTGGCAATAAAAGCCATTCAGGAACAGCAATCCGAAATTGAAACGCTGAAGAAAGAAAACCAGTCTTTGCAGGCAACCCTCTTGCGCTTGGAACAGCGCCTGTCCAAACTGGAAGCGTCCGACAATCGGTAAAAACAAGGGAGCCGGTCGCACAACCCGCGTGCCGGCTCCCTTTTAAATAGAAAAACTCGTGTCCGGTATTTTTCCAGGATTGGCGCGTTTTGCAGGCCGACTGCCTGACGCACCGCGTTTGCTGCTTTGCGTATTTTTTTATGCATCCGCGTATCTGGCACAAGCCCAGGCGCCCGTCTTTTTCGTTTGGAAAGATACTTTTTGCAGCAACCAACTCATCCTGGTTAATAATAATCTGTATGGCCCGGATCACACGTCCGGAACAGAAGTATTGCCCGGCGCCGCAACCACGGGCGGCGATAGTATCATCATAGTCGAATTTACCTTTCTGCAGCCCGCTTTTTTTCTTTTGGAACAACCGCTCTGCGCCGGAGACACAATCTGGGTAAACAGCGAGCCATACCATGCAAACCGCAGACTGGGTACAGAGAAAATATTCGGCGGCGCAGCAAATGGATGCGATAGCACGGTGCAAATCCGGCTGACAATCCTGCAAAACGCCGTCCTGAACAGAACAGATACCCTGTGCCCAAACGAATTTTTGGTGGTCAA
>JBEIDF010000158.1:0-8796 GCA_040383605.1 Lewinellaceae bacterium
AAGGCGCAGAATCCGCTGAGTTGAAGTAATAACCCGATATCGCTAAAAATCCGCGAACCGCGTGGGGGTTCCCGCAGAACTCGCAGACGGCGCAGAATCCGCTGAGTTGAAGTAAATGACCTGATATCGCTAAAAATCCGCAATCCGCAATCCACAATCCACAATCCGCAATGACTTACGTTCTTATCGCCGCCACCGTCCTTTCTTCCATCATCGGCTTCAGCAATGCCGACGTCATGTACCATGGCAAGCACTGGCCGTACGCTGAGCAGCAACGCCGCGAATACCACCGCCTGCTGTTTGCCGGATTTTTACACGCCGATGTGGTGCACCTGCTATTCAACATGATGACCCTGTATTTTTTTGGTCGGTACGTTGAGTCGTGGTTTCAGGCCGTGTTTCCGCCAATTGGCGGGGTCGTTTTTCTGCTCTTCTACCTCGTTGCGATTGTCGCGGCCTCGCTGGGTACCTATTACAAACACCGCAGTAACCCGTCTTTTGCCAGCATTGGGGCCTCCGGCGCGGTATCGGCTGTGCTGTTTGCTGCCATCCTGCTCAATCCGACGATGGGGATTTATGTATTCCTGATCCCGATTCCGGTGCCCGGTTTCATTTTCGGCGCCTTATATCTCTGGTACTCCAGTTACGCCGCCAACCGCTCGGACGATCACATTGACCACCTCGCCCACTTTTATGGCGCCGTATTCGGGTTTTTGTTTCCGTTGGTGTTAGAACCGAGTCTGATCTTGCAATTTCTGGCCCAACTCCGGCAATGGAGTTTTTGAATTGGGGATTGGGGATTTCGGATTTAGGGCGGGTTATTTCTTTCAAACGCTTGAAGGAAATAACCCGCCGGCGTTTTAAATCCCCAATCCCCAATATACGGTGAAACCCGCCGGTCGTTTCAATGGAATAGACTGCAACGCCGCGCTCACCCACGTTGGCGGTATAGACGCCGGCTACCACAGGATAACCCTATATACTGATTTTTCCATATCGAGATCCAATATGGCTTGCCTTTGGACCGGGTCAAACGAGGCGCGCGCAATGCGTACTGTATGCCGAAGGTGATTTTCGACCGACCGAAATTTACGGTATCCGTAAACTCCGGAAGGTCGAAAAATCTGTCAGCGTGTATTGAAAAATCTGCATTTGGAGGCATCAGTCGTTGCAATTTGTTCAAATTTTGATTTCCGGGCTGCAACTGCCCCATTTGATTTTTGACTGCGTACGAGCAGATATCGAATTTTCTCGCCGAATCAAAATCGGTATTTGAGTTCCCAAAAATACTACTGAACACAGGAATAAATTAGTGCGACAGAAATGATGCAAATCGGCAAGAAAAACGCATATAATTGATTTTTATATCTTTATAAAAATAATACAGTAGATATGTAGCATATTTGTCGCACTTTGGAGACAAAAATTTTTCCGGCCCCGCTGTGGCGGGACGTTTAGAACTGCTCTTAGACACACGCTTAAAAGTGGTAACTGGTTAGCCGGTTGTGTTTGTAGAATAGGACGAGTCGGGTTAATGATGCGCTGTCTGGGCGCACGAACACACAGTAGTCAGACGCTCTTACGCAGGATCGTCATGATCCAAACTAAAAATGAGTTGCTCAAAATCATCGCCTTCCGCTAAGCCCATCTTTTCCATGATACGGTACTTCTTCACGTAAACACTCCGGGGTTCGATGTGCAACAGCAGGGAAATCTCTTTTGTAGTGAGATTCATCCGGATGAGCGTACAAAGTTGCACGTCGGCGAGGGAAAGTTTTGAATATTGCCGGCGCAGCGCAGAAGCGAAGCCGGGGTACACCGTATTGAATTGAGACATTAGGATTTCAATACCTGCCTGTTCCTGTTTAGCTTTTTCATACTGCGCCAGTATTTCCTCCCTTCGGCTTTGCTGCTGCTCCTGCACCAACTGTTCAAGTTGTGCTTGCAAGTGTTCCGCGTCCGCAATACGTTCGGCCAGCAATGCTTTCTGCTGCTGGATAATCTGTTCCCGGAGCGTCTTTTCGCGCTCCGCCCACACCGTGCGATCTTTATGAAATTGAATTTCCTGAAGTTGGGCGCCCAATTGATCGGCCTGGCTGCGCGCGCGCTGTCGCAACCGCAGTACGATCAAGAGCAGGATTAGGCAGGTTAGCAAACCCAGCGCGATGGAAAGGACTAACTGGGAACGCTTATAGCCCGCTCGCTCCTTGAGCAGGGTATTTTCGGTTTGTAGCATCGCTTCGAACTCTTTCTGGCGATCCAGTTGATATTTGGTGCGGGCCTCAAGATCCGCTTTTCGCTTTTCGTCCGTGTGCACGCTGTCAGACAGTTGTAACAAATCCTCGTAGTAGCTTTGTACCCCGGATGGCGTTAAATCACGCCACAAAAATTTGATCGCATTGCGTCTGTACTGCAGCGTTGTGGCCGGCTGCGCTGATTTAAGCGCTGCTGTTACAAGCGCCGCAGAGGTCACTTGCCGGGCTTCGGTTTCGCCTCCTGTGTGCGCCAGGGCCTTCAGGTAGGGATTGACGCACTCCAGGATATACGCCGACCTGCTCTCGGTCAGCATGGCATACGCCTTGCGGTAAAACAGGAGCGCCTGGGCATAGCGCCTTTGCGCTGCCTGTAAATTGGCCTTCCCCAAGGTAATATACGCTTGCATCTCCTCATTCTGCAGTTTTTCAGCGAGCGGGTAAATTTTATTCAATAAAGTATCCGCTTGCCCATATTTCCCCGCTGACACATACATCGTGGCTAACCGTTCGCCGGTTCGGACATATCCCTCTCGGTCGCCCAGCGAATCGAGTATCGGCCTGGCCAATTCGAACTCCCGAATCGCCAAATCATAATTGCCGGAATTCATGTAGGCCTCCGCCAGGTTAATGCGCAGCTTCGGGATTGTGATCTGTTTGTGTGCATCCTGCAATGCGGTATCTTGCAATATTTCCAAGGCTTCTACAAAAAGCGCAATGGCTTTGGCATAATTCAATTGATCCAGAGCCAAGCTACCATATTCTTGCAGGGTGATGGATTTTTTGACTGAATTTTTGGGAAGGCTATTATGGAGACGCAAACTTTTCAGAATGGCATCCTCTGCCTGATCGAATTTACCCTGTAGCCGATAAAGTATCGCCAGAACCCGCAAAGCCTCTGCTTCTTGGATGTGATCATCGGGTGAAAAACGCAGCGCCTCCCGGACAGCCCATACCGCCGAATCCATCTTGCCGGTCATGCCCAGCGAGGTACTCAACTTCAGGTAAAGCAGCGATTTGATAGAATCTGCGGCCTGGGGATAGCCTGCAATCAGTTGTTGCAATCGGACGCTGGCCACCGCCGGATCCTGAAATAGTATCTTTTCTACAGCCTGTAACTCCTGTGCAATCCGTTTTGCTTCTGTCTGCCCGGCGACATCAGACACGACCCACATCAGCACAAGGAGGGAGGCAAAAATTGGTCGGAAGGCCCGATGGAAATAAGTTTGTTTTCTTATTTTTTTCATATTATTTTGCCCATTCTTTCTCAGTTTGTATGCCAATTTTGTGCAAGGGTTCCCGCAGCATGCGCAGAATACGCAAAGTTATACCCGCCATCGTTCGAGGGTTCCGCAGCATGCGCAGAATATGCAAAGTTAATAAAATAACCCGCGATCGCCCGCAATCTGCCATCCGAATTCCACAATTCGCTCAACCATTTCCCGATTTCCCTGTTTATTAAGGGTTTTATTTCTATTAAAATAATTTGAAACACAATGGCAAAAATTTTTTCTGATAGCATTTTCGCAGAAGAGGTGCATGAAAAGTCTGGGGTTGTTTTGATTGACCTCTGGGCGGAATGGTGCGGCCCCTGCAAGGCCATGAACCCGGTAATCGAGGAGCTCGCCTCCGAATACGCCGGGAAGGCGGTGATCGCCAAATTGAATGTGGATGACAATCCGGACGTGCCGACAAAATTCAACGTCCGCGGTATCCCCACTTTCCTACTGTTCAAAAACGGCGAGTTGCAGGACAAAATCGTTGGGGCAACCAGCAAGAAAATTTTGCAGGATAAAATCAACGCCTGCCTGTAGTTTGCACCGGTTTTTCCGCGATCTGAAAAGGCCGCTCCGACAAGGGGGCGGCCTTTTTTTGTCTGCTTATTCTCATACGCGCTCCAGGGCGTTCCAGGCGGCGCCCAGGCAGGCTGCGATGCTGCCGGCTGTCATGCCGGGCCGGCTGTACCGGCTCGCCGCCAAATCGCCCGCCAATCCGTGCAGATACACGCCGAGGCAGGCGGCATCCTCGGGCGTGTACCCTTGGGCAAGTAAGCCGGTCAGGATGCCGGTGAGGACGTCCCCGGCGCCGGCAGTGGCCATGCCGGGATTGCCGGTGGAGTTGAAGCGGCACCGGCCGTCGGGGCCGGCGATTGCGGTGTGTGCGCCTTTTAGTATGATGTGTACGCCGCGTGCAGCCGCTTGGCCGCGCAGTAGTTCCAGGCGCTCAAAATCATTGCGGCTGGCGCCGAATAAACGTTCAAATTCTTTCAGATGGGGCGTCAACAGGCTGTTTTGGGGGATTTTAGGCCACCAGGTCGGGTGCGCGGCCAGCAGGTTCAGCGCATCAGCGTCCAGCACCAAAGGGGAATGCGCGCGATCGAGCAGGGACTCCATGGCTGCTGCGGTTTCCGGCGCCAGACCGATGCCGCAGCCCAGTCCGACCGACCGATATGCCCCGGGGTCGGGCGCCGCAGACCACAACTTAGCCCGGCGGTCGGCGCTGAACATGGCCTCGGGCACGGCAGTTTGCAAAATAGCGCCGCCGCAAGCAGGCGCATGCACGGTCAGCAAACCCGCGCCCGCGCGCAATGCGGCCTTGGCAGCCAGCACCGCCGCACCCATCTTTCCGTAACTTCCGGCGATCAGCAGGGCGTGCCCGTACGTGCCCTTGTGGTCGAATTTATGCCGCGCGCGCAGGCGGAGCGCATCCGCGGTGAGGTAGGTAAACGGACTGTCGGTCTGCACGGCGAATTCCGGGTGTAAGCCGATGGCGCCGAAAGCCCATTCGCCGACCGACGCCCCGTTTTCCGGCATAAAAAAAGCCAATTTGGGCGTTTCAAAACTAAATACCCGCTGGGCTCGCACGCAGGGGCCTTCTGTATGGCGGTCTGCATACAGCCCGCTGGGCAAATCAATTGCTAGGATTTCGTTCGGCAGCCCGTTAAGGAAGGCGATCATCTCTGCCCAGGGGCCTTCCAGGGGCCGCGTAAGCCCGGAACCAAACAGCGCGTCCACCACAACCGCGCTGGCCGGCGGCGGCGAAGCAGCCGATGCGTGCAGGAACTGCACTGGCAGGCTGTCGCGCGGCGGCAACATCTGCAGCTGCCGCTCGAAATCAGCCGAACGTTTGCCGCCGAAATCGCAGACTACCAGCCGGACGTCATACGCTTTGCGGTGCAAAATCCGAGCCAGCGCCAAGCCGTCGCCACCGTTGTTGCCCGTACCCGCAAACACAGATACCGGTCGGCGGGTGTCGCCGTATAAGCCTGTAAACCAGTGTGCAAAGGCCTGCGCTGCCCGGTTCATCAAATCCACCGAGCGAACCGGTTCGTTTTTGATCGTGTAGGCGTCCCAGGCCCGAATTTGCTCCGTGTTAAAAATTTTCATGGAAATATGTTGTTTGGTAACGCGGATTTTTGTCAACTTGCAGCATGCAACACGTATTTTCCGGATTAAAAGTCGTCGAATTTGCCTCCGTGCTGGCCGGCCCGGCAGTGGGTATGTTCTTTGCCGAACTCGGCGCCGAAGTGCTCAAAATTGAAAACGCTAAAACCGGGGGGGATGTTACCCGCGCCTGGAAACTTCCTTCAGAAAACCCGTCCGATCGCGTCTCTGCCTATTTTTCCAGCGTCAACTGGGGGAAAGAACACTTGCTCCTGGATCTCACAAACCCGCAACAGCAGCAGCAGGCCCGCGAACTGGCGCTGCAGGCCGATGTGGTCATCAGCAATTTTAAACCTTCGGCCGCCCGGGCTTTTGGCCTGGATGCCGATTCGCTCCGCAGCGCACAGCCCCGGCTGATCTACGCACGCTTACAAGCCTTTGCCGACCCGGAGGATGAGTCGCCGGCTTTCGATATTGTGCTGCAAGCCGAAGCGGGCTTTTTATATATGTGCGGCGAAGCGGAACGCCCGCCCGTCCGCATGCCCGTCGCGCTGATTGACCTCCTGGCCGCGCACCAACTCAAGGAGGCCATTCTGATCGCACTGCTGCAACGCGAACGCACCGGCCTCGGCGCCACCGTGCATACCTCGCTGCTGGAAAGTGCGCTTGCCTCGCTCGCCAACCAGGCGACCAATTACCTCATGGCCGGACACGTACCGGGCCGAATGGGCGCCCTGCACCCCAATATCGCCCCGTATGGGGATCTTTTTACCTGCGCCGACGGACAAATGATCCTGCTGGCGGTGGGAACGGAACGGCAGTTTGCACTCTTGTGCGCAGCGATCGAACGGCCTGAATTGTCGGCGCAAGCAGATTTTTGTAACAACGCCGTGCGGGTGCGCCACCGGGAAGCGCTCAACCGCCTCCTGGCGGAGGCTTTTGTGCAACGACCGCTCGATGTGTGGATGGAACTGCTGAAATCCCAAGGCGTGCCCGCCGCCCGGATCCGCGACATGCGCGCGGTATTCGAACTGCCTACCGCACAGGCGATGCTGCTCGAAGAAACGATCGAGGGAAAGCCGACAAAAAGGCTGCGTACCGTGGCGTTTAACATAGAAACCTAGCGCCTCGTTGGGCTCCAATCGAACCTTCTGCGCCTAAAAAGGTTATAGCCATGCAAAACGCCTTGGTATGATTCAACGAGAACAAGTAATTGCCGCCCTGCAAACCGTCCTCGACCCGCAAACCGGCCGCGACATCATCAGCGCCGGCCTGGTGCAGGACTTACAGATAGACGGCGCTAATGTGCACTTCAAACTGGTGGTTTCCTCGCTCCAGATGCAGGGGAAATCTGAATTGAACTTTGCCTGCATCGGCGCCATCGCCGCTGTGTTCCCCGAAGCGCAGGTGCACGCGCATTTCGTCGCCCGGACGCCCGGCAGCACGGACAGTACAAGCACGGTACCGCATATTAAAAACATCATCGCCGTCGCCTCCGGGAAAGGCGGCGTAGGGAAGAGCACCGTATCGGTCAACCTGGCGCTCGGCCTTCGGCAGCTCGGTGCGAAAGTTGGCCTGATGGACGCCGACGTGTACGGCCCCTCTATTCCGACCATGCTCGGGCTCGTCGGGCAGCGACCGAAGGTAAAGGACGTCACCGGCGCGATGAAAATGATGCCGCTGGAAGCCTACGGATTGCCCGTCATCAGCATCGGCAATATCATCGAACCGGAACAGGCGGTGGTGCTCCGCGGCCCGCGCCTCGCCGCCATCATTAAGCAGTTTTTTAATGATGTCCTCTGGGAACCTTTAGATTTTCTGATCGTGGACCTGCCACCCGGCACCGGCGACGTTCAGCTGACGCTGGTACAGACCGTACCGGTCACTGGCGTGGTGCTGGTGACAACCCCCCAGGAGGTGGCTCTGGCAGATGCTCTCAAAGCAATGAATATGTTCCAGATGCCCCAAATCAACGTCCCTATCCTTGGAGTGGTCGAGAACATGGCCTGGTTCACGCCGGCCGAGCTGCCGGAGAATAAGTACTATATTTTCGGTCAGGGCGGCGGCAAAAAATTAGCCCAGAGCAGCAATTCGGTGTTGCTCGGGCAGATTCCGCTGGTGCAAAGCATTCGCGAAGGCGGCGACCATGGCAAGCCGGCAGTGCTCGGCGCGCCCGGTGCGGTCTCTTCCGCATTTATCGAAGTGGCGCAAAACACCCTGCGGCAGGTGGCTGTCCGCAATGAAATGTTGGAGCCGACCCGTATGGTAAATATGGAGCGGGGATAGGCGCGGCGCGGGATTTCAGTGTAAAATCCGGAAAAAAAGTTCCTTCATGAGCGCGTCTTCATCGGCGCTGTCCGAGTCCACGCCTTTAGCCCGCAGGTCAAATTCGCGGAGCAGGCTCAGCACGGCGCATACCTTTGCGAAGGAATAGTTTTTGGCCGCAATCCGGTACTCCTTCAGCGCCCATTCCGAGCGCAGCGCCAGTGTTTTAGCGGCTTCCGCATCGGATTTTCCGGCTAAAAAATGGAGCATATAGACTTTTGAAAAAAAGTTGAACAAGCTGACGATCGTGCCGATCAGCGGATTTTTTTTGATGTTTGCCGCATAGTACTGCTCGATGCGCATCACCTTGGCGATATCGCGCATTGCCAGCGCCTTGTGCAGTTCGAACACGTTGTACTCTTTGCTGATACCGACGTATTCCTGTACCAGCGTGGCGGTGATGGGGGCGCCCGGGCCGAGGTTCAGCACGAGTTTGTCTATTTCATTGGATACCTTGGCGATATCCGTGCCGAGATATTCCGCGAGCAGGTTGGTTGCTGCCGGCTCGATGGTGCGTTTTTGCGCTTTGCAGTAGGCGACAATCCAGTCGGGAATTTGATTATCGTACAGGCGTTTGCTTTCTAATACCACTGCTTTCGCTTTGAGGGCTTTGCCGAATTTGGTATTCAGATCCAGTTTTTTGTGTTTGTATCCGATAGCAAACACGGTGGTAGGCATCGGATTTTCGATATACGCCAGCAAATCCGCCAGGCCCTTCATATCCTGCGCTTCGCGCAGCACCACCACCTGCCGCTCGCTCATCATGGGGTAGCGGCGGAGGTAGTCGAGCAGGGTGACGGCGTCCACGTCTTTTCCGTACAGAACTGATAGGTTGA
>JBEIDF010000159.1:0-8690 GCA_040383605.1 Lewinellaceae bacterium
CGTACAAGGTCACAAGATACGTGCCGCTGGGGCCGGAGAAACCGGCCGCAGCCTGGTTGGCGTTGAAAATTTGCACCACCGGATTGTCCACCGTCCACTGATAAGTCAAAATATCCCCGCTGTGCTGGTTGACGGCAGTCAGTAGAAGGGTATCCCCGGCACAATTGCCGCCGGGCAGGGTCGCGATGCTGATATCCAGCTGCGTATTCCGCAAAATCACCGTATCGCTCGAAACACAACCAAACAGCGTATCCGCACCGGTTACCAACACGCAAAGCGCGGAATCGAGCGGCAAGGCCAGGGGCAACGCGGCGTCAAAAGGCGTGCCGTCGCAGAAAAACCACTGCACGTTCGTAAAACCCGCCGGATTTTCAATAGTCAGGCTCAAGGAATCCGCGCAGGTAATCAGGCTGTCGCCCGGAGCAGCAATCTGAATTACAGGGCCTCTGAAAATAGTAACCGACTGCGTATCCAAACACAGATCAAAACCGCCAATCAGGGTGTAGGTGATCGTCTCCTGCCCGCTCGCAAGGGCGGTAAAGGGAAAACTCGAGAGGTCTAAACCAGTCGTCGGCGACCAGGTATAGGTGTAGGCCGTATCGCCGCTCACACTGAGCAACACGGGCTCTCCGGCACAGGCGGAGTCGGACGGACTCACCGCAATCGAGAAAACCGGCGGGAAAGGCAGGGTAATCCGCAGATCGGCCGTATCCACACAGCCGGTATTGGTCCGAACAGCCAATTGGATATCCAACACGGCGCCGCCGGGATAGCTGAGGATGTGCGGCCCCAGCCCGCTAAAGTTCAGGGTATCGTTTTGGACAATTACCGTCCAAGACCAGGATTCAAAATCGGCGGGCGGCAAAACAGCGGAATTGTCGTTCAGCGTAATTTTGACCAAATTATTCTCGGTGTCGCACGCGCGCACCATCCAACTAATACCCGCCGTTAGTGTAGAATCGGAGGATACGGTGATCGGCGCCATGTAGGGCGCCACGCAGGAATCGTAGGGCGTGAACGTAACAATATAGTTGCCGGCAATGTCGTAGGTGTGCCGGACAGAATCGAGGGCGCTGCCGGTATTATCACCAAAATCCCAAACGCCAGGATACCCGCTGTTGTTAATAAACGTCGCCTCTAAGCCGTTGCACAAGTCAATCAGAAAATCCGCCGGCGTCAGGCTGTCGGATGGCAGGATCAGCAGCGGGGCGGTGAGGGTGTCGGCACAACCCAGATCGTTGAGGGCTATCAGGGTAATCTGGTAGGCGCCATCGGGGCCAAAGAAGCCTGCAATCGGTTGCCCGTTTCCAATAATTTGCAAATCAGGCGGTTGTGCACTCCATAGGTACGTCAGGGATCCGCCGGACTGCACAGGCGCCGCAAACGCAAAGATCGTATCGGTCTCACAAGCGCTGCCCGGCGTCAATTGCAGGTCAACATCCACCCGGGCATTTAAAAACAAGGCTGTATCGCTGGAAAAACAACCAAACTGCAGATCCGTGCCCGTCACATACAGGCACAAAGCGGTATCCGGCGGCAGCGCCAGAAGAAAAGCAGGGTCAATTGGCGTGCCATCGCAGTAGTACCACATCACATCCGTAAACTGGGCCGGTTGCGCTATCTGAAGCAACACCGAATCGCCGCAGGTAACCAAACTATCGCCGGCGCCGGCAATCTGTATCCCCGGCGCGCGGTAAATTGTCACCGTATCCCGATCCACGCAAAGATCAAGCGCTGCAGTCAATATATACGTCGCAGTCTCCGTACCGCTCGCCACGGCACTAAACGGAAAACCGGATAAATCCAGTCCGGACGTGGGCGTCCAAGCGTAAGTATAGGTCGTATCTCCGGTTACGGTGAGCAGCACCGGCTCGCCCGGACAAGCCGTATCCGAGGGGCTGACCGAAATCTCCACCTGCGGCGGCACAGGCAGGGTATAAAATAACTCCGCCGTGTCCTTGCAACCGCTATTCGAGCCGACAACCAGCCGGATAATGCCAGATTCGCCGCCCGCCAAGGTCAGGGTATGCGGACCCTGCGTATCGTATTGCGCAATGCCGTTGCTCCAGGTCGTCAGCCAATTCCAGGAAGTGAGGACGCCTGGCGGCGGAACCGACGACTGATCCGTCAGTACCAGGGTAACCTGGTCAGAGTCGCTCGAACAATCGGTCAAAGTAAAATCAAAATCCGCCACCGGCCCCAGCGTATCAGAAATGCTCGCCCCGCCAATCGTGGTGCATCCGCGGTTGTCGGTCACAGAAACGGTGTAGAAGCCCGGCGCCAGGCTGGTAATGGTACTGCTGGTATCCGTGTTCGTCACCGGATTGGCAACGCTCCAGACAAATGTGTAGGGCGGCTGTCCGGACGAGGCAGTCGCCATCGCCGAACCGGTCGAAAATCCAAAGCAGGAGGCCTGCACACTGTCAAGGCGCACCTTGATCTGCTCATGCGCCAGGATATTGCCGCAGGCCACGCCCACGCAACCGGAAGTCTGATCCGTCACCGTTACGCAGACGGCCGTGCCGGCAGGGATGCCGGTGATTTGAATACCAGATCCGAGGTTTGGCGACCACTGATACGCGTAATTACCGCCGGCAGGAAGGGTTACCGCCGTTGCCGTGCCATTATTTACGCCCGGACAAAGCGCCTTGGTCAACAGCAACTGCACCTGCAGGCTGTCTGTCTCCGGAACCTGAATCGTCTGTGCGGCAGTTTGGCTGGCGGCGTCGGTCACCGTGACCGTGTAGTCGCCGGGCGCGAGATTAAACAGCGCAGGCCCACTCGCACCATGGCTCCACACATATTGGTAAGGCGCAGTGCCGCCGGCGGCGCTGACCTCCACAGCGCCGTTATTGCCATTGCAAGCGCCGGCAACAGATAACACGGTTATTTGCAGTCCTTGTGCTGACAAGGAACTGAGCCATGCGAAGAGGAAGAATGGAAAAAAAGATAAAAGTCTCAATTGCGAATTGCGAATGTTATTGATTTCTGCGGGCTCCGCGCGTTCTGCGGGATCCCATTACGGATTGCGGTTTTCCTCGCAGGGCGCCAGTTGTGGTGTTTCGGGTACAAAAATCCGGGGTTTTATGACCACGCCGACCACCTCCACGCGTCGTTCGTGGGAGGCTTCCGCGCTGAACACCGAGTAGCGGCGATCTTTAGGGTTTGCGCTCACGCTGGGCGGTGCGAATGCGGCGCCATTCGGCTCGCGACCCACGCGCAATTGCGGGGTAGCGCCTTCGCGTAATTTGTTAAGACCGGGAAACCGTCGGAAGTGGTTATCCACGCAGGCAATTCGCCGTTCAGTCAGGTTAAAATTATAATCCGGTAAACCCCGGTTCTTTTTAGGGCCAAGCGGCGAAGCATACCCTTTTAAAATAATCGTCACCGTATCCCTGTCTTCTATCAGGGTGTTTGTCAGTTCTTCGGTAAAAATACGCAATTTCAGGTATTCCCGTTCCACGGAATCGCGGAAAAAGTTTCGCACTTTTGCTGCCGCAGCAGCCGTATCGGCGGGGGACATCCCGGCCGTATGTGATTGTACGAACTCCTCCACCCGCGGGGCATACACCTCGTAGGTTTCGTTGTAAGGGATATTCGTGGCGATGTCATACGAGCGCGGCACGGGGCGGTCGTTGTCAAAATACAATTTTATCGGAAAATAATCTTCCGGCCGGGCAGGCCGCAGGTATAATTGAACCCGAAACGTGTCGGAAGGCTGGACGGTATATTCCGGTATCAAAAACTCCTGATCTCCGTAGTCCGGCCCGCGCTTAAACCGCGGCCTGGATGCGTACACATGGTAGCGTTTGCCGTATTCCACATAATCGCTGTAAAGATTGCCGGTCAGGTTCGTAGCACTTTTATACCGATACCGGCCTCCTTTATTCAATTCTACCTGGCAGATGGTGATACTATCAAGCGGTTCTAAGGTAATTTCATGGAAAACCTCCACAATCAGAACGACGCCGCGCAAGAGGTACAAATCGCGCTCCAGCACCGTATCCTTCTCTAAATCTGGATCTAATTGCGTATCCACCTGGGTACTGTCGCTGTAAAACCCGGTTTTGGAGACCCGAAATTGGTAGCGGCGGTTGAATTCCAACGGAAATTCGTACGAGTTAAAGGTCTCCGAGTCTTTGTACACCGCGGCCGATTTTTCACTCAGGTTTTGCAGCACACCCTGGGTGTAGGCAATGGGCGCCTGATCCTGCAGGTTAAAGATACGAACACGCAGGGCGACGTTTACCGGCTGGAGGCGGTAGTTCTTTTCGAGGGTTTCGCAAAAATAGGGCGGCGTCTCAAAGGTGTCCCGGGCCGCAATAAAAAAGGGCGCATCCACCTCCGCCACATATTTCGTACCCGGCTGAAGTTTGTACATGATCCGCCCGCCCTGCTCGAGTGCCCTCGGAACTGCCGTCTTTTTGCCTTGCGCGTCGAGCAGGTAAAACTGTATGTCCGGATTGGTGATCAGACGGCCAGTTTTGGCATCCAAGGCTTGCACGGACACGGCGGGCTCGGTCAGGCAGGCCCGGTACAAATCGTAACAACAAATCGTGTCTTTTGAAAAAATATTGCCGCCGCGGTTGGAGGCGAAGTAGGCCGTGTTGTTATCCGGCGTTTTTATAAAACAAATTTCATTAAAGCGGCTGTTAATATTGTTGCCGACGTTTTGGGGCGGATCAAACCGCCACTCGGCGCCTTTCGCGCGAAAAATATCCTGGCCGCCGAATCCGCGGTGACCATCGCTGCTAAAATAGAGATGGCCGCTCTCCCGGTCGTAAAAAGGCGTGAATTCGTTACCGGGCGTATTGATCTCGTCGCCCAGCCGCACTGGCTCCCCGATGCCGTCGGCGCGGATCGGCGCCCCCCAGATATCCATGCCCTGGCTGCCGGGCCGATTGCTGGCAAAATACAGAAACTGCCGGCGGTCGGGCAATACGGCAATCCGCGGCTGGGTGGTGGAATAACCCTCCGCGTTGATCGGCGCCGGCAATTTGACGGGCGGCCCCCAACTCAGCCCAAGGCGCTCCCGGGCGTACAAATCGCAGCGAATATCAGCCTCGCCTACATACTTGCAGATCGTGTAGTAGAGCGTCTGCCCGTCCGGAGAGAAGGCGGCATGGGCTGTATGAAGATCGGGCTCGTTAAAACCCTCCACTTTTGTCAGAATGGTATCCGCCTCCAGCGCGGAGGAAAGTACTTTAATTAGCGCCCGTTTGGGCTGGTGATCGTCCTTTTCATTCGGAAAACTAAAAGAAGCATAGTACAGCGTATCCTGCCGGACATCCAGGGCATATTCCGAGTAATAAAAATCATTCAGCCCGCCGCTCAGCGGTTCCAGAGAATAAACCGGCAGGGGCGCCGCCCCGGGCGCTTGTACCCAGCGGATGTCATCCAACCCTTTTTGCGCCTCGGCACGCAACTCGGTACCCACACCCGAACCAGTCAGCAGGCGCTGGTACAGATTTTCCGCACCCGCCAAATCACCGCGCAACATCTTAATCGCAGCCAGCCGATATAGCACCTCCGGATCGTTTTTTCGAGCCTCCAAAGAGAGCAGGCCGGTATAGGCTTTTTCGGATTCCGCCAGCAAATACACCGCCGCCGCCGCATCGCCATAGCCGTCGTAAGCCTTCGCGTTGGCGCTGTCTGAGGCGATCGCCAGACCGTAATATTTCATGGCGGCAAAAAAATCAAGTCCTTGTATAGACTTATCCCCGCGCCGCTCCAGTGCGTCCGCCTTCGCGCCACGCCCAAGGCCGCCGCCGATCTTATCCACGTTGGTATCCTTCTGCTGCGCCTGCGCTGCTGCCTGGCACAAGAACATCCATATTATAAGATGTGCAATCTTCGACATATTATTTTTGGAAACAACGTGATTAAATAATTGGACAAGATTTGAACGGCGCAGGCTTGACGCGGTACAAGCGGTACACGAGGGACAACTCCGGTCCGCCCCGCCGCTCCGTAGCCACTTTAAACTGCGATACGTTAATATCGTATGAAAATCCCAGTACCCAGGTCTTCCAGTGCGCCTCCAAATGCGGTATCACCGCATCGTTAAACCGCGACCGATAATTGACGCCCAATTGCAACGCCAACTCCTTATAACTCTCGCGCACCAGGTGCACGCGCCCCGCAATGCCCCACAAGGTCTGCTCGTACCCACCCTGCCGTTGGTACACCGCCAATCCAACCGCATCCAAATCCGCCGATACCTGCACCGCCCCCATGATGTACACCGCCGTCCGCATGCCTAAGCGAATATCTTCGCCGGTCTCCCAAAAATCAAAATCCGGCCGGTTAAAATGATGAAACGCCAAGCCTGCGTCCACCTTGCTGCGCGTCACAATTCCCTGATAACGGTAGTTTAATCCCGCATTCAAATCAAAATACCGCAAAGGCGGACCAATATTGAGCAAATCCTCCATCGTCGGGGCGGACGGATCGAAAATGCCGCCTACCCACTGCGCGTCCGTGGTCAGGTTCGCCGTGGAAAGCGACCGCTGGCCAAAAGCCGGCATCAAACCCACCGATAAGTAATGGTTCTGCGCAATCGGGCGGACGTAACTCACCGGCAGGCCGACCCGAATCGTCGTCAACTTGAGCGCACCCTGCTGGTCAAAATTTAGCAGCAACCCGCCCGTAAAATACTGGTCGTATCGCTGCTTCTGATGATAAAACTTGCGCTCAACACTCCCGGAAAAGGTCGTGTACGGCACGCGCACGCTCCGCCACTGGTCGCGCAGGTTCACCGCCGCCCGTACGTCCCCGCCAAAAATTCCCGCTAAACCCGGACTCACCACCAGCGGCGCATTCGCCAGTTGCGAAAAATGCAGATCCTGCGATTGCACGGCTGGAAGCGCCCAAAACAGGCACACGGCCAGAACGCTATTCCGGAAAAAACTCCCTTTTCTCACAAATACATGATTTTACATTTTTTATGTATAATTTTTAAAAAACATACACAAAAAACAATCTATAATACGATTCGCGGTGCGTAAATGTACTATAAATAGCAAAATTCATGCCCGGAAAAATGCGCCGCAGCGCGAAATCTCCCGCGGAACGCAAGGAGCCCGCAAAAAACAACAGCCAAGCAGCCGATTATCAACTAAAGATGATCCTGAGCGCCTCCTCGTCCTGCATCAGCACCTCCAGCGGCTTCAGCTCGCCAAAAAGCGCTTTCATCTCGATCAGATCGCGGTAATGTGCGATTTCTCGCGAACATTTGTTGCGAATGACGATTTTTACAAAAATAGGAAAGGTGCTCCCCCGCGCACAGTACTGGTTGTCCAGCGCCTGCGACTCCTCTATGCGCGCCAAGAGCTCATCTACCGAATACGCATTGGCGAAGTTCATGGCGGCAACATAATCTCTTTTCATTTCGTAAAGCCTTTGCTCATGGCTTTTTCTGCCCCACTCAAAGTACTCGTCGCTGGAATCCTTGCGATGGAGGCGCTCGTCCAAAATCAAAATGGAGCGCAGGAGTTCGCGGATACCCGTGACCGCCGGGGCGGTTTCGGCGAGCGCGCAAAAATTGTGAACAGTAAGCTTGCGATTGGAATTTGCCATACCTTTTTGTTTTTGACGTGAACAGTCCGTATCGCTAAAAATTAGCAAGGAACTTATTCAGATGCAGACAAAAAGACTGTGCTCCGTTTAAGTCCCAAACCACCGCGGCCAAGTGCGGGCTCGGTTGGCGCCTGTTGGCGGCGTACGAAGGACTCAGGATTTTGACCCGGACAAAAAACACGTGTATTCTTTGTTTCCAGACCGATCTGCATCCCGGCATACGCCAAGGCTCTTGATACAGTACAAAGATACAAGAAAAAATTACAATCGCAAGAAAAAATTACACCACCCTACTCAATCTTAGCGAGCAGATACGCCATATCGGTTTTTTCCCGAACGATCTCCATGATTTGATTGACGGGCACGCGTACCTGCTGCATGCTGTCGCGTTCGCGGATCGTCACGGTATCATTTTCCAGCGTTTCGAAATCAATCGTCACGCAGAAGGGGGTTCCGATGGCGTCCTGGCGGCGATAACGGCGGCCAATGGCATCTTTTTCATCGTATTGGCAGGCAAAGTGGAAACGGAGCGCGTCAAAGATGGCGCGGGCTTTTTCCACGATGTCTTCTTTATTTTTTACAATCGGCAACACCGCGCATTTAATCGGCGCCAAAGCCGGCGCGAGCCGCAGCACCGTGCGGGTACTGTCTTCGCCCTGCGCGTCGGGCACAGATTCTTCCACCAAGGCGTTGCTCATCACCGCCAGGAACATCCGGTCGCAGCCAACGGAGGTTTCAACCACGTATGGCACGTAACTTTCGTTGAGCTCCGGGTCGAAATAGGTCAGTTTTTTGCCGGAAAGCGCCTGGTGACTGCCCAAATCGAAATCCGTACGGGAGTGGATGCCCTCGAGTTCTTTGAACCCAAAAGGAAACTCAAACTGCACGTCCACCGCCGCGTTGGCGTAGTGGGCCAGGTTGTCGTGGTCTTTAAACCGCAATTTTTCCGCCGGCGTAACTGCCTGGTGCCAAGCCATGCGCCGGGTCTTCCAGTAGTTGTACCATTCCATTTCGGTACCGGGGCGGACAAAAAACTGCATTTCCATTTGCTCAAATTCCCGCATCCGGAAAATAAACTGCCGCGCCACGATTTCATTCCGAAAGGCCTTCCC
>JBEIDF010000160.1:0-8668 GCA_040383605.1 Lewinellaceae bacterium
CGGCAAGACCCTGGGGAAGTGGATTACCAAGACCCGGGCAGTCACCATATATGACGAACGCCTGGATTTCAAAACAGCCCTCGGCCGAAGCCTCTGCCGACTGATCCCCTTCGAAGCCTTCTCCTTCCTGGGCGACCGCCCGACCGGATGGCATGATCGGTTTTCGGGGACGAAGGTGGTGGAGGATGGGGGAGCGTGGCAAAATTGACTTTTTTTAAAATAAGGTTATAAAAAGCCCAAATTCGATCCTAATAATGGACAAAACACCGTGTTATCTATCTGTATCCCAGAATATAGAGTTATGGGAGGCTGCCCGATTACAGATAGTTTAAAACAAAAAAGAATTTCTTTTTTCGGCTAAAATACCTATCATTGCACCAAGATACTGAAAATTAGATTTTATGCTGTTCAAGGTGGGCCAGTGTATCTGATTTAAGTTTTTTGACAAATAAACGAGTACCAAAAATTAAAAATTCGCTGCAAACAACGCCTAATATATTTGTTATAAATTTTTATATTTTTTATTAATATAAACACCTAATTATCAAGTGCATGGACAAAGAAATATCAGTGTCTTCACTCTTGCAATTACGATTTTCTGTGGCCTATCTTGGCGAAAACCGTCAGGCAGACTGGTGGTCTTCAGTTTTTTTTTCAACCGTTAGTCAAGAATATCTCTCACCCGTCTTTCCGAGAACAACTCTATTGTCAAAGTATCACGGCGCACAACAAGCAGCAAGTTTTAAACATGATGAATATATTGGGGTTGGAATACAAGTATTTCATTTATTTAGATTGCCAGAAACAATGGAACAATCTATTTATGAATATTTAAGGAGCATAAATAATTTAGAGTCCATTGGTGAGTATATTGGATCCCCCGAAAAAGCCTTGCAATCTGTACTTGAATTAGCAGGCGAATATTCCGAAATTCAGCTCGAAAATGGTCCAGTACGCGTAGGAGAGACAGACAATCTATATAAACGCACTATTTGGCAAAAAGTAGCGCAATATTACCATAAAGCATTTCTAGAGGGAGTAAAAACATATCCATATATTGTCCTCGAATGAATTCAATAGCACCATATAATGTTAATCTACAAGCAGGACTCGGATTAATAGATGAGACGAAACAACTCCTGAACCTATGGCAACCAGGTATGAGTTCGGCCTTGCTATTCGAGGCAGCTCTAAACTCTGGTCAATTTGGTAGTATGTCAGCTCGTAGATTGACTAACCTTGTCAAAGAGTGCTTTGCCCCGCGTTATCTCATTCAAAAAGGAATACCGGCGCGATTGATTAAATCAGCATTGCCGATGCTTACTACAATCGCTGGGGAACAACTTTTCCTCCTTTATACCACCCGAGCCAATCAAATATTAGCCGATTTTATCAGGGACGTCTATTGGCCTAAATACGTTCAAGGCTATTTATCTGTTTCTAACGAGGATGCCCGGCAGTTTGTGTTAAAAGCCAATCAAATCGGAAAAACACAACAAATCTGGTCGGACACGACGATTCGAAGGGTTAGTTCCTACCTTACTGGCGCCTGCGCCGACTTTCGCCTGCTGGAATCGGGTACTAAAAGTGTAAGAAAAATACTCTCTTTCCGTATCCAACCAACGACCCTGGCATGGTTGGCCTATGATTTGCACTTTCAAGGATTGGGCGACAACGCCGTGATTCACCATCCTGATTGGCAGATTTTCGGATTACAGCCGGAAGATGTGCGTCAAGAATTGCGCCGCTTGTCGCTGAAAGGCTTTTTTATTATCCAAACCACCGCTGATTCCACACATATAAGTTGGAGTTACGAAAACTGGGAACAATTGATCCATGGCCTCACTGAATGACAACTTTAACGAATTGCTCAAAAGGATTCGCGCCGGACGCGAACTCACCCACGCCAGCTACGAACCGATCTATTACCTCGTGTTCCCGCCAGCAGATATATTGACCGTAAAACGGGAATTACCAGCCTGGTCGGCCAGGCTGCGCAACGATGGCTGGGAAGTCCATGTTTTTTCCATGGCAGAACATATCCTGACGCTGCTCCAAGAGGCAAAATTGCGTCCCTTCTGGCTGAATGCCGATCAGAAAGCGCCGCTGGAATGGGGTAAAACGAACCAGGCGCTTTCCAATTACCTGGCAAACGGCAACCTGCAGGCCCGACTCGAAACTGCGCTGGCAGACCTGGAGGGAAACGAAAAGGCCCTCCTGCTGATCACCGACCTGGAAGCCCTGCACCCCTACCTCCGCATCGGCGCTATTGAAGCCCAGCTTCAAGGCAAATTCAAAGTTACTACCATTCTGCTGTACCCAGGAGAGCGCACCGGCAAAACGCGCCTCAAGTTTTTGGGTTTTTATCCGGAAGATGGCAACTACCGATCCGTGCATGTCGGAGGATAAAACACATAATTGTAACAAACTACCAAACTACTCTGCGATATGATCATTCAGCAACTCTTCGATTCATCCAGGAACATTTACAGACCAATTGAAAAGGTCATTACTTATGCAGCGGCGCAATCCGACCGTGTAAAGAGTGAAATTTCTGAATATGTAGTCACAGACAACATAGAGCAGCAGTTTTTTAAGTTGCTAACGGATATGGAAAGGGCAATGGAAGCCGCCCGAGTTCTTTCCCCAAATGAAGAAAAAACGGATACGCTTCCATATGAAGTCGGAGTCTGGGTTTCAGGATTTTATGGCTCAGGTAAAAGCTCATTCACCAAATACCTGGGCATGGCCTTTGATTCCAATATCATCATTGATGGCGTGCCCTTTTACCAACATCTTCAGAATCGATTTAAAGATGCCCGTACCAGAGCGTTGCTGTCAAGTATGGTAAATAAATTCCCGGCAGCCGTGGTGATGCTTGATTTAGCAAGTGAAATGCTTACCGGTGCGACTCAAGAAACTATTTCCAATGTCCTTTATTTCAAAGTACTTCAATGGGCGGGCTTTTCACAAAACCTGAAGGTAGCTGCTTTGGAACGCAAATTACTGAAGGATGGGAACTACGAGGTTTTTTGCCAAAAAATAAAAAGTGCAGCAGGAGTAGAATGGAAAGATGTCCAGAACGACCCCTTAATTGTGGATAGCTTACTTCCAGAAATAGCTCACGAAATTTATCCTGCATTATTCAAGTCCACTAGTTCTTTCGACACGGATATAAATGATATTATCATTTTTGAAAATCAGCGTGTGGAAGAAATGCTGAATATCATCAGAGAAAAATCTGGTAAGCAATTTGTCATTTTTGTCATAGATGAAGTAGGGCAATATGTGGGACCGCGCGATACGCTCATCCTAAACCTTGACGGATTAGCAAAAAATCTTAAAAATATCGGCAAGGGTAAGGCCTGGATTCTCTCCACCGCCCAGCAACGCCTCGCCGAAGACGATCCCCGCGCCGCTCTCAACTCTCCTTACCTCTTCAAACTCAAGGACCGGTTCCCGATCAACATTGACCTGGAAGCCAAAGACATCAAAGAAATTACGAAAAAACGCCTGCTGGGCAAATCTGCCGAAGGCGAATGCGTACTGGGGCAACTCTTCGACCAGCATGGCCAACGCCTGCGCCATTATACCAAATTGCAGGACGCTAAATACTTCGATGCTGACTTCAATCGGGAGTCGTTCATCGACCTTTACCCATTCCTTCCGGCCCACTTCGATATCCTGTTGCAGCTGCTCAGCGCACTGGCCAAATCCACTGGCGGTATCGGCTTGCGCTCCGCAATTCGCGTCATCCAGGAAATTTTGATCGAACAAAACGATGGTAGCCCTCGCGTTGCAGATGAACGCATGGGTTACCTGGTCAATACGGCTACCCTGTATGATGCCCTGGCGAAAGATATTGCGCGCGCCTTCCCGTCTGTCCATGCTGCCGTCGACAAAGTGGCCATCCGGTTCCCAGGCGAGCCGGAGGCTAATGACGTCGCCAAAACGGTGGCCATCTTGCAAGTTCTGGACAACCTGCCCATCACGGAACAAAACATCGCCGCATTGCTTCAGGATGGCGTGGACAACGACGGCGCGCTGGCCCAAGTACAGGCGGTTATTCGCAAGATGTTGGATGACGCCCAGACCCCTCTCGGCGAACAAGACGGCCAATACCGCTTTTTCAGCGAAAAGCTCAACGAGATCGAACAGGACATGACCCAAATGGCGCTTAATTCCAGTGAAATCCGCCGTTTATTCAATGAAAACCTGCGCGATGCCCTCAGCCCCCTTCCTTCTGTAAACCTGCACGATTCGCTGGTGGTGAAATCGGGATTGCGCTTTTTGAACGCTGGCCAACCGATACCCCTGACAGGAGAACGCGAAACCATTCAGTTTGTCGTAGTATTGGCCGATCCTTCTGACTACGACAATCAGCGCATGATTCTACTGGAGGAATCGCGCCAACGCAACAGTCAGTATACGATTTATTTCATCGGTCGCCGCCCGGACAATACCGACCAACTGTGCGCCGAAATATTCCGCTGCCAGGAAATCAATCGCAAATTCAGAAACGACACCGATCAGGAAGTGCGTGAATACTGTTCCAGCAAAGAACAACAGGCCACCAAACGCAGCCAGGAATTGCAGCGATTGTTGTTGCATGGATTGAGCGGTGGCTCTTTTGTGTTTCGCGGACAGGTCAACGCAGTAGAAAGCCTCGACCATGTGGTGCTCGAAGCCTGCCGCAAACAACTGGCGGACGCCGCCCGCGAGGTGTTCGACCGCTACGGAGAGGCGCCGCTCCGGGCTGGTACCGGCCTGGCGGAAGACCTTCTGCGCCTACCCAGTTTGCAGGCCGTGAGCGCCAAAACCGACCCGATGGGCCTTGTGGTGGTGGATGGCGGCAAACCCCGCGTGCGCACGGATCACAAGGCGCTGCAAAGCATTCGCGATTATCTCGACCGCTTCGGCAGCACTGAGGGCCGCACCCTCACCGAACACTTTACCGAGGCGCCCTTCGGCTGGTCGCCCGATACGCTCCGCTACTTGATTGCCATGCAATTACTCGCCGGAGAAATCAAACTCCGGGTGGGCGGACGCGATGTGACAGCCAACGGCCAAATGGCCATAGATGCCATTAAATCGAATACCGCATTTAAAAATATTGGAGTGGACCTTCGCCATGAACGTCCCTCCATGGAGGTAGTCGCCAATGCAGCCCAACGACTGACCACCTTGCTCGGCAACACCGTATTTCCCCTGGAAGATGACATCAGCAAGGCCGTCCTCAAAGACTTGCCCGGCCTGCAAAGCAAACTGGCGCCGCTGGGTGAGCGCCTCGCCGCCATGCGCCTCCCGGGCAAAGATCAGGTGGATATGCTGGTGCAACAATGCAACGAACTGATCAATAACCCCTCCGAAGCACCGCAACGCTTCGGTGCGCCGGAGTCCAACCTGTACAATGCCATGCAATGGGCACTGGAGGCACACAACGCACTGCGCAACGACCTGGATAAAACCATCCGCGCGCTGCGCACCCACCTCGACGCTATCGCGGAAATGCCCCAGTCAGAGTTATTAGACGGCTTACGCGCTGCCATAAACGGTCAACGCATGCAAGTAATAGAGCAACTGGATCACCACAGCTTCCACAAACGCAGCGCCGAATTGCAAACCGCCCTCACTGCCATACAAGCGCGGGTGCGCGATGCTGCGGCAGACATGGAAAACCGCCAGCAAGACCAATTCCGCGCGGCAGAGGCCGACCTGCGCCGCCTGCCCGGCTGGAACGAACTGACCCAGGAAGAACAAGCCAATACCTTACAGCAACTCGAAATGTACGCCGCCCACGTACATCACAACCTCGAAGGCCTTCAAACCTTGATCAGGCAAGAGTATAACTTTGCCAATACGCTGCGCAAACTGAAAGAAAATGTGGAAGCCACCGGCCGCCAACGCCGGCTCGATCGGCTGGAACAAGAAAAAGAAAAAGCCAAACAACAAGGCCAATCCAAACTCCGCCGAACGGTGCATATACCGGCCGCTCTCCAAAACACTCAACAGCTGGACCAACTGATCGCCGAACTGCAAAACCTCCGCAATGACCTGGAACTGCACCGCGACATCGAGATCACCATCCAACTCAATCCGTAATCCGCAATCCAGATGTTCGACCAATCCACCCGCAACCGCCTGCAAAAGTTCGTCGCCGAAGCCCGCACGCTCCTGGCCGAGGAGTTTACCCGGCAGTTCCAACAAGACTACGGGCTGGACCCCTCCACCGGCGAAGTAAGCGCGCTGGACGCCCTGCGCCACCTTGATAGCGCCCGCCTTGAAACGGCCCGCCTGCTGCGCGATACCCTGGAGCACTACCGCGCCGGCAGCCCCTCGGGCGGCGCGCGCGAAGCGCTCGACCGCATGGTGCGCGAACAAGCCTTTACCATCCTCAACCGCCTCTGCGCCCTGCGCATGGCCGAAGCCCGCGGTATCCTGCTCGAATCGGTGGGTCAAGCCTACCAGTCCAAAGGCTTCCAACTGTACGCCCGCCTGGCCGGCACGGCCCTGGGCGACACCGGTGGTGCCTACCGAAACTACCTGTACAGCCTGTTCGATGAGTTCGCGGTGGACCTGGCCGTGCTGTTCGATCGCTACGCCCCCACCGGCCGCCTCTTCCCCCGCGAAACGGCCCTGCTGGAACTGCTGACGAAGATCAACCACCCCGATCTGGAAACCCTCTGGGCACAGGATGAAACCATCGGCTGGATCTACCAATACTTCAACTCCCAGGAGGAGCGCCGCCAGATGCGCGCCGAAAGCCAGGCTCCGCGCAACAGCCGCGAGCTGGCCGTGCGCAACCAGTTCTTCACCCCCCGCTATGTGGTGGAGTTCCTCACCGACAATACCCTGGGCCGCATCTGGTACGAAATGACCCAGGGGCAGACCGCCCTCGTGCACAGCTGCCGCTACCTGGTGCGCCGACCCACGGAAATATTCTTGGCGCCCGGCGAGCAGGCGCCGGAACAGCCGGCCGAACCCCAGGCAGACCTGAGCCAGGAAGAACTGCTAAAACAGCCGGTGTACATTTCCCACCGACCGCTCAAAGACCCGCGCACCCTGCGCATGCTCGACCCCGCCTGCGGCTCCATGCACTTCGGCCTGTATGCCTTCGACCTGTACGAGCGGATTTATGAAGAAGCCTGGGCGCTGGAAGAGACACATACGCTGGAACGCGAGGAGGCCGACATGCCCTCCCTGCGCGCCGAATACCGCAATGACTACGAGGCCTTCCGCCGCGACGTACCCCGGCTCATCTTGGAATACAACATACACGGCATAGACATAGACCCGCGGGCGGCCCAGATTGCCGGCCTCTCCCTCTGGCTCCGCGCCCAGCGCGCCTGGCTGGAGCAGGGCGTAAGGGCCACGGATCGCCCGCGCATCGAGCGCTCCAACGTGGTGTGCGCCGAACCCATGCCCGGAGAAAAAGACCTGCTGCGCGAGTTCACCGCCGGCCTGCGCCCTGCCGTGCTGGGCCAGTTGGTGGAGCAAATTTTCGAAAAGATGGAACTGGCCGGCGAGGCCGGCTCCCTGCTGAAAATAGAAGAGGAAATAGCCGGCGCGGTGGAAAAAGCCCGCCAGGCTTTTGAACTGGAAATCAAAGTAGGCCGCCAGGGCGCCCTCTTCGCCGAGGCCGAGCAGGGGCGGTTCGATTTCAGCGGCCTGGGCCGCCGCACGCAGTTCTGGGAGCAGGCCGAAGAGCGCATCCTCGACGCCCTGCGCGATTACTCGGAACAAACCGAAGGTAATACACGAAGACGACTGTTTGCCCGCGACGCGGCGCGGGGTTTTGCATTTATCGATGTGTGCCGGAAACGGTATGATGTGGTATTGATGAATCCGCCGTTTGGGGATCTGCCAAACAGACCTTTGAATTACCTGCGGAATAACTACAGGGAATTGAGTGAAAATTTATATTGTGGATTTATTCTTCGTGCACGCAAGTTGGCTGCTGATGGCTTGGTTGGTTTCATTTCGGATCGATCCTTTGTAATTAAGCAGTCTTTTGAATCTTTCCGCCGCCAATTAATGACAGAAACAAGTCCGATAATTTTAATTGATCTTGGCTGGAACGTACTTGATGCAAATGTGGAAACCTGTTGTAGCGTTCTTAGCAACCTTCCTACCCCAACCTTATTTGCTGATTTAAGTGCTAATAGCGATTTACAGGAAGAACACCTCTTTAGATTATGCACTGATAATCAACAATGGATTACTGAGCGACTTGACACATTTTCCCATATGCCTTTTGCAGCATATGCCTATTCAACTCCTCTATGGATGCGGCAGGCATATTCGATCGAGTCTAACCGTGTAAGCAACTCATTATTTCAGGTTATGCGGGGTATGGCTGGAGCAAATTCAGAGCAACTATTTAGAACCGTAACGGAGGTCGATCCTTGCGAAGTTGGAGAAGTCAAAAAATGGTTTTTTTTGCAAAAGGGAAGTCCTTATAGCCCGTTTTACTATCCAACGGAATATTTACTTCTTCATGACAATGGAATATTCAAGAATGTCCTTAGTTAGTGTCTGTCCATTTAGTCACAAAGATAAGGTATTCAGCAAATTATCGTAGTTTTTTCGAGGTAATTTGTAAATTTGCGTCATGAAAATGCCGTTGTTTACCCGCTTACAGACAAAATATGAGTCCATGATTTGGGCC
>JBEIDF010000161.1:0-8644 GCA_040383605.1 Lewinellaceae bacterium
GGATACCTACGAACGAATTCACAAGATCATGCTGCCCGGCGATTATATCGCTTTTCGGCTGACCGGAGAAATAGCAACCACCGTCACCGGCCTCTCGGAGGGCATGCTGTGGGATTTTCAACAGCACGCACCCGCACATTTTCTGCTCGACTACTGGGGTATGCGCCGGGACCTACTCCCGGATCTCGTGCCGGTCACGGGCATCCAGGGAACTGTCGGAAAGGAAGCCGCAACCGCAACCGGCCTGACGCCCGGCACGCCGGTCTGCTACCGGGCCGGCGATCAGCCCAACAACGCGCTTGCCCTCAACGTGCTGAAACCGGGCGAGGCGGCCGCAACCGGCGGCACCTCCGGCGTCGTCTATGCCGTGGCAGACCAACCAATCTTCGACACTGCCGCGCGCGTCAATTGCTTCGCGCACGTCAACCACCAGCCGGAATCGCCCCGAATCGGCACGCTGCTGTGCATCAATGGCGCCGGTATCCAGTACGGGTGGCTGCGCAAATACCTGAACCCCGCCGGCAATTCCTACGCGGAAATGGAGCAGCTCGCCGCTGCCGTGCCCGTCGGCGCCGACGGGCTTTGCATCCTCCCTTTCGGCAACGGCGCAGAACGCATGCTCCAACACGCGAATCCCGGCGCGCAGGCGCTGTACTGGGATTTCAACCGCCATACCCCCGCGCACTGGTACCGCGCCGGCCTCGAGGGGGTGGCGTTCGCTTTTGTCTATGGCATGACGATACTACGTGAAATGCACATTAATATAGGTGTCGTCCGGGTCGGCAACGACAACCTATTCCGATCCGCCGTGTTTTCCAATACAATCGCTACGCTCGCCGACTGCCGCATTGACGTCCTCGACACCAGCGGCGCATTCGGCGCCGCGCGGGCAGCAGGCGTAGCCACCGGCGCGTTTGATTCCCTGGATCAGGCCGTGGAAAACACCCTTCTCGTGAGCGTCTGGGAACCCCAGGCTGAAAATGCCCAATACCTCGACGCCTTTCACTGCTGGAAAAATGCCCTGGAAACCGCGCTGGAAAAATCCCCCGACGCAAGGCAATAACATTATCAAATTTCACCCGCCGCAACGGCTTTTGTCAAATTGATCGCGCACTCCGCTATGGCTTACTTTCAACACATCCGCCCGATTCCGTTCGAAGGACGGGACACCGACAACCCGCTGGCTTTCCGCTGGTATGACGCCAACCGCCTGGTGGGCGATAAAACCATGCGCGAACACCTCCGATTCGCCATGGCCTGGTGGCATACCCTCGGCGGAACCGGCGCCGATCCCTTCGGCCAACCCACCAAAAACTTCCCCTGGCTCCAACACGCTCAACCGCTGGATCAGGCTAAGGCCAAACTCGACGCCGGATTCGAACTGATGGAAAAACTGGGCCTGCAGTACTACTGCTTCCACGATTTTGACCTGATCCAAGAGGGCGATTCCCCAACAGAAAATCGCAAACGGCTGGAGGCTATCTCCGACTACGCCCTGGAACAACAGCGCGCGCGCGGTTTTAAACCGCTATGGGGTACCGCCAATCTCTTCTCGCACCCCCGATACATGAACGGAGCGATGACCAATCCGGATTTTCACGTAGTGGCAAAAGCAGCCGAACAGGTGAAAAATGCCTTGGATATTACCATCAAACTCGGCGGCGAACACTACGTTTTCTGGGGCGGCCGGGAAGGCTACGCTACCCTGCTGAATACCGATATGAAGCGGGAACTCGATCACGCCGCGCGCTTTTTGCACCTCGCCAGGGACTATGCCCGCGCACAAGGTTTCACAGGACACTTTTTCATTGAGCCCAAACCCATGGAACCCAGCAAACACCAGTACGATTTCGACGCCGCCACCAGTATCGGCTTCCTGCGCGAATACGACCTGCTGGCTGATTTCAAACTCAATATCGAAGTCAACCACGCCACCCTCGCGCTCCACACGTTCCAGCACGAACTCCAGGTGGCTGCCAATGCCGGCATGCTCGGCAGCATAGACGCCAACCGGGGCGATTATCAGAATGGCTGGGACACCGATCAGTTTCCCGTGAACGTCTTCGAACTCACCGAAGCCATGCTGGTGATTCTGGACGCAGGCGGACTGCCGGGCGGCATCAATTTCGATGCGAAAACCCGCCGCAATTCCACTGACCCGGAAGATATTTTCTACGCGCATATCGGCGGAATGGACGCCTTCGCCCGCGCCCTGCTCGCCGCGCACCAAATTCTCGAACAGTCGCCCTACCGCCACTGGCGACAGGCGCGCTATCAGTCGTTCGATACAGAACAAGGCAACGCGTTTGAATCCGGCCGACTTTCCCTCGAGGCCCTCGCGCAAATAGCGGCGGCCGCCGAAGAGCCAAAGCCCGCCAGCGGCCGCCAGGAATTATTTGAAAATTTGATTAATCAATATACATAGGCGCACGCTACAGCGCGCCGGTCTTGCGCGGCTCTTTTTTGCGATCCCAGATCCGCTTCACCGAAAAATCGTAATTAAACGTGACAAAGAAGAGGTTGGCGGCGTAATTGGCATACGGTCGGATCGTGTTGCCCTGCTCGTCCGTTGTGACGTAGTCCTGGTTGAAGAAGTTATTCAAAAAATACTGCGCTTTGATGCTGAAACGCTCGTTAAAATGGATGCCGGCGAAAACAGCGGAGGTGAAGGTTTCCACCCGCTCGCTGAACCACTCCCGTTTTCTGATTTTCCGATCGCGATCCCCGTCGGGAAAAAACTTTTCTTTGTAGTGAAACGGATACCCCACTTCCCCGCCGAAATACACAAAACGGTCGCGCTTCATATCGCCAAATTTCAAGCCAAACGGCACCCCAAGCATATAAATCCGACGCTTGAATTTATCCTCTTGGTTGACTGAATCGCGGGTGATCATACCGATGTTTCGAATATTCCAGCCCAGGTACAGGCCGCCGAAATCGGCGTAGTTCCAGTTTAGATTAGATCCAAAATTAAACACAGGCGAAAACCGCAGAATCGGCCGGACTTCCCGGCCGTTCATTTCCACAGAGGCCAAAGAAAAAATCCCTGCATCCCCGCCGCTGGTCGTGTACCATATTTTGCGTTGCACCGGCGACTGGCAAACCGCCGGAACGGCGAAAAGGAGAAAGCACAAAATTCGAAGAATCATAGCAGATGTATTGTTTGTAAAAGTGTAGAATATTCGCCGTTCGCACTTGAGTGGGGCTGGAGGGCGTTGTCAAAAAGACAACCGAACTGCAGAACTGGTTGCAATTTCCGGAAGTATTCCAGAATTAATCAATCAATTAATACTGTTTTAACAAAATTGTTAAAAATAGTGACCGGGCGGGATAGTGATTGAACCGTTGCTGCCTACCTTTGTCCAAGATACCATGAACTGGAAAATACTCCCATTTCTGCTGCGGAAAGAGTTCCTGTTGGAGTTCCGGCAGCGATACGCCATCAGCGGCATCGTGCTATACGTATGCAGCATGGTGTTTGTTGTGTACATCGCGGCGCTGCGCGCAACGCCGCCCGTATGGAATGTATTATTCTGGCTGATCGTGCTTTTTGCGTCTATCAACGGGGTGGTAAAAAGTTTCGTTCAGGAGAGTGGAAACCGCCAGTTGTATTACTACCAGCTCGCCGAACCAGTGGCGCTGCTGGTCGCCAAAATCATTTACAACACGGTGCTGCTGCTGGTGCTCAGCGCGCTGGCCTTTTTGATCTACGGCCTGGTAGCAGGCAACCCGGTGAAAGACCTGCCGCTTTTCCTGCTGGTGCTGTTTTTGGGCAGCTGCGGCTTTTCGATCGCGTTCACGTTTATCGCTTCGATTGCCGCCAAAGCCAATAACAGCGCAACTTTAATGGCCATTTTGAGTTTTCCTGTGATCTTCCCCATGCTGCTCACCCTCATCCGGCTGTCGTCCATCGCGTTGAGGCTGATGCAGGACACCGCGTACATGCGCGATATTTTAAATTTATTAGCGATTGATATAATATTAGTTACGCTCACTATTGTCCTTTTTCCTTATATCTGGAAAGATTAATTTTTTTATATGTGGTGGAAAAGCCTTTCCGTTGTCCTGATTTTGTACGTCTTGATTGCCGGTTTGTTGGTCCCGTTGAAATCCGGCATTGAGCGCGTGGCGCCGGATGCGCTGCGCTGCGGCGAAACAGTCGCCCTCCGATTGTACGGCTATAATACGTTTTTTGCCAAAAACGGCGACCAAGCCTTGCGCGTCTGGCTGACGTTTGACGACCAACACGCCGTGCTGGCCGAATCGGCGCAGGCAATCAACGATACCATTCTGGAGGCCCGATTTCGACTGCCCGACTGCCTGCCGAAGGAAAAAACATCGGCGTATCTGAATGTAATCGCCGATCATCCGGAGGCGGGCGCCTCGATTTTGCCGGCCGGGGTGGAAATCCGACTCGACAGCGCCGGCGTGGAAAATGGTCGGGCTGACAGCCTGTGGCAGATGCATCCCGTCGAAAACCTGCACGTGCAGACCGGTTTTTCCTATCCCTACCAGAATGTGATCTATGAAACAATCCGTAACACGTATTTCCACGTGCCCATGTGGTTTGCCCTGATGTTCCTGTTTACCTCCTCCGTTTGGTTCAGCCTTAAATACCTGCGCGATGCCAAGCCGGAATACGACCGAAAGGCGGCCGCGTATGCCGAATCCGGCCTGCTGTTCGGCCTGTTAGGGCTCGTAACCGGCATGATTTGGGCAAATTACACCTGGGGACAGCCGTGGAGCAACGATATTAAACAACTCATGACGGCAGTAGCCCTGCTGATTTATCTGGCCTATTTTATCCTGCGGCGGTCTTTCGACGACCCGCAAAAAGGCGCGCGGCTGGCCGCTGCGTACAACATCTTCGCGTTTGCCTCCCTGATCCCGCTTTTGTATATCGTGCCGCGCATGTTCGCCAGCCTCCACCCCGGCGCCACGGGCAACCCCGCCTTCGGTTCGCAAGACCTGGACAACACCATGCGCGCTGTTTTTTACCCGGCTATCATCGGCTGGACTCTGCTCGGATATTGGGTTGCCGAACTGCGATTCCGTATCCAAAGACTGGAAGATAAAAAAATGGGTTTGGATTAAAAAAGGGCCGAAAAGTCGCGGTTTTCGACCGTTAAAAAATGAAAATCAAGCATTTTGTAAACTTTTTTAAAGTTAAATAAGATGAAATTTCTCAAAATAAGAATTTTTTTACTAATTATTTTGTCGCTTCTCCTATCTTTGCCCCCGGCGCTCGCAGCGGGAAATCAGGATTTCATGCGGGAAACCGGAAAAATCAACGTCGTCGTTGCCGTATTGTTGGTTATTTTTCTCGGAATTCTGGGGTATCTGGTTCGGCTGGAGCGCAAGCTAACCAATTTCGAACGCCAAATTCATGACGATCATGAGTGGACAAATTAGTTTCTTCGACAGCGTAAACGATTACGTAAGCAATGCCGCCCGGTACACGGATATACCCGGCGGATTGTTAGAACAAATCAAAGCCTGCAACCTGGTGTTGCATATCCGGTTCCCGATCCGCGTCGGGAATGATTATCAGGTAATTGACGCCTATCGCGTGCAGCACAGCCACCACAGGCTCCCGACGAAAGGCGGTATTCGCTACGCCGAATCCGTGGATCAGGACGAAGTGATGGCCCTGGCCGCCCTGATGACCTACAAATGCGCGCTGGTGGACGTACCCTTCGGCGGCGCAAAAGGCGGGATCAAAATCAATCCCGCAAACTACACCATTGACCAACTGGAAAACATCACCCGCCGCTACACCACGGAACTCATCAAGAAAAACTTTATCGGCCCGGGTATTGACGTGCCGGCGCCCGACTATGGAACCGGTCCGCGAGAAATGGCCTGGATTCTCGACACCTATCAGGCCTTCCGCCACGGCGAAATTGACTCGATCGGCTGTGTAACCGGCAAACCGGTCACCCAAAACGGCATCCGCGGCCGCAGCGAAGCCACCGGTCGCGGCGTCTTCTACGGCCTCCGGGAATGCGTTTCCTATGCCGATGATATGCAGGCAATCGGACTCACCACCGGCATGGCCGGGAAAACGATGGCCATCCAGGGCCTCGGAAACGTGGGCAGCAACACGGCGCTCATCAGCCAACTCGAAGGCGATGTAAAAATTATCGCCGTCTCAGAACGCGAAGGCTCGATCATGGATCCCAACGGCATCCAGATCGAAAAACTGCTGCAATTCCGCAAGGAAACTGGCTCGATCATCGGATTCCCTGGCTCGAAACATATCGGCGATCCCCTGGCAGTCCTGGAAGTAGAATGCGATATTCTCGTACCCGCCGCCCTGGAAAATCAAATCACGGCCGCCAATGCCCCCCGCGTTAAAGCAAAAATTATCGCGGAAGCCGCCAACGGCCCGATCACGGCAGACGCCAATCCGATCCTGCTCGCAAAAGGTATCGTGATTCTGCCGGACTTCTACATCAACGCCGGCGGTGTGACCGTCTCCTACTTCGAATGGCTGAAAAACCTCTCGCACCACCGCTTCGGCCGGCTCGAGAACCGCTTCCAGTCGAACGCTTTCCAAGGTATCCTCGGCAAAATGGAAGAATTTACCGGCAAATCACTGTCCGACCGCGATAAACACTTCCTCTCCCGCGGCGGTACGGAAATCGAACTGGTGAACTCCGGCCTGGAAGATACCATGATCAATGCCTACCAGCAAATCCGCGATACCCACAAACAACACAGCGGTATCCCCGATCTGCGCACGGCCGCATTCGTCTGCTCGCTCAAAAAAATCGCCTCCGACTACGTGGCTATGGGCATCTTCCCATAATTAAAGAATTTTTTCCCTGTTACAGGTTGAATCAACGGACTTTGTTTTGCGCGCTAAGCAAACAATCCGGTGGTTCAACCTTTTTTTTTGCACCAAATTTATTTTGGCGTTTTTAGCAAATATTTTTTGGCAAATTAGCGTTTAAGTCATAAAAATGACATTTTTTCAACCTTTAGGGGGCGCAAAAAGCCTTTTTAACAAAATTAACAAAGGTAATTCTATTACCCGCTTGCAAATTATTCTATAAAGCCCTACCTTTGGGGAAATTTTCAAGACCAAAATATTATTTCACTAATCCTGTAGCACTATGTCGGAAAAACTGGATAAAATTGATTTGAAAATCCTGAAAATCCTTCAGGAAAACAGCAAAATCACCAACCTGGACCTCTCCAAGAAGATTGGTCTCTCCCCCGCCCCCACCTTGGAGCGCGTAAAAAAGCTGGAGCAGAGCGATATCATCCAAAGCTACCACGCTCAAGTCAACCCGCAAATGATGGGGCTGAACGTCAAAACGTTCGTGCTGGTATCGCTCGCCTGGAAACGCGAAAATGCGCTGAATAACTTTCTGGAAAAGATCACGCGCATTGATGAAATCACGGAATGCTATATCATCACTGGCGAAGCAGATTTTCTCATGAAAATCATCTGCAAAGACATTCCTACCTACGAGCAGCTGTTGTTCAAAACGCTGAGCCAAATTGAAGAAATCGAACGCCTCAAGACGCTGATGACGCTCTCCACGGTGAAAGATTCGAAAATTTTGCCGTATAATTACGACGAGGCCTAGGCATTATTCGTCTGCTCTCAATCGGTAAGAACCACTGGCAAGGCGCCTCTTGGCAAAATCGTAATACGCTGGCGCCAATTCAAAGCCCAGGTAGCGGCGGCCTTCCATCCGGGAGACCACCGCTACCTGCCCGGATCCCAAAAACGGATCCAATACCACATCCCCCGGCTCACTGCTGTAAGCCAGTATCTTGCGGATAATCTCGGCGGGAAGTTTGGTTGGCGTCTTGAAGTCGCCAGTCCAGTATTCGCGCGGAATTTGCCACACGTCTTCTTTGTCTTTGTAATGCGCGCTGCCACCCTCCGGCCGCCGTTCCTCTTTGCCGAAGCGCGCATAGGGGAAAAACTTTCGTTTCTTATCGTCCAGGCACGCGTACAAAATGTGGTAATGGGAATTCACATACCGACGCTTGGTGACCAACCCAAATTGATATTGCCAAATTAAATGATTGACGAGGGTAAAATCCAACTCATCCAGTACAATCAGCAAATCTTTCAGGTAATTCCAGCCGGAAAAAATGTACAAACCGGCGCTGGGTTTCATCACGCGCCGAACCTCGGACAGCCAGGCGCGGGTAAACTGCAGGTAATCTGTCCCCGCAATTTCATTGTACCCCTCCAAAACGCTGGCGTTCTTTCGGTTGTAGTTCGCCCGACGCGCCCCAAACTCAATGCCAAACGGCGGATCGGTAATCACCAAATCCACACAGGCGTCCGGCAAATGCCGTGCCATCCCGGCAATACAATCTTCGTTGAAAATTTGATCGGTCATCATACCATCTGAAATCCGAATTGATGATTTCAGGCTCAAAGCAAGCTCCAAATTACCAAACCGTCAAACATTTTAAAAAAAATAATTCCGCGCGGCGGGATTTTCCGCTGAAGTTACAAAGAACGCAACTTGCACCCCACACGGGAAAAAGCGGCAATAAAATTGCAGAACAAGCCCGGGATACTCGTTTAGAAGCGGGATATTCAATATGTTTGCCGAACGAAAACAAAATGTCGTTTTGTTTGTACAAGTAGGCGCAGATCGGCTGGAAAAAC
>JBEIDF010000162.1:0-8547 GCA_040383605.1 Lewinellaceae bacterium
GCGATCAGGTCTGATTTTTTTACAAAAATCTAACCAAACATCCTTCCACCGCTTTCTACCTTTGCGCTTAGATTTAATCTAAATAAACATAACCATGCGCAAAGGATTTACCCGCCTGTTATTTTTGATTTCCTGCTGCTGGCTCGCGGCCTGCGCCGACAAAGGCAAAGCGCCTTTGGACATACCGGCTGCGTATGACGGCGCCAATTTTGAAACCCACGCCGCCGCCGAATTGGGCGTCATCAGCCGCTTTCGGAGCCTCGTGGCGGAGGCGCAAAAAGGCCGCAGCGGCGCGCCGGTGTCGCTCGATTCGCTGAACTACTGGTACACCGGCGGCACGCCCAGTCTGGAAAGTCTGTGTTCGGATTATTACGCGCCCAAGGCAGCGTTTTGGTTTGCCGAACTCGTCAAGGCCTCCGGCAATACGTACACGCCCGGGCAGCCCGCCGGCGAGGGTGGCGTTTTCGGCGGCTATCTCTTCGATGCGCACGGACTGGAACCGGAACAGATGATAGACAAAGGCCTTTACGGCGCGCTACTGTACAAGCGTTTTGACGATTTGACACGCTCCGACGTCACCCCAGCGGCGGTGGATCAAATGCTGGCCATCTTCGGCGCCAACCCCGCGTTCCCGAACAGCTACCAGGCCGCCCGGCATGCGCGCCCGGATATTTTGTCGGCCAACTACACCGCCCGCCGCGATAAAAATGACGGCAAAGGCCCTTACACCGCTATCCGCGACGCCTTTATCCAACTCCAGGCGGCAGCGCGGGCCGGCGACGACTACCAGGAGGAACGCGACGAAGCCATCGAAACGATCCGCGTACAATGGGAAAAAGGCAATGCCGCCACGATTATTAATTACCTGCATACCACGATCAGCAAATTGAGCGCGACCAACCCCTCGGAGGCCGACAAAGCCTCGGCGCTGCATGCATACAGCGAGGCCGTGGGGTTCGCGCAGGGCTGGCGCACGCTCCCCAACAAAAAAATCACCGACCAGCAGATTGACGACATCCTGGAACTCCTGAACGCCCCGGAAAACGGCACGCCGGCATCGTACCGCTTCGTGCTTGACCCGCTCAACGAACTGCCGAAATTGACGCAGGTGATCGGAAAACTCAAGGCCATCTACGCCTTTTCCAATCAGGATATCGAAGATTTCAAAAGAAACTGGGTGCTGGATCAAAACCGCTAATTCAAGATGATAAAGTACATTTCCCGGACGGCGCCCCTGCTTGCGGCCCTGCTCCTGCTGTTGAATGCCTGCGACCCCAAGGGCGGTTCGGATACGCCGAACTTCGACCGAAAGGCGATGCTGCAGGATTATGTAACGAACCTGATCCGGCCAGCCTATGGCGATCTGCGCGCCAAAGCCCAAACGCTGCACGATGCCGCCCAGGCTTTCGAGTCGGCCCCCAGCCTCTCTGCGCTTCAAACGCTCCAAACCGCCTGGCAGACCACGGCCATTGCGTGGCAATACGCCAATGCCTTCAACTTCGGACCGGCCGGCGAAGAAGGCCTCCGCAAAAGTCTGGTGGAGGAAATCGGCACGTTCCCGGCAAACAGCGCTAAGATCAATGCCGCCATGGCCGCCGGAACCTGGAATCTCAACGATTTCAACCGCGACGCCCGCGGGTTACCAGCCATCGAATACCTGATCTTCCCCGCCGCGGGCGACAACGGCGCTGTCTTGGCGGCCTTCAATGCCTCCCCCGCCCGCGGACAATACCTGACGGCCCTCACCCAGGATCTGCGCGCGCGCGTCGCCGCCGTACACGACGCCTGGCTGGGGAATTACGCGACCGATTTTGTCGAAAATGCCGGCACGGACGCCGGCAGCAGTACCTCGCAATTGTACAATGAAATGGTGCGCAGCTTTGAAGCGCTGAAAAATTTCAAACTCGGCCTGCCCATGGGCAGGCGTCCGGGCCAGACAATGCCCGAGCCCCAGCTGGTGGAGGCGCCGTACAGCGGCGCTTCGCTCGTGCTGCTGCGCCACCATTTTAACGCCATCGAAGGCATTTGGCGCGGCAAGAACGCGGCCGGCGTCGAAGGCATCGGTTTTCGGGCGTATCTCGAAAATGTGGAGGGCGGCCCGGCGCTGATCCAAAGCACCGAGGCGCAATTGGCCGCCGCGCGCGCCGCTTTGGAGGCGGTACCGGAGGCGCCGGTTTTGTCGGAGCAAATCGCCCAATCGCCGGCCGCCGTGGAGGCTTTGTACATCGAAATCCAGAAACTGACCCGCTACCTGAAATCCGATATGTCTTCCCTTTTAGGCATTGCGATCACGTACAGCAGCGGTGACGGCGATTAGCACGCACATCGAACGTTGGGCGCGCTGGTGGACGGCGCCCGTCGGCATCGCACCCTTGGTCACGCTGCGCGTCGTGATCGGGGCGATGCTGGCGTTCAGCACCGCCCGCTTTATGGCATTGGGCTGGGTGGACGACCATTATATCCAGCCGGTTTTTCATTTTACCTACGCCGGTTTTGAATGGGTGCGCCCCCTGCCGCCGGCGGGATTGTACGCCGTGCATATCCTGCTGCTGCTGAGTTCGCTGGCCGTATTGTTCGGCTACCGGTACCGGATGGCGGCCTTGCTGCAGTTCCTGTTGTTCACGTACACGGAGCTTCTCGACCTGACCTATTACCTCAATCACTACTACTTCGTCAGCATCGTGTGCGCGCTGCTGCTATTTGTGCCGGCCAACCGCGCTTTTTCCCTCGACGTATGGCGCAAGCCGGCGTTGGCCTTGCAGCAGGCGCCGCGCTGGACAATCGCCATTTTCCAACTCCAGCTCGGCATCGTGTATTGCTATGCCGGTATTTGGAAGATCAATTCCGACTGGCTGATCCACGCCCTGCCGCTCAAAATCTGGCTGCCCGCCAACGACCAGTTGCCGCTCATCGGCCCGTTGCTGGCCATGAAATACACGCCCTGGCTCTTCAGTTGGGCAGGGATGCTCTACGATGCGACCATCGTATGCTGGCTCTTGTGGGCGCGCACGCGGCCCTTTGCTTATCTGACCGTGATTTTTTTCCATACCATCACCGGACTGCTATTCCAGATCGGGGTATTTCCGCTGGTGATGATCAGCGCCACGCTGGTATTTTTTTCGGAAAAATGGCATGTACGGTGGCAGGATTGGTTTCGGCGCCGCGTTTTCCATACTACAAGGCATGGCAGCGCGCCCGGCGAAAATTTTTTTTTAACAACACCGAATCTGCAAGTCCGCCGCGATGGACAATGTATCAGGCGACTTATTTTAATCGCCCTCCTTTTTCATTTCGCCTTCCAAATCCTCTTCCCCTGGCGCTTCCTGCTCTATCCCGGCAACGTTTTCTGGACCGAGCAGGGCTACCGCTTTGCCTGGCGCGTCATGCTCATGGAAAAAGCCGGCGCCGCGACTTTTTATGTAAAAGACGGCCGTACCGGCCGGGAAGGCGAGGTGGTGAACCGCGAGTTCCTGAATGCCCACCAGGAAAAACAAATGGCCATGCAGCCCGATATGATCCTGCAATTCGCCCGTTTTTTGGAAAAACATTACGCCGCAAAAGGCGTTCAGCAGCCGGCCGTGCGCGCCGAAGTATATGTCACGCTAAATGCCCGCCCCAGCCGCTTGTTATTTGACCCCCAAGTAGACCTGACCAAGGTGCGCAGCACCCGCGAACTTTTTGAGCCATGACGAACGCACGCCACATTTTCACCGCCCTATTACTGCCCGCCGTCCTGACGGCCCAACAAGCAGACACCCTCGCGCCCAACAAAGAACAACAACTGCGCGAAGTGCTGATCCGCGACCAGTCGGGCGCCGAATCGGCCTACGCTCGGCTGAACAACGTGGAAAGCTTCGGCATTTACGCCGGCAAAAAAACGGAGGTCGTTTCCCTCCAGCAACTCACCGCGAATACGGCCACCAATAACCCCCGGCAGATTTACGGCCGGATCACCGGACTGAATATCTGGGAAAGCGACGGCGCCGGGCTCCAACTCGGCATCGGCGGGCGCGGGCTGAGTCCCAACCGCACGGCCAATTTCAATACCCGCCAAAACGGCTACGATATCAGCGCGGATGCACTCGGCTATCCGGAAAGCTACTACACGCCGCCCACCGAGGCGCTGGATCGCATCGAGATCGTACGGGGCGCAGCGTCGCTGCAATACGGCACGCAGTTTGGCGGATTGCTCAATTTCCGCTTCAAAAAAGGCCCGCAGGATAAAAAAATCGAGTTCAACACCCGCCAAACCCTCGGCTCCTGGAATTTTTTCGGCTCCTTCAACAGCCTGGGCGGCACGGTGCTCAAAGGTAAACTGAACTACTACGCCTACCTGAATTACAAGCGCGGCGACAGCTGGCGGCCTAACAGCGGCTTCGAATATCGCTGCCTGTACGGCTCCGCCATCTATACGCCCGCGGATAAACTGACCCTTCGCCTGGATCTGACGGACATGCAGTACCTCGCCCAACAGGCCGGCGGATTGACAGATAAAATGTTCCAGGACGACCCGCGACAGTCGGTCCGCGCCCGCAACTGGTTTGCCGTGGACTGGAAGATGGCGGCGCTCAGCGCGGATGTGCAGTTCTCCGAAAAAACGCAGCTCAATATCCGCAATTTCGGCCTGCTGGCCTCCCGGCAATCGCTCGGCAACCTCGAACGGATCAATGTACTCGATTTTGGCGGCAACCGCACGCTGATTGACGGCGTTTTCCGCAACCTCGGACACGAATCCCGGCTCCTGCATCGCTTTTTCTGGAAAGGCCGGCCGCAAACCCTGCTCGTCGGCTTCCGCTTGTACCAGGGCCATTCCACGGCCCGGCAGGGAGACGGCAATAATGCCACAGGGCCCGATTTTGAATTTTTGCACCCGGAAAACCTGGAAAACTCCGACTACGATTTTCCCAACTTCAACCAGGCGGTTTTTCTGGAACAGGTATTCAACCTGGGCTCGCGGTGGAGTATTACGCCCGGACTGCGTTTTGAAAATATCGTCACCCGCTCCGACGGCTACTTCAACCAGCGCGTACTCGACGGCGCCGGCAATGTGGTCGTGCAAGATAAGGTGTACGATCAACAGCAACGCCGCCGCCATTTTCTGATCGGCGGTCTGGGGATCACTTACAAGCCCGGCGAACGGATGGAAGCGTACGGGAATTTTTCCCAGAATTACCGCGCCATCAACTTCACCGACCTGCGCATCGTGAACCCAAATTTTGTGGTGGATTCCAACCTGCGCGACGAACGCGGCTATACCTTCGACCTGGGAGTTCGAAGCAAAGGTCCGCAACTGATCAACTACGAACTCACGGCCTTTTACGTGCGCTACAACGGCAAAATCGGCCAAATACTCCGCGCCGACCAGCCGCCGCTGTACAACGACTACCGCCTGCGGGCCAATATCTCCGATGCCCGCAATATCGGCATCGAATCCTTTGCCGAGGCCGAATTGCTCCAACTGGCCGGCAGAATGCCCGCCAAAACCCGACTCTCCCTATTCCTCAACGCCGCCCTGGTGGATGCCCGCTATGTGAATACCCAGGATGCTTCCGTGCGCAATAAAAAAGTGGAAATGGCGCCGCCCCTCATGCTCCGCAGCGGCCTGACCTTCCGCCATGGCAGCTGGCGCGCCGCCTTCCAGTACGCTTGGACAGCCGAGCACTATTCCGACGCCACCAACGCCGTCCGCACCGCCACCGCCGTGGAAGGTCGCATTCCCGCCTACCAGGTCGCCGACCTGTCGGCCGCCTACCAGTGGCGGCAATTCACCTTCGAAGCCAGCTGCAACAACCTGTTCAACACCCCCTATTTCACCCGCCGGGCGGAGAGTTATCCGGGGCCGGGGATTATTCCGGCGGACGGGCGGGGGGTGTATGTGACGGTGGGAGGAAGATTTTGATCGGCGTTAGAGCGTGTATAAAATTATATTTCATGCAAATATGAAATATAATTTTATACACACGCTTACTATGGGTTTGTTCAAAAGCACCCCCTCCAATCAACTTGAATCCCGTATCTTTGCAGGCTAATTCCTTTCTACGAACCCAATCTGCCCGCAGTGGATTGAACCCGGCTTAAAAAATGTTTTCAGAATACGACGTCATCGTAGTCGGCGCCGGCCATGCCGGTTGTGAAGCCGCCGTGGCAGCCGCCAATATGGGCTGCAAGGTGCTGCTGGCCACCATGAACATGCAGACCATCGGACAAATGAGCTGCAACCCCGCCATGGGCGGCGTGGCCAAGGGCCAGATCGTGCGCGAAATAGACGCCCTGTGCGGCTATTCGGGCATCGTGACCGACCACACCATGGTGCAGTTTCGCCTGCTCAACCGCAGCAAAGGCCCGGCCATGTGGAGTCCGCGCGCGCAGAGCGACCGCATGCGCTTCGCCGCCAAATGGCGCTCCATGCTGGAGGCACACCCGAATATTGATTTCTGGCAGGAAATGGTGAGCGGACTGCTGGTGAAAGACGGCCGCGTGCAAGGCGTGCGCACGGGCATGGGACTGGAAATACCCGGCAAAGCGGTGGTGCTCACCAACGGCACCTTCCTGAACGGGATCATCCACATCGGGGAAAAACAATTCGGCGGCGGCCGGGCCGGAGAAAGCGCCGCAAAAGGGATCACGGAACAATTGGTGGAACTGGGCTTCGAGGCCGGCCGGATGAAAACCGGCACGCCCCCGCGGATTGACGGCCGCTCGATTGATTATTCCCGGATGGAAGTGCAGCCCGGCGACGAGCCGCCCGGCAAGTTTTCCTACACCGATACGCCGGCGCTGACCGACCAGCTGCCCTGCCATATTTCGCATACCAACAGTAAAGTACACGACATCCTGCGCACGGGCTTTGATCAGTCGCCCATGTTCAACGGCCGTATCCAAGGCCTCGGACCGCGTTACTGCCCGAGTATCGAAGACAAGATCGAGCGCTTCAGCGAGAAGGATTCGCACCAGCTCTTTATCGAACCGGAAGGGCGCGATACCTGCGAGATTTATATCAATGGTTTTTCGAGCTCGCTGCCGGAAGACGTGCAATACAAGGCGCTGCGCTTCGTGCCCGGACTGGAAAACGTCAAGATGTTCCGGCCCGGTTATGCCATTGAGTACGACTACTTCCCGCCCACCCAGCTCAAACTGAGCCTGGAAACGCATCTGGTGAAAAATCTCTTTTTCGCCGGACAAATCAACGGCACCACCGGCTACGAAGAAGCCGGCTGTCAGGGCCTCATGGCGGGCCTCAATGCGGCTCTGGCCGTACTGGAGCGCGATCCGCTCGTGCTCAAGCGCTCCGAAGCCTACATCGGCGTGCTGATAGACGACCTGGTGAATAAGGGTACGCAGGAGCCTTACCGCATGTTTACGAGCCGGGCGGAGTACCGCATCCTGCTCCGGCAGGACAATGCCGACCTGCGCCTGACGCCCATCGCACACCAGCTGGGCATGCGCGGCGCCGACGAGCGCATGGACCGCGTGCGCGCTAAAAACCAGGCCGCTTCCGAAATAGACGCCTTCTTCCGCAACGCGTCCGTGACGCCCGACGAGATCAATCCCTACCTGGTATCGGTGGAGTCGGCGCCCAGCGTGCAAAAGGTAAAACTGTACAATATCCTCCTGCGCCCGCAGGTGGACATCCGCGGTTTGGCCGCGTCCCTGCCCGAACTGGATCGCTTCCTCGTCCCCTACGACCATGAGTTCGTGGAACTGGCCGAGATCAACATGAAATACGAGGGCTATATCCGCAAAGAAGAGGATATGGTGGCGAAAATGAGCCGTTTGGAGGACGTGCGCCTGCAGGAAAATTTCGATTACCACGCCATCAGCGCCCTGAGCGCCGAGGCCCGCGACAAACTATCCCGCCACAGACCCCAGACCCTCGGGCAGGCCGGCCGAATTTCCGGGGTGAGCCCGGCGGATGTGAGCGTGTTGTTGATCCATTTGGGGCGGTAGGGGAACCAGGCGGCTGCGGCCCACGTGCCGAATTTCCGGAAGGGAGGGCATTTTCATCCTTGCAATTTTAAAATCTGATTTTAAAATTACAAGGATGAAAATACATCGGCGCCCAGGCTACTCAAACTCAATCACATCCCCCGCTTTAAACTTATCCGGCGCCGGCTCCTCTTTCGGCGCTGCATTTTCCCCGGTCGCTTTTTTCTCGTGCCTGGGTTCTGCGATCAGCGGTTCCGGTTCGCCGAACAGATTGCCCTGGAGCAGGTCGGCTGCTTCCGGCTCTTCCTTCCCGGCTGTTGCCTGCGTTGCCTCCACTTCTTTGATGCCCGTGAGTATCTGATCGCTCAGGCGGTTTCCTACGGCCTTCCAGCCTTTGACGTCCATAAAGTCGCCAAGACTGATCTCGCCGCTCAGCGCCTTGCCTTTCACCTTGAGGGTGTACTTGATGCGCGGATTGGGTTTTACGGAAGCGAACAGGAGTTTGGACTTGCTGTGGTCGGTCAGGTAAGAAAATTTTTCTTTCATTTTTGTCGTTTCCACGCGGAAGCGTTTCACCATGGTCCAGCCCTTGTGGCCGTCGAAGTGCACGGCGTTTAGGAC
>JBEIDF010000163.1:0-8477 GCA_040383605.1 Lewinellaceae bacterium
CTGGATGTGACGGGTTTATCGCCGGGCTTTCACAACCTGTATATTCGGGGTCGGAATGCGGACGGGCAATGGGGTTTTTTGCATCGGCAGAATTTTTATGTAGCGCCCGTACCTCCGCCGCCTACGCCTGTGACTCCGGTGGCGGAGCAGATTGTGGCTGCGGAGATTTTCATCCACACCGACCCGGGCGTCGGCAAGGGCACGCCGGTAGCGATTCCGACGCCGGGCGACACGGTCAGCCTGCAGAACATCCCCTACACCATCACCCAGTGTCTCAATCCGGGCGTCTACCGCATGTACGTGCGGGGGCGCAATGCAGCCGGACAGTGGGGTTTTTTGAGCTCCGCCGATATCACCATCCAAAATCCCAACGCGAATATCCTGAGCCTTACCCACCAGCCCGCTTCCAACTGCGGCATTACAAGTTCGGAAAATTTTCAGATTACCGTATCGAACACCGGGCAGTCCGTGCTGCCGGCCGGCATTGTGCAAGTGCAGTTGGTCGTGAGCGGCGCGAATACCGGGACTTTTGGGCCATTCCTAAACACCGCAGCGATTAATCCCGGCGCCCAGGCGGTCATCAGCGCCACGGGCATCAACCTGTCGTCGCCCGGACAAAACACCGTGGCGGCTTCTTTCGTCGTGTGCGAAAACGCGCCGCCGGGCAATGCCATCAGCATACAGGTGACCGGACAAGCCAACCAAATTCCCACGGTGAACACCGTGCCGAACCAAAATCTGTGCAACGGCGTATCGGCCCAGATTACCTTTAGCGGGAACAACCCCGCTGCCACGTATTCCTGGACGAACGACAATCCCGCCATCGGCCTCAGCGCCAGCGGTACCGGCAGCCTGTCTTTTAATCCGACGAATACCGGCAATACGCCGATCACGGCTACCCTCAGCGTGACGCCGAGCGCGGGGAGCTGTACCGGCGCGGCAAAAACATTTACCATCACGGTCAATCCGGGGCCGACCGCCCAAATCAGCGGCACGCCCGGCTTTTGTCCCGGCGGCACAACGTCCCTCACGGCCTCGGGCGGCACAGGCTTCGCCTGGAATACCCTGGAGCAGACCCCGTCTGTGTCCGTAAACGCCGCCGGAACCTATACCGTGACGGTCTCCGACGCCAACGGCTGCACGGATACCGAATCCGTTCAAGTACAGGCGTTTGCAGCGTCTCCGGCCGCCATCAGCGGCCCGAGTAGCTTCTGTACCGGCGAGTCTGCGGCGTTGAGTGCTTCGGGCGGCACGTCTTACGCCTGGAGCACCGGGGCGAGTACAGCCGCTATTACCGTGACTGCCGCCGACACCTACACCGTGACCGTCACGGACGCCAACGGATGCACCGGCACGGCCGCCTCGACCGTATCGGAAGTGGCCGCCCTTGCCGTGACAATAAGCGGCGATACGGAACTCTGCGCGGGAGCGAGTACCACCCTGAGCGCCGGCGCCAACGTATCCTATCTATGGAGTACCGGCGCGACCAGCCAGGCGATCAGCGTGACCGCTGCCGGAACTTATACCGTGACGGTGAGCAGCGCCCAGGGCTGCACGGGCAGCGGCTCGGTTACGGTGGGTGTGAACCCGCTGCCAACGGCAGGTATCAGCGGGGATTTGAGCCTGTGCGTGGGCGCCACCAGCGCGCTTACCGCCATGGTTGGCGTGCCGGTTTTCTGGAACAAACAGTGGCCGGATAACCTATTGGATTATGGCAATTCTGGACTGGAAGTCAATAATTTCGTCGGTTGGTCCAATGCCGCCAAAACAGCGGCGGTGACCGGTGATTTTTCCATGGAATACACCATTGAGGTCATCGCCAGTGGAAACCAGGCAAGTTGTATGTTCGGCTATGCCCAATCCGACCCGCCGCTCACCCAGATACCGTTTCTTGGAAATACCCGGCTTTTATACCTGGATCAGGGAGCCAACATCAATTATTACAGCAATGCCTGGGAAACCCCTCCCCAGTCGAGCGCACAAAACGGTAATATACTCACCTTCCGTATTGATCGCGTTGGCGGGTTGGTAACATATGCACTTACCGGGAGCAATCCCGCCCGTTCCGGCGTTATTGAGTCCAACTACACGGGTCCTGTTTATCCGACAGTCGCCTTTTTTGGCGCCGGTTGTCGGCTCAATAATTTCCAACTGCTCCTTCCCGGGACATCGGATTACTCCTATCTATGGAGTACGAGCGCCACTACGGCCTCGATCACCGCAAGCAGCGCCGGAGCCTACGCCGTCACAGTTACCGACGCCAACGGTTGCACCGACGTGGCTTCCGCCCAACTGCAGGCGCTTCCGGCCACTCAAGCCGCTATTAGCGGTCCGACAGGCTTTTGCACAGGCGATTCCGCCACATTGACTGCCTCAGGCGGGATTTTTTACGCCTGGAGCACCGGGGCGAGTACGGCAATCATCACCGTCTCCGCCGCCGGGACCTACACCGTGACCGTCACGGACGCCAACGGCTGCACCGGCACGGCCACCACCGCAGTGACGGTAAATACCGGGCCGACGGTACAGATTGCCGGCGATACAGAGATATGCTCCAATGAAACCACCACGCTGAGCGCCTCTGCGGGCGCCGCGTACTTGTGGAGTACCGGCGCGACCAGCCAGGCGATCAGCGCCGGCGCGGCCGGAACGTACACCGTAACGGTAACTAACGCGAACAGCTGCACCGGCACAGCCACCGCGACCCTCAGCGTGCAAACCGCCCCGGATGCGGTCATTTCCGGCGATCCGGAAGCCTGCGCGGGGCAGAGCGTCACGCTCACGGCCTCGGGCGGCGATCAACTCCTGTGGAGCACCGGCAGCAGCGCCGCGGAGATCGTATTGAATCAGGGCGGTACGTACAGCGTCACCGCGACGAATGCCAACGGCTGCACCGACGTTGCAAGCGTTAGCGTCAATATATCCCAGACTACCTTTGAGGTGGAGGTCAGCGTCACGCCGGAAACCTGCGCGGGCGCTGCCGACGGCGCCGTTGCCCTGACCATCACCGGCGGCATACAGCCCTTTAGTTATTTGTGGAACAACCAAGCGAATACGAGTTCGATCAGCGGACTTAGTGCGGGCGCGTACGCCGTCACCATCACCGACAATGGCGGCTGCATACAAACCGCCACGGCGGACGTGTGCCTGCAGTGCAAAGCCTTTGCCGGAACCCTGCGGCACTGGTCGGACGCCGCGAGCCGGATACCCGGCGCCTCCGTGGCGCTGGGCTTAAACGGCAGCGGAACCGTTGCTACCGGCGCCGATGGCCGATACCTGCTCACGGCAGCAAGCGGGGCGAATTTCAGCATCGTGCCGACGAAAACCGCCGCGCGAACCGCCGGGGTGACTTCTGCCGACCTCACCCGCATTCAGCGGCATGTGACCTTTATCGAGCCATTCCAGAGTGGCTACCAGGTGTTGGCTTCTGATGCCAATTCCGACCGGCGTATTACCAGCCTGGACCTGGTGCTCGGCTCGCAGTGCCTGCTCGGCAATCCCACCGCCTGCAACCTCTGGAACGCGCCTGTTTGGCGTTTTGTGAAAGCAGATCACGTGTTCCCGAGTGTGTTATCCCCTTGGAACCCGCCGGTGGGGATCACCCTGACCGGGGTGCAGGATGCCTGCGCCTTGCAGGATGATCTTGATTTTGTCGGACTGAAATCGCTCGACGTCGTGCAGCCCGTGCTCGGCTTGCGGCCTGCGCCGGTCGTGCTTCGCGGCCCCGACGCGCTGTTGGAGGCCGGAACCACGCTGGAAGTGCCCATTCGGGCGACCCAATACGCTGACTTGCGCTCCTTCCAGTTGGCCTTGGCGTTTGATCCCGTCGCGCTGCAGTTTGAGTCAGCGGAACAGCCGGAGGGACAGTTCGAATCGCCCATCGCCTTTGGGCTTTGGAACACGGCGGGCGGCGAAATTCGTGCCCTGCAGTACGGCGTTTCCGGCGAGACCCTGACGGACGAGAGCCTGCTGTTCACCCTGCAATTCACGGTATTGGAGAGCGGGCGTTGGCTGCGCGAAGTCCTCGCCCTCACCGAGGAGGCCCTGCCTGCGGAGGCCTACACCTCCGAGTGGGTTCCGCGGCCCTTTGCGTTGGAGTTCACACATTCGACGCAGGTTTCCGATGGTACGGGCGCTGCGCAGGTGCAGTTGACGGCCGTTCCGAATCCTGCTGCGGGCAGTACGCGCTTACGCTTTTACCTGCCAGAGGCCTGCGAGGCTCGGATTACTTTGACCGACGCGTCCGGGCGGCTTCTCCGCGAATACACGGCTGCTTACGCTGCGGGCGCGCACGAGCGCCGGGTAGAATTGCCGGCGTCCGGGCTGTATTTGGCGACCTTGCAGACGCCGCAGGGCGTGCGGACGGTGAAAGTGCTTTGCAGAACGGAATAAAAAAAGGCGAAGGATAGATGATTACCCGAGGCATTGGGGTATAAATTTGTCCTTTCCAACACTTTATCATAGTAGTCCCCGACCATTTTGTAACAACTATAAATTTTGCCTTTTGGAGATATTAAACCAAATAAAAGACGCCTGGAGACCGGCGTTTGATGAAGCCCAGGCTGCGGTGGATTTTCCGATGGAAATTCCCCTTTTGCCGCCCTTTCCCGGCGATTCCTACCGCTATGTGGTGAATTGCCGGGAAGGGCGTTTAGAGCGGGTAGATGCGGCTGTGGAGGCCGTGTTGGGATACCGGCCGGCGGAATTTGATTTGCCGCTGCTGCTCTCCCTCGCCGATCCGGACGACCTCCATTGGCTGCCCTTCAAAGAGCAGGCCCTGATATCGTTCTTTTCGACGCAGGCAGAGAGCCCTTCTGCGCGCGATTACACCGCGACCTACCTGCTTCGGTTAAAGAGCCGTTCGGGTACCGTTCGGAAAATCCTGCATCAGGCGGCAGGGGTTGGCTGGGATACATCGGGTCGGCCGCAGTATTTGTCGGTATGCCACACCGATGTTGGATTTTTACAACCTGCTATAGACCACCGGGTGGTTTTTTTTGGTCGGCCTGGCGCGCCGGCCTACTGCATTTTGCCCGTTGCGCCCGATCAGGTGCACGCGTTATCTGAGTCGCACCCCCGTTTTTCGCCGCGCGAGTTAGAAATCCTGCGATACTTATCCGTCGGGATGTCGAGCAAGCAAATTGGCGAGCGGCTGCGTATCAGCAAAAATACGGTGGATACCTATCGGCGGAGTATGTTGCGCAAGGCGGGGAGCAGGAATACGGCGGAGCTGGTGCGGAGTTTTGGGTGAGGATAGCGTTTTTTGTTTTTTTTAAAAAAAACTATATTTTTAGGCTGTTTTTTTAAATTAAAATTTTCAAAAAAACTGGCCCCTGATTCAAAAAAACAATCCCATGCGCATCACCCCAATCCAACTCCTCTGCACGCTCCTGCTCGCCCCCTTCTTCCTCCAGGCGCAAACGCGCGACTCGGCCGCGGTGGCCCGAACCGTGGACAGCCTCATTTACGCTATTGACCAGCGGATTCAAAAAAATGATTACCCCGCGGCGCAACGGCTTTGTAAAGAAGCCCGGCAGTTGGCCGCCGATACCTGGGGCCCGCGATCCGAATACGAGGCGAAAAGCCTGTTCCAGGAGGCCCGGTTATTCAGAGCCATGGAACAACTCGACACCGCTGTGCAGTTGTACCGGGTAGCCGGGGAAATTCTGCTGGCGAAATACGGCGCGGCGTCTGATGAATACCTCAGCGTAATCAATAATTTGAGCGGACTTTACCGACAAATGGGGCGCCTGCTGGAGACAGAACGTTTGCTGAACCAAATTCTGGAAGCCTGTAAGTCCAATCCCGCCCTCAAGGAATCCTTGTGCCTCAAGGCCGAATCTAATCTTGCCTCCTTATACCTACAACTGGGCAGGTATCCGGAATCTATCGCCTTGTCGCAGGCGCTGCTCGCAAATCCTGTTTTTAAAAACGACACCGTCCAGTATAGAGTCGCATGGTCGGTGCTGGCCGCCAATTACGGGATTTTGGGAAAGTATGAGGCAGCAGACAGTCTTTATCGAGTACTGTTGGCGCAGTATGCGGCCGCATCGGGCAGGGAGAGCGCTGACTATGCGCGGGAATTGGCCAACCTCATCAACCTGTACAGCGATTGGGGAGAGTTTACCCGGGCGATGGATACCGCCTCCGTCGCGCTGGCGATTCACAAAAAAATATACGGCGAAAATCACCCGATGTACGCGCGGACGCTGAGCAATACCGCGAACATATTTGCAAACATCGGCAATTACACTCGGGCCGAGGCGCTTCATAAAAGAGCGCTTGAAATCCGGGCAGCTAAATTAGGTAAAGACCATCCGGACTATGCGGTCAGCCTTCAAAATATGGGCGCTATCTACGCGAGCCTCGGTCGCGCGGGGGAGGCAGAGGCCATGTATTTCCAGGCCTTGGAACTCCAGCGTCGGAAATTTGGCGATACGCACCCCACTGTAGCGAGGACGCAGGGAAATCTGGGGACCCTCTATGCGCGCCTGGGCATCTACGATAAGGCGGAACGGTATCTGCAGGCGTCATTGGACGGCATGCGCCAGACGCTGGGTACGACCCATTCCGAATACGCCCGAACGCTCAATAACCTCTCGATCCTCTATTCTAACATGGGCGAGAACGAAAAAGCAGTCTCCTATATCCTCCCAAGTATCCGTATTACGGAGGCAGCCCAGGGCGCCGATCATCCCGCCACGATCGGGCGAGTCCTCTCGCTGGCGGGTTTGCTGTGCGATACAGACCTCCCGCGCGCCGATTCGCTGATGCAGGCTTTGCAAAAACAAATGATCCGACTCGGTCTCGAAGAAACCATAGATTATTTTCGGCTATTGAATTACAAGGCGAATATCCAATTGCGGCGCGGGGATTATGCCGCCGCCGCAAAAGGCTATACGGCTCTCCTCGCCAATACGCGCCGGCACTTCGGAGACGATTACCCGGACAACGACGGGTATGCCACACAGGCCGCCAGATCTTATATCAACCTGGGCGATACCGAGGCGGCTAAGCCCTATTTGGTCGCGGCCGATGCATCGAACAGACGCCGAATGGAGCAGTCGCTGTTGTTTATGTCGGAAAAGGAATTAATCCGCTATACCGGCAAGCGCGCCGCCTGCTTCAATCTCCTGGCCAGCCTGCGGTACGCCGCCGATACCGCCGATGCGCAGTTGGACAATTTGTTGCTGGACAACCTGTTGTTTATCAAAGGAATCGCCCTGCAAAGCGGTATCAAGACCAAACAGACGCTGCAGGCCGACACCCTGTTGCAGCGCCTTGCGGATGCAAGTCGTATCCTGCAGGCGCAGCTCAATGTCGCCTACCAAAATCAGTCTATTTCCCGCGACAAAATCGCCGCCCTGGAGTGGCAGGCCGATTCGATTCAAAAAATACAGGTGCGCGCCGCTTCTGCCGCTAATGCCGGCCTGCTCGCATCGGACAAACTGCGCCTCGGCGAGGCCCTGCGCGCCGGGGAAGTTGCGGTGGAATTCGCGCATTTTCAGTGGCCGCGCAAGAACGGAAGTGCCTCGGATTCTGTAATGTACTACGCGCTCGTGCAATTCCCCGGCCGCGCAAATCCCCACTTCCTTCCCCTATTCGAAGAAAAACAACTCGCCGCCCTGCTCAACAAAACGGGCAGCGACGCCCGGCAGGCCTCTAATCTCTATGCGGCAGCCCGCAGCGGCGAGCTGCTCGACGCCGCCCCGGCCTACGGCACGGCGCTTTACAACCTGATCTGGCGGCCGCTCGACAGCCTGCTGCAAGCAAATCAAATAAAAACAGTGTATTTCTCACCCTCGGGCCTGCTCCACCGCGTGGCCTTCGCCGCCCTGCCGAGCGGCGGCAAAAAAGTACTGTCCGACCAATACGCCCTGCGCCAACTCGGCAGCACGCGCGCGCTGGTCGTAAAAACGCCCGAACCTGTGGCCCAAAACTACACCGCCGCCATCTTCGGCGGGGTGGAATATGATCGGAAAACCGCGCCGACCGTCGCCGAAGCGCCGGCTGCACCCGCTGACAATCGCCTCTGGGATTTTATGGATCGCCCGCGCTCCGGCGCCCAGGACGGCTTTGCCTATCTGCCCTTTACGCAGCAGGAAGCCTTGCGGCTCGACCGGCTGTTTCGGCAGCGCCGCGTACAAACGACCGCGCGCACGGGCGCGGAAGCCACCGAAGAAGCGCTCAAAGCGCTGGGCGCCGATACCGTGAAAAGCCCTGACATCCTGCACATCGCCACGCACGGCTTTTTCTTCCCCGATCCGAAGCAAAACGCCGACAGCCGCCTGGGCGAATACAACGCCCTCCGCTGGCGCGACAATCCGCTGCTCCGCTCCGGACTCGCGCTGGCCGGCGCCAATGCAGCCTGGACCGGCCAATCCGCGCCCGGCCGCTTCGAAGACGGCATCGCCACCGCCTACGAAATCAGCCACCTCAACCTGTCGAACACCAAACTCGCCGTCTTATCGGCCTGC
>JBEIDF010000164.1:0-8475 GCA_040383605.1 Lewinellaceae bacterium
GGGATCGCTATTTGGCGGGCGAGCCGATCGAGCGGCTTGCGCCATTTTGGCGGGTGATTGAGCCAAAATCGCCTGCTGCGAAGAAATTGCGTTGCGGGGTAGCGTTTATTGAGGCGCGGCGGGCGGGGGAGGGGCGGTAGACCTATTGTCCAAAATATCATATTTATCTGGCGGGTAGGGTGAGCCAGGTTGCGCATTCGGATATATCTTTTCGGACGATGATAAAATTGGCGCGGATTGTTGGGGGAAAAGTGAGGGTTGGGGTAGAAAGAGTATATTGCGACCTCACTGCCCACCTCGTTCTGGAAACGTCTGCCCCCTAAAAGGTCACTAAAACGCGCGCGCTGCTGGATTTTCAGTATTTCAATATCATGTTTCAATCCTTCTTCTACTGGAAAGGCCATAAAAACCGTTCCGCCCGGCGCGTAATTTGCCGTAGGGTTGTGTTTCAATCCTTCTTCTACTGGAAAGGCCATAAAAACAACGAAAATCCTGTTTACACTTAGTTTTCGTTTACACGTTTCAATCCTTCTTCTACTGGAAAGGCCATAAAAACTTAGTGTAATGCCCCACTAACGCATCAGGTTGAGCTTGTTTCAATCCTTCTTCTACTGGAAAGGCCATAAAAACCGGCAACGGAAGCGCCAAACGCATACGGCGAATTGGGTTTCAATCCTTCTTCTACTGGAAAGGCCATAAAAACCTGCCGCCCAACAATTATTAGTGCGCCACAATTTTCAGTTTCAATCCTTCTTCTACTGGAAAGGCCATAAAAACAGGCAGAATGTTTGCCGACGGCATTGTGAACGCGAGTTTCAATCCTTCTTCTACTGGAAAGGCCATAAAAACTCTTGTTGGCTGTTAACCAGCCGTCAATGCGGTCGGTTTCAATCCTTCTTCTACTGGAAAGGCCATAAAAACAATGCACCCACCCGATCAATCCGGACAAGTTGAAAGGTTTCAATCCTTCTTCTACTGGAAAGGCCATAAAAACCTGGCATCGGCGAATATCGTCGGCAACTCGGACTATGTTTCAATCCTTCTTCTACTGGAAAGGCCATAAAAACCGTTCGGATTTCGGGATCCCCGCCAATGCGGCCGATGTTTCAATCCTTCTTCTACTGGAAAGGCCATAAAAACACTTCGACGAGTACGAAGACGCGCAATTAATCCGCGTTTCAATCCTTCTTCTACTGGAAAGGCCATAAAAACTAATGCGCGGTAATACCGTCGGCACATTTGACGGCGTTTCAATCCTTCTTCTACTGGAAAGGCCATAAAAACTTACTATGACTGTTCCTGTACGCTCTATTGTTATTTCGTTTCAATCCTTCTTCTACTGGAAAGGCCATAAAAACCAAACGAAGGTCGCATAGGTGTTGGCACCGGAGGATGTTTCAATCCTTCTTCTACTGGAAAGGCCATAAAAACCGGCCGTTCCGGATTCCATCATTTCCTGCGCGTTATGTTTCAATCCTTCTTCTACTGGAAAGGCCATAAAAACTGTGCTGGAGAAGGCAAAAGAAGCCTACACGGCGGGTTTCAATCCTTCTTCTACTGGAAAGGCCATAAAAACAAAATCTTTGCGCCAACATTGGCGCGGCGAAAAATAGTTTCAATCCTTCTTCTACTGGAAAGGCCATAAAAACTAGGCTGCTTTCCAGTTCGACGTTGTCGTGCTGCTGTTTCAATCCTTCTTCTACTGGAAAGGCCATAAAAACCGACACGGACGGACTGTGGCGCGGTGACTGGTACCCGAGTTTCAATCCTTCTTCTACTGGAAAGGCCATAAAAACATTGTCGCGCTGTCGGGCCAAATCATTTTTGGTCGGTTTCAATCCTTCTTCTACTGGAAAGGCCATAAAAACAAATAAAATTCTACATCGGTGAGATTTTTGATTGACAGTTTCAATCCTTCTTCTACTGGAAAGGCCATAAAAACAGGGCAACCCGCAGCATACTTCGCCCAATGTTTCTCGTTTCAATCCTTCTTCTACTGGAAAGGCCATAAAAACGAAACGGTCGTACAAATTGGACAAGAGACACTTTACCGTTTCAATCCTTCTTCTACTGGAAAGGCCATAAAAACCTTCGCATTCGTGCCGCCGGAGAGTGCGGATACTTGTTTCAATCCTTCTTCTACTGGAAAGGCCATAAAAACTATATTTCCGAGGACTTGAAATACCAGCTCCGCAAAGTTTCAATCCTTCTTCTACTGGAAAGGCCATAAAAACAAAGAGGTAAATTACGCTGAAAAAAACAAAGAAAGTTTCAATCCTTCTTCTACTGGAAAGGCCATAAAAACGTATATTTGTATTCGATCTGTTCAATATACATATCGTGTTTCAATCCTTCTTCTACTGGAAAGGCCATAAAAACAGGTACAACGTTTTGAGCGAACCTGCAAAAAAATTCGTTTCAATCCTTCTTCTACTGGAAAGGCCATAAAAACTTGTTATGATATAGATATTTACTTCTTGCTTTTGCCGTTTCAATCCTTCTTCTACTGGAAAGGCCATAAAAACGCCCATGTCGGCATTGTCGGCCGCTACCTCGGTCTGTTTCAATCCTTCTTCTACTGGAAAGGCCATAAAAACGGACTGGGAGGACGCGCAAAAGGACGTGAACAAACGTTTCAATCCTTCTTCTACTGGAAAGGCCATAAAAACACCCCCAGACCGCACGGCATACCCTAATACCCCTGTGTTTCAATCCTTCTTCTACTGGAAAGGCCATAAAAACCCACAAGTCTAATCCAATCGAATACCAGCGGATCGAGTTTCAATCCTTCTTCTACTGGAAAGGCCATAAAAACCTGCCGATTTGATAACCTTTTGGCGGGCTTCGTCGGTTTCAATCCTTCTTCTACTGGAAAGGCCATAAAAACGGGCAACCCTACCTCAACGACAGCGAGGTAGTGTACGTTTCAATCCTTCTTCTACTGGAAAGGCCATAAAAACTCGTAGGCCGCTGCAAATATGTGATCTTCTGAAAGTTATCAATAATATTGCTGGTTCCTTTTTTACTCCAAACATGTCAAAGAACTGATAATTCGTCAAAAAAAATGCTCTTTGCGGAAGCACAAAGGATTTATTTTGAGTGTGTTAAGGGGTGTTTTGTGCCTAAAAAAAATAATTTTATCGCCGGAAGGGCGTATTGAACAAATAGTGAATTATGATTTCGCAAAATAAATATGTCTATTCCAATGACATATATTCTCCGAACATCACAGATAATAAGGCAAATATACGTGCGTTTTTTGTTTTTTACCATCGTAAGATGCAGAACTGAGGAAGTCAGAAACAGGGTACCTTTCGTTATTACCAACCCTGTGGAGTAATTCCAATAAATTTTCTGCAATTTATTGGGTGCAGATATTTCTATAGGTGCAATGATCACATCTTTTCCTCATTTTCGTCCCACTTGGGTAAATATTTTTCTGAATTATTTCCAAAATATTTTGAGCTGATATCTGAACAGCCTGAATATCCTCTGCAGTAATTATCACCTCCTTCAGATGATTTTTGCTGCGAACATATACCAAATACCCGCGCGTCACGCGAATTTCAAAGTTTTGTTCTATCAACCACGCATAGCATATTAATTGTAAACGATAAGTATCATATAGTCGCTCCTCCCATTTCGCAAATTTGTAATCCAATGGTGCAGCCGTACCATCCGACAAGAACAATACCTCATCCACTTCGCCCCGAAGTAATCCATTGGTTATATATACATTTATGCGCTTATCAAAGGCGCCGATACGTTTTCGAAGATAATCTTTATTTTGTATAGTTTTTTGCTCATGCATGCTACGACCCTGGAGCACTTTATAGTTTTTTTCTTCATACTGAGGAATTCGCAGTACATGCTCAAAATACACAAATCTCGGACAGTACTGATATTGGATTATGTGGGAGGGCGTAATACTAAACATCGAAATGCAGGGTGTTATGTATAAACGTTTCGTAAGTACACTGTTGTTTCAATAAAACAAAGCCCGAACGGCATCCGTAACCAGATTTTTGTCGAATGCCTGCCCAAGCAGTACGGTAGATTTCAACTCCGCCTTACTCATCGGGAAAATGTACACCTTGTCAGATTCTGTATTGATTTCTGCTGATAATTTTAATTCCAGCGTGTCGAGTTCATTATCATCCAGTGTGCCCAGAAAACAACTGTACTGAACCCTGTACAACCCAGCCTGCTTGCATATTTTTGCAACTCGGCTCCTCGCTCGATCTTGTTCGATATCGTATAAAACCCAGGTAATCATTGATGTGTCGGTTTTAAATTGTTTCGATTTTGATATCGGTATCGTCTGCGTTTTTGCCAAGTATTTCCTGCGCAAACCGATGTGCATTCAGCAAAAGGATGGTTGCCCGCGTCCGGTTTCGATTCTGATATCTCAACACGTCGTTTTCTAAGTATTCATTGTAGGTCTCCATTAAAAGCCTTTTCCCTTCGGCATTCAGCGTGAAGCCGCCGGTAATCGCATCCGTATGGCCCTGATTGACTCTTTTGCCAGAAAAAAGTGTAAACACTACTTTGTCTGCCCAAGTTCGATAGGGTTCAATGAAATCATAGACTAAACTTTTGTGATTGTAGTCGTCGCGATGTAAAAAGCCGGCGTATGGATCAAGACCAGCAAGCATAAGCGATTTTTCGACCCGCGCGTACAAAACGCCGTATGCGTAATTCAGAAAAGCGTTGAAAGGGTCGCGTGCCGGACGGCTGCTCCGGCCTGCAAACTGCCATGCAACCGGTAGTACAAAACTCATCGCTTCGAAGTAAAGTCTTCCGGCGGTGCCTTCTAGTCCGTGAAGCGTTCCGGCTAACGATTCGTCGAGTACCGTATTGTCTAATGCGACAATTGCAGCGCGCAAGGCCTCTATTTTTTCTACCTTTTCGGATAAATAGGCGCTGTGTTGCGGCCTGTGTTTTTTTAGGTCTCTGATAAATCCAGCTTGGTTTTCCAGTTTTGATGCGAGCCAGGAACAGGTGTAGTGTACTGCTCTGCGATCAAGCGCGGCTTCTACCTGGCATTTTCGAATCCGGGTTGTGCTGCCAAGTTTAGAATGCCATACGCGTCCGAGCGGCTGGCCATTACTTTCTAAGAACACGATATCAATATTGTGACGCAATGCCAAATTTACCGCGTCTGCCGATAACGCAGTGCCAGGCCCCATCCAGATACTTTTGACTTTATGTGCTGCTATGCCGGTATTGGACGCCCATTGCCCATCGGGTTGTTTCTTGCGAACGTCGAACATGGCGTCCTTTACATGTAGGTAGGCGCCGTAAGTATTTAGGTGTAATTGCATGGTACTTGATTTTTGAAAGGCGTATTTTCTTTTTATGTTTAATCAAACAGGTATATCCAATACATGGTGGCACCCGACTGTTGGCAAACGCATGACATTCGGAAGACGTAACGATTCTTGATTGATAATCAGAAACATGCCGGTGTTTTTATTCTTTTATAATGACGCCGTATCCTCTGGACACGCTCTTGCCCAGTCCGATATAATTCGGGAGCGCCACATTTGTGGTGAACCCTCCGGTGATTCCGGTCATCAGTTGATTTTTAAATCCGGTAAGTCGCTCGTCGCTCGGGCGGACAGTTACCATAATTCGTTTATCCTCCGGCAAATAGAGATCAATACCTTTTAAAAAACTGAGAATATTGCCCGTAAGAATTCGTGCGAGCATGGCTCGGCGTGCTGTTTCATTTTTATCTTGGTATTCGAGATAATTTTGTTGGTTAAGCGGCATCCACAAGGTGCCAAACCGGTAGTCCGTCAATGTATCCGACCAGCCCACGGGCACGTTTTTATAAGAAATATTGCGTTCCATTACCGGATATTCATATCCGGCAATGTGGAGTGTATGAATTTTAAAGAATAACGCGGTGAGCAATTGCGCTCCTTCTTTCAAACCTACCAACATAGGAATACCGTCCACCACTTTGTACTGCACAAGCGGATATCGGTACCGCAACCGTCCGTCATCATAGTGATTGTGGAGTAGCGGGCTGTGCTCCCGGAAATAATCGCCGAAAAAACCGCGTAGTTGCGCGGCGGCTCGCTGCGGAAGACGGATTTCGGGAAATGAGATGGTGGAGATGGGGAGGATCATAAACTTATGGTAATAATCTGTTCATCCACGGATTGTTTTTTGCGTACAAATCCTGTCTGGAAATCGTAGTCCTCGGGCATTGCGATCAAAATATCCCTTGAAATTTCACACAAATTTCCCGTGTACCATTTTGGTACCGCGATGATGCGCTGATGAAAGTCTTTTTTGAATTCTTTTTCAAAAATTTCTTTCGTCAGTTCGAGGTCATTTTTGTCTTGCCAGCGTTCAAATGCTATTTTTACTTCCTGTGCCCGATCATCGCAAAGGACAAAAACCGAACGTGTGTGCGGGCTCTCTTCAATTACTTTAAAATGTTCTTCTAAGTCACCAAAACGTAATTCTTTCATCGCGTCAAAGGTTTTTAGCGATTTACCAAAATTTGCCCCGGATTCAGTCATTTCTTCAAAGTACGCCGTAACCATTTTTAAATATTCCGCCTCGACAAATTCTGGTTGCCCGGAAAGTGCATGACGCGCCTGCCATTCCGTAGTTTTGCCGTAAACACGTTCGCAATCCCTAAAATCCATAATAAAAAGCGGTTTGTGTGGTTCTTTTGGCGCAAGGGGATCTGATTGCCGGTTGATACGCCCAGCCACTTGGATGATCGAGTCAATTGGCCCCAAATCGCGAAATCCCATATCAAAATCAAGGTCAACACCTGCTTCAACAACCTGCGTTGCTACCAATATTGGTTTACGTCCGGCCTCAAGGTCTGCCTTAATTTTTTCAATTCTTTCCAGTCGGTGCGCCGGCACAATATTCGTCGAAAGACAGTAGATTGGATTTGGGAGGCTATGGATCGTCAAATAGTTTTTGATTACTTCAAACAGATTAATGCTTCGGTTTACCTTATTGACCACAACGAGGCAGGATTTTTCCGGCGACCACTTATCAGAAAAGAGGTTAGACAGAAAAGTCTGCTCTGCATCCGCTTTCCCCAAATCTTCAGAGAGTAGCGGAACGATTTTCGTTCTTTTGTACGATGTAAAAATTTCGGAGAAATTTTCTAAAAGTTCGGTGGCATCGCATTCTTCCGGTGTGAAACCCTCCCTGGATAATATTTTTTGGTGTGCCAAGCGCATGACCTCCGGTTTAGTAGCAGTCATCAACACAACGCGCGTATTCAAGAATCGGGTTAGATAAAACAAAGCTGCACCAACAACGGGTAACAAGTCAAGCCGCAGCGTCTGCACTTCGTCTAAAATCAAGATACTGTCAGCAAAATGATTAAATTTTTTAAGTAATTTGTTTCTGCATCCAATTAGCGTATGAAGTAATTGAACAAAAGAGGTAATTATAATATCACTTTGCCAGGTATCCAAGGTCATTGCTTTTTGATGGTACGCTATCTCCTCACCGGAAAAATCCTCATTGCGTTCTTGCATACCGAAAACATCAGCGTATTGGTAATGGGCAAAAATTTCTATATCTGCATCTTTAAAAACACTTTTGTAAACATCAAGTCCCTGTTCGATGATATTGATAAATGGTAATGCGTAGATTATTTGACCATTTTTTAGCGCGGGTACTTTTTCTTTAAGTTGGAGGGCAAAATCCAGCGCGGTAAGCGTTTTCCCGACACCAGTCGGAGCGGTTAGCGTAAAAAGCCGCGTTTTTTCAAGATCGAGATTTTCTAACCGTGCTATTACATCTTTGCGTACTTGATTCCGCAGTGCATTTTCTTTAAATTTTGAAATAAATGAACTAACCGCTGAAGCATTTAAATCTTTTTTTCTTTGATAGATGGGCGTTTCGGAGGCATCCAACTTGTCGGCTTCGATTAGCAAAGAAAACAGGTAATTGATTTTAAAATAGTGCCGGACACTTCGTTTTTTGAAGAATTGGCTATAGATTTTTTCAAAAGTGGATTCGTCGGGAAAAGAAACCCAAGTTGCAATCTCTGTTTCATTCAGCTCGGCTGCTATTTGAGCAACATCATTCGTCAGGCTTTCACGTTGCCGGTTAAAAATCTGGATTTCAATACCATCTTCTTCACACAGAATTTTTATATCCTCAAAGTTGGAAAGATCGGCATGGTGGTGACGAATAATATAAAACGACAGCATCGCTTCTGCAGCGGGGCCACTGTTTTTAAAATACTTTTGTAGCAGAACATACGCTCCAAACATTGCGTGCTGTTTTAACCTTGGGTCAAAACGTCCGGTTTTTAATAGATAATTTTGAAAGTGCGGCGTATATTTACCGAGGTCGTGGTATAATCCAATCTGCGAGAGCACATCGGTCAAATCCTGCCCAAACGCGCCTTTTGATAGTTGAGCGAGCGCTTTCCTGGTTACACCGAATATATGGTCGTGCAGTAATTTAGGTTTGATTTCA
>JBEIDF010000165.1:0-8465 GCA_040383605.1 Lewinellaceae bacterium
CTGTTAATATGAAAAGGATTTTTTAGCCAGACAAGGCGCTTTTTGCAGGCGTAATGGGACTAATTACGGCGAAAAAAAGGAACGAAGGTTGGCTGAAAAAGACTTTCATATTAGCGAGAAATATAATTTTAGACATGCTCTCACGCACACGCCGAGATTCTATTTTTTATGAAAACAAAATTTTAAAAAAAAAATGATGAAAATGCACACAAAGCCCAATGTCAGAATCCTAAAAACCCCGGCGCTCCTTTTCGCGCTGCTTTGGTACCTCATCGCGCCGCAGGCTTTGTTTGGACAGGCCTGGAATGCCATGGACGAAAATACCACCTTTGATTCGGTGCAGGCGCAGTTTAACCGGTATTGGGAGGGTAAAAAGCCCGGGCCTGGCTCCGGTTGGAAGCCCTTCAAGCGCTGGGAAAACTACTGGCAATATCGGCTGATGCCCGATGGGAAATTTCCGCCTGCCGGGTACAATATGGCCCAATTCAATGATTTTGTGGAAAAAAATGCCGGCGAACAAACCGAATCACTGTTGTCCAACTGGACAAACTTAGGGCCTAATTCTTCCAATTCCGGGTACGCCGGTATCGGCAGGGTAAATTGCATCGCTTTTCATCCGACGAACAGCAGCATTATGTGGGCCGGGACGCCTGCCGGCGGACTGTGGCGCACTACCAACGGGGGTACCAGCTGGTCGCCCCTTACGGATAATATGGCCGTATTGGGCGTCACTGCCATTGCCGTGCACCCAACCAACCCGAATATCCTGTACATCGCTACCGGCGACGCGTTTGGAGGTCATACCTCTTCTATTGGCGTGATGAAATCCGAAAACGGCGGAACGACCTGGACGAGCACCGGGCTGTCGTTTTCGGTCAATTCGCTCAAGCGCATTGCCCAGCTGATGATCAATCCCGCCAATCCCGCCATCCTCCTTGCCGCCACGAGCGACGGCATTTATCGCAGCACGAACAGCGGCGCAAACTGGTCGCTTGTTTTTAACCAGGGTTTTTGTTGGGACGTGCGATTCAAGCCGGGCGATCCCAATACGGTGCATGCCTGCACCGGCAATTCTGTGCTGCGTTCTACCAACGGTGGGCAGTCCTTCTCCGTCATCGGCAGCGTCCCGGGTTCCGGTCGGATGGCGCTCGCGGTTACGCCCGCTAATCCGGATATGGTAGTGGCCTTGTCCAGTACCCCGGGCGGTGCGTTTAACGGCCTGTACCGCTCCCTGAACAACGGCTTAGGCTATTCGCTGATGTCCTCCTTTCCTAATTTGCTGAACAGTGAGCCTGATGGCTCCGGGTCGGACGGACAGGGCACATACGATCTCTGCGTGAGTATTTCTCCTACCAATGCCAACACAATCTTCGTGGGCGGCGTCAACCTTTGGCGTTCGGTGAATGGCGGCGCGAACTGGTCGCTGGTCAATCACTGGCAAAACTTCGGCGCGCCGCCGGGTGTGGCAGTCGTGCATGCCGATAAGCATTTTCTGGGCTGGCGCGACAATAATACGCTCTTTCAAGGCTGCGATGGCGGTATTTACGGCAGCACCAACAACGGCACGAGCTGGACCGATTTGAGCAATACGATGGTCATCAGTCAAATGTACCGCCTCAGCGTCTCGCAGGCCGATAATAAGGTCATTACCGGCTTGCAGGACAATGGCACCAAACTGCGGGGCACGACCGGCAGCTGGACTGATGTAATTGGCGGAGACGGCATGGACTGCCATATTCATGCCACGAATGCCAGTGTGCTTTATGGCTCTGTGCAGCGGGGCAAGCTGTTCCGCTCCCTCAACGGCGGGTCCAGTTGGACAAATATCAGCGATAACATTCCCGGACAGCCTGTAGGCGCCTGGGTGACGCCGATGGCCTTGGCGAGCAACGGGACGCTGTTCGCCGGGTACACCGACGTGTGGCGCACCACCAACCAGGGTACGAGCTGGACGAAAATTTCTTTCGGACTCAGTGCAAACAACCTGACCTCCCTGGCCGTAGCGCCGTCCAATCCGGATGTGCTGTACGCTTCCGATGATTATTCCATTTATCGTACCACGAACGGTGGCAACAGCTGGTCGGTTGCGCCCTTCTCCCGACCGGCCGGCACACAGATTCTTATGCTGGCCGTATCGCCGGCCAATCCTTCCAAAGTCTATCTCGTACTGAGCGGTTACGTATCCGGTCAGAAAGTATATCGCTCGCTCGACGGCGGCAGTACCTGGAGCAACCTCAGCGGCAGCCTGCCCAATCTGCCGGCAAACTGCATCCTCGAGCCGTCTAATGCCTCCGACGCCCTGTATGTCGGTATGGACGTTGGCATCTACTACAAAGCGCCCAATAGCAATACCTGGTCGCTGTACAATACCGGCATCCCCAACGTGCCGATCCGCGACCTGGACATCCGCACCCCGACGAACACCCTGCGTGCCGCGACCTTTGGCCGCGGATTGTGGGAATCGCCTGCTGCCACGGGCGGCAATACCACCTGCGCGGTTCCGGGCAATATGACCACCACCAACATCAGCGCCACGGGCGCGACCGTCGGCTGGGGTATTGTGAGCGGGGCGGTTAATTACACCGTGCAACGGCGCGTAGCGAATGGAACCTGGAGCGATGCGCCCGGCAGTCCGACGTCTGCGACCTCCATGACTTTTTCGGGGCTGAGCGCCAACACTGCGTATGAGTGGCGGGTGCGGACCAACTGCAATGGCACGCAGAGCGCGTTTTCGGCAGCGGTGAGTTTCACTACGAGCGCCAATACCGGCTGCGCGGTTCCGAGTAATCTGACCACCACAAATATCAGTACCGCGGGCGCTACCGTCAGCTGGGGCGCCGTGAGCGGGGCGGTCAATTACACCGTACAACGGCGCGTAGCGAATGGAACCTGGAGTGATGCGCCCGGCAGTCCGACGTCTGCGACCTCTATGACTTTCTCCGGGTTGAGCGCTAACACCGCGTACGAGTGGCGGGTGCGGACCAACTGCAACGGCACGCAGAGCGCGTTTTCGGCTGCATTGGCATTTACCACCACGAGCGGCGCGAGTTGCGGCACGCCGGGGAGTTTGTCCACGACCAATATAGCGAGCACCACTGCGCGGTTCAACTGGGGCGGGGTGAACGGCGCGTTGAACTACACCGTACAGCTTCGTTTTCCGAACGGAACCTGGTCTGATTTGAGTGGCGGGCCTTTTTCCGCAGTATTCGTGAGTGTATCCGGCCTGAGCGCCAACACGGCGTACGAGTGGCGGGTGCGGGCGAATTGCAGCGGCGGACAAAGTGCGTTTTCGTCGGCGGTGAGTTTCACCACGACGGGCGGCGGCAGCGGTTGCGGTTCGCCGACAGGCCTCAACGCGCCCAGTATCACCCAGGTAAAAGCCTCTCTGAGTTGGAATACGGTTTCGGGCGCCACCAGTTACATCGTTCAGTTTTATATAAATGGCGGTTGGTCTAATCTTTCGCCCGTGAGCACGAATTCCATAAACGTATATGGATTGACAGCCAATTCATCGTATCAATGGCGCGTGATTGCCGTGTGCGGCAACGTGCAAAGCGCCCCGTCGGCTTCCTCCTTTTTCAATACAGAAGTGGCGCCCGATTGCCCGGGCGGCATACAATACCCTTCTTTTGCCCTCAATCCCACCAACGCCTGGCAATACCAGCCCTCCCTTTGGGGCGGCGAGTACAGCGTCATGAACGTGCAATCCGGGCAGGTATATACCTTCTCGATGTGCAGCCAGGACGGCGGTTTGTTGTTTTTCGACGGCGAGTTGTCTATCCGCACTATAAACGACGGCTTGATCATGTATTCCGACGACGTGTGCGGCACATCCCCGCGGCTGGTATGGCAGGCCGGGTTTACCGGGCAGGTGCGCGTCTTGCTGACGGCGTATTCCTGCGCGGCACAGTCCGTCAACAGCACCCTTGCATATCGGATTGGCGGCACGCCTTTGGGCGACGATCCGGCATCCGAGTTTGCGGATGGGGAGCATCGCGGATTGGACCTCACCGCTTCCACGCCGGCCCTGCTTGAAGTGCGCGGTCAGACATCAGAAGCGCCTGCCCCTGCCCCTGCTGCCTCCGTGCTGCGCGTATTTCCCAATCCGGCGACCGACGAGGCCTTCCTCGAGGGCGTTTTTGCCGATTTGGCGACCGACGCGCGCGCAGACGTGTATGTGTATGACGCCGGCGGCAGTTTGCGCCTGTTTCAGCGTGATCTGCCTTGCGCGGACGGATTTTTCCGGGCGCCGCTTCGCCTGACCGATTTACCCGCCGGGGTGTATTATATCCAGGTGGTGCGCGGCGGCGAGCGGGTGTATGCGAAATTGGTGAAGCAGCCGGGGTAGGGAAGTGGGTGGCCATGTCCGGAATTTTCTCGCCGGGTTAAAAACAAGCTGTTTTTAACCCGGCGAAAAAGCCCTGGCAGGGTCTAAAGTCAAGTGCGCTCCAATTAACATAAATATAAATCTCAGACAATGATAAGACTCTTATTACCAATCGTTATTTTATTTTTTGCCCTCGGTTCCATTGCACAGGACAACGCCTTTTCACAGTTTTTTGCCAATCGAATCTACCTGAATCCTGCTTTCGCCGGAATTGAAAAAGGACTTCAGGCCACCGTCGGTATGCGCAGTCAGTGGTTGCGGGCAGATGGCGGGTACCAGTTTGGCGCGGTCGCTGTGGAGTGGCAGGAGGATTGTTGGCGCTCCGGGTTTGGGCTCACGCTTCAATATGCAGACGAGGGGATTGCGCCATTGCGTACCACCGGGGCGGGTTTTACGTACGCTTACGTATTGCCGTATCGAAACGGCAATGTGCATTTCGGTCTGCAATACGCCTACAATCAGAAAACCCTTGATTGGAGCAGGCTGACTTTTTCGGATCAGTTGGATCCGGTATTTGGGTCTATTTTTGGCACCTCTGCGGCAGTCGGCTTAGATCGGGTTGATTTTCACGATTTCAGCGCGGGTATCCTTTGGCGTTCGGACAGCCGGTTGATTGGCCGAAAGAAAAGTCTGGTGCGCTATCGTTCCCACTTGGGTTTATCGGTGAATCATCTCTGGAGTTTGTTGGGCCAGGGACCCGACGAGTCTTTTTTGCAATCCGGTACGGAGATTCCGGCTCGGATTACCCTTCACGGAGGCGTCATCATTCCGTTGGTATTTCTGACCGGCTCCACGCATAAAATCGTGGTATCGCCGAATTTTCGGCTGGAGACCCAGGGATTTAGTCCGCTGAATTTGCGCAGGAGCGTCACGTTGTTTTCCGGCGGCGCGTATTTCATTGTGGAGCAGGCAGTTTTTGGTGCGTATTACCACAGTCGCTCGCCGCTGCCCGGCATTCGGAACACAAATGCCGTTGCCCTTTCTCTGGGTTTCACCCAGTCGGAAAAACAATCAAAAAAGCAGGGTTATTACCTGGGCGCCAGCGTGGACGTCAATCTCAGCGGTTTGGGGATAAGAAGCGGAAATGTATATGAGTTAAATTTTCGCTACAATTTCCGCGATGTACGGCCTTTTTGTGAGAAGCGCCATGCGGCTACAACGCGGAAGACTGTGATGGAGTGTAAAGATTTTTATTGAATTTTCGACAATGTTAGACTTATTTTTTAAATTATTTCCTTATGAAAATCAGACAATTTTTCTTTTTTATCCTTTTGTTTTGCTCCCGTCTTGGAACGGGGCAAAACTGCGATTTTACTTTTTCGCCGACAAATCCTTGTCCGGGTCAAACCGTTACTTTTATGGTGAGTAATCCGGTGAGTATGGCGAATTATACTTGGGATTTGGATGGAGATGGAATGAATGACGATGGTACTGAGACTACGGTTACATTTATCTATCCGTTCAAATTCACAGCTGAAAATTATACGATCAATCTGTATGAAAATGGGGTAAATTGCCCGGGTCAAAAGACGATCAGTGTCCGTCCTTCGCCGGATCCTACAATAGGGATCGCAAGTGGACAACCAATTGATAATAATGTAATACGAACGTGTAATAGCGGCCAGGCAGATACACTTGGGATATTCAATGCTTCGTCTACATTTTCATCGAATACCAATTACCTCATTAAATGGGGGGATGGTTCACCAGACATCAATTTGACAAACACTACATTTCAATTAAATACTACAACTATCGAACATGCTTATAGCGGGCTAGGTTATAAGAATCTTCAAATTATAGTGACAAATGCCTCTGGTTGCACCGCAACTGGAAACTATCAATATTTTATTGGAAGTAATCCGTCTGTAGGTTTAGCTAATCCCGGTAATACTGTTGGACTGTGTGCTCCTGATACGATTACTTTTCCTTTGTCCGATTATCAGAATAATCCTCCTGGAACAGTCTATACCTTTTTTTTAAATACAACCCAGATTGCACAATATAATCAATCTAATGTCCCTTCTAATTTTACATATATCTTCGATTCGACTTCTTGTGGAAAAACAACCCCTCTAAATGCACAGAATGCTTATTCTATAACGGTGGAAGCGAGAAACCCATGCGGTTTTTCAAAAGCAAACGTAGAACCTATTACGCTCAGTTCAAAGCCTATTCCCAATTTTTCAATTTTGCCTCCTGCAAACTATTGTCCAAATGAAGAGTTCACTTTTACAAATACCTCAACAAATATCAATGAATATAATACTGCTACATCGCAGTGTAAAAATACGCTGGAGCCTTTCTGGATGATTACACCCGGAATCTCTGGTGTGGATTTTCAAATCACATCAGGAACACTTTTTAATAGCGAGTCAATCAAAGTCAGGTTTCTCAAGCCAGGCATATATACGATCAAAATGACGCTCAACCCCATTCCTGTTTGCGGTGTCGCCACAGTTTCCAAAACCATCACCATCCTCGAGCCCCCGAACGCCAACGCCACCACGCAATTCAGCAATCCAAACGGATGCGCGCCGCTGACGGTGAACTTCGACAATACCTCGTCGGGATATCAGCTGAGTCACAGCTGGGTCGTAAACCCGCCTACCGGTTGGACTTATGTCAACAATACCACCAATACTTCGGAAGACCCGGTTATTCGTTTTGATGCTCCGGGCACCTACACGGTGACGCTTACCGCCAGCAATGTGTGCAGCACGGATACTTGGGAAACGACAATCAATGTGCGTCGGCCGCCCACGATTACCCTGCCGACGCTGGGGCCTTACTGCCAGACTGCCTTACTTTGTTTTGACGCGAATAACACCATGTATAACAACGGTAACGGTACGATTACCAGCTATAGTTGGTCTTTTCCCGGTGGTACGCCTGCTTCATCCAACCAGCAGTATCCCTGCCCGATCAACTACAGTGTAAGCGCAGCCACCACTTTTTCAGTGAGCGTTACGGCAACCAATCAGTGCGGTTCGGCTACGGCCAGTACGACTTTTGAAGTGCAAGTGCCGCCCGTGATTTCGATGCCGCCTAACTTAACCCTTTGCATTAATGCTGCGCCGGTGCAACTCAACGCCACACCGAGCGGTGGTACCTGGTCGGGCCCGGGGGTGAACGCTACCGGACTGTTCAATCCGGCGAATGCCGGGGTGGCAGGCGCTAAAACATTGACCTACAAATACGGTACCGGCGTATGCGAGGCGACGGGAACGATGACGGTGACAGTTGTCGCACTACCCATCGTAGAAGCCGGGCCGGATTTGTCTGCCTGTCTGGATAGCACCTCGCTGCAGTTATCCGGCGCCACACCGGGTATGGGTATCTGGAGTTCCAGTCCTTCAGCGGTTATTAATGGCAATATATTGAATCCCAATGCATCCGGGGCGAATACCTATACATTAACCTATACGGTCACAGATGCAAATGGTTGTATTAACTCCGATACGCGGAAAGTGGTGGTGCATCCGCTCCCGGATATTACGGTTAGCAATGCCACTTTTTGCAGGACGCCGGGTTTAGTGTCACTGCCTACGGCAACGCCGCCTGGCGGCAGCTGGAGCGGTATCGGGGTAAGCGGCAATCAGTTCGATCCAATGGTCGCCGGCGTGGGCGCCCATCCAATTACCTACACCTACACGAATCCGAGCACCGGTTGCACCAACACTGCCGTAAGCACAATCACGGTGGTTCAACCCGGCGCGGTGCATGCGGGACCGGATACCGCACTTTGCCTAAATGCCCCGCCGCTGAACCTTAATACCAACGCGTCTCCGCCTAACGGCACATGGACTACTACCAGCAACGGATTGTCAAATGGCGTTTTCACTCCTAATCAGGCAGGTGCAAGCACACATGTACTGATCTACTCGGTTGGTTCGGGCAACTGCCTTGTGCGAGACACCGTGCGGATCATTGTGCACGCGTTGCCAATCGTACAAGCCGGGCCGGATATGACGCCCTGTGAGGATAGCTTGGCGCTCAATTTGTCGCCCAGTCCACCCGGAGGGACATGGTCTGGGACCGTGACGTTTAACGGCAACGTATTTAATCCGGCCCAGTC
>JBEIDF010000166.1:0-8228 GCA_040383605.1 Lewinellaceae bacterium
GCCGGTGTATAACCCGAGTCACGCGCTGGGGCTATTTTCTATTTTTAATCCGTCCACGCTGAATAACGTGCGTTTTTGGAAAGGTGATTTTCCTGCCAGATACGGCGGCCGGGCGGCCTCCGTGTTGGATATCCGGACGCGCGACGGCAATTTTCGGGAGTACAAGGCGGACGCGTCGGTCGGGCTATTTGCAACTTCGTTTTCTGCCGAAGGTCCGGTTGTGCGCGACAAAAGCTCGTTTTTGGCGAGCGGCCGGTTTACCTATTTTCAACCCTGGGTTCAATTTTTTAGTCGCCGGGATAATTTATTGACGTTCTCCGATGACCGGGTGGTGTATCGTTTTCACGATATGAATTTGAAGTGGAACTACACTTTTTCTGAAAAAAACCGGTTGTACTGCACGTTTTACAGTGGTGGAGACGCCTTTCGGGATCAGTTTGTCCAGCGCTACGCATCTACTCAAGGCCTGTTGACCGATCGCTACACGCTGGGTTCTTCTTGGGGCAATACCATTGCCGCTGTGCGGTGGAATCACCTGCTGAGCAATCGGTTGTTCTCGAACACGACCTTTCGGTTCAGTCGTTTTTTCTATCAAAGCCAGCTGTCTTTCGATTCCCGTTTTTTGTTCCCGAATGGCAAAGAGAGTGTCCTGGCAGACTACGGCCAGCTTTACCAGACGCTTATCCGGGACTTATCGGTAAAAACCGACTTCACGTTTTTCCCCTCCAGTGCGCTCACGATTCGCTGGGGCGTGTCGCTGACGCGGCATGATTTTCAGCCCGGGGCGCTTTCCGTAAACTTTCTGTTGCCCGGCCAGTCGGCGGCATCCATAGACTCCCTCGCGGCGCTTTTGCTTAACAACGAACGCCTCAGTGCGAACGAAAACGAGGCGTATATTGATTTCGAGTGGCAATTTGCGCCGCGTTGGCAATTGGATGCCGGCGTGCACGCTTCGATTTTTCAAATTAGAAATACCAATTACCCAAATCTTCTGCCCCGGCTGCGCATCGCGCGCGCGGGTCTGCGCGGAGTGAGTACCTGGGCCAGTTACAGCCGCATGGCGCAAAATCTGCATCAAATTGGCTCCTTCAACATCAGCCTGCCGTTTGAGCTGTGGGCGCCCTCCACCGCCAAGGTGCCGCCGGAGCAGGTGTGGCAGTCGGCCCTGGGCATTCGTTATCAGCGAAAATACTGGCGGATTCAGGCGGAAGGATATTATAAACGATTTGACCGTGTATTGGCATTTCTTTCTACGAACGATGCTTTGTACACTGGCGGCGCGGAGGATGCCAGCGGCTGGGAGGATCGCATTGCGGTCGGAACCGGACTTGCGCGCGGGATAGAGTGGTCTTTCGGATTGGATTTTCCGGCTACCAGTTTTTCGGCGGGCTATACCTTGTCTAAAGCCGAGCGCACTTTTCCGGATTTGAATTCCGGCAGAACGTTCCCCTTTCGCTTCGATCGTCGGCATGATCTGAAGATCAACCTGCGCCAGCGCATCACTGCCTGGTTATCTGCCGACGTGGCCTGGTCTTATGCCACGGGCAATCCCATTACCCTGGCCGGATTGCGCTACACCCACCATACGCCGAACAGCGATATTTCGCGCGATGTGTATGTATATACCACGGTAAACGGCTATCGCTTGCCGGTGGTGCACCGGCTGGATTTCAGCCTGCAGGCTGCCTTTCAGTCCGGCCGCCTGCGGCATAGCATCCAATTAGGCGCCTATAACGCCTACAACCGGCCTAATCCGTTTTTTATATTTATAGACGCCGGCAGCGGCATCGAGGGCAAGGCGATTCAGTACACCTTGCTGCCTTTGCTGCCAATTTTCAGGTATGAAATTAATTTTGCGTTCGCGCGGAAAGCCTCTGACTAAGATTCTAACTTTGCCTGGCCGCCTCCATCCAACACAAGGCCGCCTAATCCGATAATGACCCGATTCATTCCGTTTACCGCGCTATTCTTCCTGCTTGCGCTGGCGCAGTGGCGCTGCGCGCGGGAGATATTTATAGATTTACCGGATGCGCCGCCGCAGATCGTGGCGGTGTCGCATTTTACGGACGGGCAGCCCTTCCGGGTGGAAGTTTCAATCAGCCAGGGCTTGTTTGATGCCGGCGAACCGACGATTCCGGAAGTGGCCGATGTGACGATCTCGAAAGGGGGGCAGTTTTTGGACAAATTGCGCCGGGCCTTTAGTGAGGATGGGAAATTGTACTGGGAGAGCCGCGATACGGCGTTTACCGGTATCGAATATGCGCTCGCGGTGCGTATTGCCGGTTACCCGGTTGCGGAGGCCGGCAGCAGTATTCCGGAACATGCCGGACTACAGCCGCTGGTAGTGAATCCAGCCGATATTCGGATAGAGCCCCTCTCGGATGGTCGAAGCGCGTTGCGCGCGCCCCTGGTGCTGGAGGTGGCAGATATGCCGGAATCTGATCGGTTTTTTGCCTTTAACCTCCGGCACGAAACGGAAGTTATCCAGATTGTAAACGGCCAGGCGGTGGTGGATTACAGTTACGAAAGCGGTTCGTTCTTCGTGGCCGACGGCCGCACCTTGTCGCTGCTGCACAACATACCCGAACCGGTTGTGCTGATCAATGAGAAATTCTGGAGCAACAATCGCCGGACTATTTTTCTGGATGCGCTTATTCCGTTTGACCCGCAAACGGAGCGCCCGCGCCGGATTTTTGTCGAGTGGCGAACCTTATCCGAGGAATTCTACCGCTACCACCTCTCCTTGGCCCGGCAGGGAGAAAATTTACCCCTGAGCGACCCCGATGCAATATTCAATAACATCCAGGGCGGTTTGGGAAATTTTTCCGGCTACGCCGTTTCGGTGGATACGCTGGAACTGCTCTAATGAAAGATAAAATCTTCGTTTCTTTTCCAATAGCCGCTTTTTTTCCTACAAATACGCTACTTTTGCGGCCGATTTTAACAATTCCTTTTTTTATAAAAATACCATCTTCAAATGAGTAAAGTAACCATCGTCGGCGCCGGAAACGTCGGTGCAACGTGCGCAAATGTGCTTGCGCATGCGGACATCTGCAATGAAATTGTTTTGATTGATATCCAAGGCAATATGGCTAAGGGTAAGGCGCTGGATACCTGGCAGCAAGCACCGGTAGATGGCTACTCCTCCCATGTTGTAGGCGGCGACGATTACGCGCTGACCGCAAATTCGGACATCGTGATTATCACCGCCGGCGTGCCGCGCAAGCCAGGTATGAGCCGCGACGATCTTATCGCCACCAATGCTAAAATCGTGGTCTCTGTGACGAAAGAGGTGCTGAAATATTCTAAAAATCCGATTATTATCGTGGTTTCCAATCCGCTGGACGTGATGACCTACGCCTGCTGGCGCACTTCCGGACTGAGCGACAAGCGGGTGCTCGGCATGGCCGGCATTCTGGATACGGCGCGCTATCGCGCGTTCCTCGCCGAAGAAATGAACGTATCGCCCAAGGATATCCAGGCGATGCTGATGGGCGGACACGGGGATACCATGGTGCCGCTGCCGCGCTATACGACCGTGAGCGGTATTCCGGTGACGGAACTCGTTAAAAAAGAGCGTTTGGACGCCATCATCGAGCGCACAAAATTCGGCGGCGGCGAACTCGTGAATCTCATGGGTACTTCTGCCTGGTACGCCCCCGGCGCCGCCGCTGCGCAAATGGCCGTTTCGATCCTGAAAGACGAAAAGCGTATTTTCCCCTGCTGTATCCGCATGAACGGCCAGTACAAGCTAAAAGACGTATTTGTGGGCGCCCCTGTGAAACTCGGCCGCAAGGGCATCCAGGAGGTCATCAAACTCCGTTTGAAAAAGGACGAACTCGCACTGCTCCACCAGTCTGCCGGCTCGGTAAAAGAGGTGATGGATGTGCTGGACGGTATGAACCTGCTATAGTAGATACAACGCAAGAACCCTTGCCGGCAGCCCGTAAGGCAGTATGCTTTCAAAATCGCCCCGCGCTGCCGGCAACCTTTTCACGCTTTCGCTGTTATGATCTAAAAAAGTGTCATGGGCGAAATAACCGCTTCCGTTACGTCCGCTATCTGGACCAAAATGCGTTCTGAAGAGAGCGGCGAAACGCTGTTTCAAATTTCAGACACACAACCTGTATTGTTGGTTTTTCTCCGGCAGTTCGGCTGCTCCTTCTGCCGGGAAGCGATCAGCGACATTAGTCGTATTCGGAAAAAACTTGAGGCAAAAGGCGTTCGCGTGGTTATGGTACACATGGCGCCGGATCCGGTTACTGCGATTAAATTTTTTAAGAAATACAAATTATATCCCGTTGACCACATCTGTGATCCGGAAAAAAAATATTATAAAGCATTCGGGCTGGCCAAAGCAACGCCCAGTCAACTGCTGGGCTTTATGAACTGGGTACGGGGGTTCCAGGCTGGCGTGCTCGAGGGGCATGGCTTTGCTTATTATGGCGAAGAAATTGGCGACGGATTTCAGATGCCGGGTGTTTTTGTGCTCTACAAAGGAGAAATAAAACACTCGTATATCCATCAATTTCCCTACGACCGACCGAATTATCAGGAGCTCGTGAATAGCTGCGATCTTTAATTTTGTAAGAAACTGTTTTAAAACAGTTTCCAATCAACGCGCGGCGGTGGGCTTATCTTCTTCTGTTTTCTTTTTTCTAATGCTGTGCAGCTTTGCGCTGACTGGTCAACAGGATACGAGTGCTACCGTCCTGCCTGCGGCGATCGTGTCCGATTTTCGACCCGATCGCCATGGCGTGAGCGTCTGGACGGCCGATTCTGCCGCCGGTTTTGCCGATGCGGCCGACCAACTCCGCTGGAGCAATGCGCTGCAGCTTCGGAGTATCGGCCCTGGGTTGCTCTCTACGCCCTCCATTCGGGGGGCGGGCGCCGCCCGAACGCCGGTGTTCTGGAAAGGGATTAACCTGCAAAGTCCGATGAACGGAGTGAGCGACCTCTCGCTTGTGCCGCTGTGGCCGGGTGATCAAATGGAAATTCGACAGGGCGGACAGAGCGCGGCTTTGAGCAGCGGCGCTATGTCGGGCAGCGTCCAGATTCAACCGGCCGCAGTCGGCGTTCAACCGGGGCTGCACGGTCAGACTGCCGCTGGCATTGGCAGTTTTGGTGCTTGGTACGGCCTGGTCGGATTGACGGGCGCGCGGGCCGGCAGTCTGCGCGCATCCTGGGTGCAGGCCGAAAACAACTTCCCGTTTGTCAATACTGCCCGGATCGGCGCGCCCATACAACGACAGCAAAACAATCAATTCCGACGACTGGATCTCCAACACCACGGCGCCTGGCGCGTCGGAAACGGTCTGGAGTTGGAATCTGCCGTTTGGGGCCAACGCGCCTTGCGCGCGATCCCACCCGCGATGACAGAGGCTCCCGCCGAATCCTGGCAGCAAGACGAAGCCCTGCGCGCGGTGTTTTCCTTGCGGCGCAGCCGCTTGCCCGATCGGCAGTGGCAGCAGCAATTGGCGATACTCGAAGAGCGCATTGTTTTTTCCCGATCCGGCGATGCGGATTCCAGCGCGTCGCAAACGGCCCTTTGGCGTGGCGAATGGACCCGTATGCTGGCCGGCGGCTGGACGTGGCGCGGCGGCGCGCAAGCACAGTTTGTCCGCGCGCGTGCCGATGGCTACGCCGATACGTCCAGTTGGCAAACACAAGCGCGCCTGGCGCTTACCGGCGCATTGGAAAAAACGGCTAAAAACTGGAAATACACCGTGCTGCTCCGACAGGAATGGGCCGAGGCGCAGGGCGCCCCCTTCAGTTGGTCGGCGGCAGTTTCCCGACGCTGGAAGCGCAATTGGTCGGCGCGCGGCCAATTTGCCCGGAATTTTACCCTGCCGACGTTCAATGATCGTTTCTGGCAGGGATTGGGCAAAGCGGATTTAAAACCCGAGCGCGGTTACAGCGCACAGGTTTTTCTTGAGAAATACTGGACGCGCATGCGCTGGGAGGTACAAACCGAAGCCGGCGTTTTTCACTTGTTGCTGGACGATTGGATTCTTTGGCAACCTGGCGCCGACGGATTGTTCCGACCGGATAATTTGCGCCAGGTTTGGTCGCGGGGGCTGGAATGGAACGCCTCCGCAACGCATCGCACCGGAAACCAGACGTTTCGGGTGCACAGCCGATTCCAGTACCTTCAGGTGACCAATACCAGGGTGTATGGCGGCAGTATGGCAGCGCTGAACAAACAGTTGCCTTACACCCCCCAATTGAATGCATCCGTTGAGTTCACAGCCGCCCTGCCCCGCGCCGGTTTGTCGTACATCCATCAGTGGACCGGCCGCCGCTTCACGACCAGCGACAACAGCCTCGCGCTGCCCGGTTTCCACACCGGCGTTGTGCAGGCGTATTACCGGATTGGCGCGCAGGGCAGAATCGCATGCCGTCTTGATAATTGCTGGAATACACCCTATCAACTGATTGCGTTTCGGCCGATGCCGGGGCGAAATTGGCAGATGAGTGTTTTTTGGCAGTTTTAGGAAATTTGGGTCCTTTGTGATTTTATATCAGCATCCGGATTCACAGCGAATTCAACACTTCCGACGGGCAGTTGGACAGTGCGGCCAAGCAGATTCGCCACCGTGAATATCCCACTGACGAAAATCAGGCCGCCCTATGACGGCCGTATAGCAAGGAATGAACAGGATCGCCCGACTCTTGCAGCATGGAATGCAAAACGATTTTCGAACCGTTCCGCATCAAGCGTGTGGAAGCGAAGACGGAGACGGGTTCCGCAGAACGGGAACGTTTTGAACCTTTCCTGTTCACTCAATTAAGTCCTGTCCTATGCCATTTTATCACCGATTAGGCCGCGTGCCGTCCAAGCGCCACGTGGTGTTCCGCCAGCCCGACGGCGCGCTGTACCAGGAAGAGCTGGTCGGCACGCAGGGTTTCAGCGGTATGTCTTCGCTGGTGTACCACCTGCATGCGCCCACGCAAATCCGCCAGATACAGGCGCCGGTTACCGTACAGCCGAAGATCGCCGTGGAAAACAACATTTACCCGCTGAAATTCGACGGCTTTGAAATTCCGGCTGAACCGGACTATCTGCAAAGCCGCAAAACGCTATTCGTCAACGAGGATATGAGCATTGGCCTCGCAGCGCCTTCCGCCGCGCCGGACTATTTTTTCAAAAATGCCGACGCGGACGAGATTATCTTCGTGCACCGCGGCCAGGGCGACCTGCAAACGATGTTCGGCAACGTGGATTTCGAACCGGGCGATTACCTGGTCATCCCGCGCGGCACGATTTACAAACTCGAATTTGAAACCGCAGACAACCGCCTGCTTTTCATTGAAAGCCGCGGCCCGGTCTTCACCCCTAAACGCTACCGCAATGAGTTCGGCCAGATGCTGGAGCACTCACCCTTCTGCGAGCGCGATATCAAACGTCCGGAAGTATTGGAAACCCACGAAGAACGCGGCGAATTCGAGGTGCGCGTGAAAAAACGCCAGGCGATTTTCCCCATTTTGTACCCCTGCCATCCTTTTGATGTAATCGGCTGGGACGGCTACCACTATCCCTACGCGTTCAATATCCGAAATTTCGAGCCGATTACCGGCCGCATCCACATGCCGCCGCCGATCCACCAGACCTTTGAGGGACGCAATTTTGTGGTCTGTTCTTTCGTGCCGCGACTGTACGATTATCATCCGGATAGCATCCCGGCGCCCTACCACCACTCGAATGTGGATTCGGACGAGATCCTGTACTACGTGGACGGCGACTTCATGTCGCGCAACAATGTGAAACCCGGCCAGCTCACCCTGCACCCCGCCGGTATTCCGCACGGACCGCACCCTGGCGCCATCGAGCGCAGCATCGGCCAGACGGAAACCAAGGAACTCGCCGTCATGATAGACCCCTTCAACCCGCTCATGATCACCGAGGAGGCCATGCGGCTGTCGGTAAAAGACTACTACCAGGTTTGGTTCGAAAACGGCGTTCAGACCAAATAAATCATTCAATTTCAACAAAATAAAATCTTTGAAATTATCCGGCGCGCCGGCGCCCAGTCTTTCGGCAAGGGTAATTTTCAAGCGTTATTTGAAAGTATTGAGGCCGAACAGGCGCGCAGAGGCACGCTGTAGTTTTTGGGAGTAACTGGTTAGCCGGTCGCTCTGTTACGCCGGAAATGCCGCCCAAGGCCAACTGAAATGGTATCTTGCTGTTCATACCTCAAAGAGCTGGATTTTTCTCGTACGCGCACGCA
>JBEIDF010000167.1:0-8184 GCA_040383605.1 Lewinellaceae bacterium
ACTGCAAGGCAGCATTTTTATGACGTTTTTTGGACTGGGTACCCTCCCCGCGCTTTTTCTGCTCATGTTATCAGGCAGACGCCTCAGCGCCCCGCTGCGCGCCCGCTTTCGGTTGATCCAGCCGGCGCTGCTCGCACTCATCGGCGTCCTGCTGATCAGCAGGGGCCTGCATCTTGATTTGTCACTTTTCGAATCAGCTGTTCCGCCTGCTCAGAATGACTGTTTTTGAATTGGGGATTTCGGATTGCGGATTGCGGATTGGCGGGTTAGTTCTTTTTTATGTGATTTTTTAATTGTATATTAATTTTATAATAAGAATAATATAGATGCAAAAACGACCCGCCAATCCGCAATCCGCAATCCGCAATCCCCAATCCGAAATCCCCAATCCCAAATTTTTAGGTGTTCATACCCAATAATGGCTATAAATACGTTAAGAGTGAGAAAACCTGTAAATTAGCAGGCGAAATAAACGTAGATGCACGCTAAAAACTTGATTATGAACGCACAAGAAATGCTGGCTCTGATGAAAGGGCACAAGGTACTCGTTATAGGCGATGTAATGCTCGATCGCTACCTCACCGGACAAGTAACGCGGATTTCCCCGGAGGCGCCCGTTCCGGTCGTACTCCAGGAGGATGTAGAAGACCGCCTGGGCGGCGCCGGCAACGTGGCGCTCAATCTCCGAGCGCTCGGCGCCCAACCCATCCTCTGCAGCGTAATCGGTGGGGATTACGACGGCGAATTTATGCGCCGCCTGCTGCCGACCGTTGGAATCCGCACGGATGGTATCGTGGAATCGGCCTCCCGCCGGACCACCGTCAAAACCCGAATCCTCGGAAATGGCCAACAAATGTTGCGCGTTGACCAGGAAAACACCTACGAGCTGGATCTCGTGGAAACCCAACGGCTGCTCGACAGCGTGGAAGAACTAATCGAAAACGAGGAGATCAGCGCGATTATTTTTCAGGACTATAACAAAGGGGTGCTGACCGAAACGGTCGTCCGAAACGTCCTGGATATGATCGGCAACCGCGATATCCTGACAACGGTAGATCCTAAAAAAAGTAACTTTTATGCCTATAAAGGCGTGGACGTCTTCAAACCCAACCTCAAGGAGGTGCGCGACAGCGTCCCCTTCTCCGTGCGACCTACCCTGGATTCGCTCAATCAGGCGGATGCCTACCTCCGCCAAAAATTGGACAACCAAATCACGATGATTACCCTCTCCGAAAAGGGAATCTATCTCAACGATGGGACAAACGGCCGCATTTTTCCAACCGCCGAACGCCTCGTGGCTGACGTCAGCGGCGCGGGCGATACAGTGATTAGTATCGCTACGCTCGCTTTTGTGGCGGGCTTTTCGCCGGAGTGGACGGCCGTTTTGTGCAACCTCGCCGGCGGACAGGTCTGCGAGTTCCGCGGCGTGGCGCCGGTAAGGGTTGATTTATTGCAAAGAGACATGGAAACCTGGCTCAATGCCAGTCTGAAACGCTAAATAGTCTTACAAAATGCGATTCCATCTCCCACATTCTATCTGATCAGTATGAAATACGCACTCTTTTTTCTGGCTTTTTGCCTGTCCGCCGCCGCTGCCGCGCAAACAGTGCGAGCGCCCGATACGCTCTTGATCGAGGATTTTGAAATAGATCCCACGCCTTTCATGGCGACGCTGCCTTCCGGGTTCGATCAAATCTGGGTCAATTATGACGCAGACAACCTGCCGACCGCTTGCGGCGACCTCGTGCCCGTGCCCGGCGGCTGGTTCTGGGAAGGCGATCTGAGTAAGTTCGGCGATCCGACGAAATCTAATTTTACCAGCTGCTCGTTCTTCGGCGACGATGAAACGCTGAAAAATGAGAACTGGCTCATCCTCCCGCCAATCGAAATCCCGGACTCGAGCTACCAACTCAGCTGGCGGTCGCAACCCTACCAGGGGCCGGCGTATCTGGACGGCTACCTGACGCTCGTCTCTACAACGACGAATATTCCGGAGGAAGGCGTGTTCTCCGACACGCTGTTTAAAGCGGCCGAAATGCTCGAAACAGTCAACCCTAACTCGCTCAATCTCAATAATTTTACGTTCTCGGAAGGGTATATCCACGCTAATGGATTTACCCTCCCGGCGTATTTCGACCGGGACACGCTCCTGATCCCCGGCATCCCGCCGATTATTTACTACCGCGGGCGCTTCGAGCCGCACAGCGTTTCGCTGGCCCCGTATAGCGGACAAACCATCTACATCGCTTTTCTCCACCACGCTCAAAGCGATTACCTGCTGCAACTAGACGATATCGTGATCTCCAGGCAAGTCGAGAACAGCACCGCGGAACGCCAATTCGGATTGCGCCAATTCACCGTCCTGCCCAACCCCGTCGCTTCGATTGCATATATCGAATGGAGCCTGGAGTCGCCCCAAACCTGCCAACTCCAGGTGCTCGACCTGCACGGCCGGATCCTCTGGCAAAGTCCGCCCGAAAACCGCCCGCAGACCGGCAGCCTACAAGCGATTGATGTGTCCGCCTGGCCCCCCGCCACGTACCTGGTTGCGCTTCAAACACCCCGGGGCCGGGCCGTACGCCGATTGGTCAAGCATTAATGGCCGGTACTATTAAAAATCAGTGCGTATAAAATTGCGGTTTTTTCAAAAAAAAGCCGTTTCTTTGCAGCGGAAAACCGTTTTTAAAATCTTAGTTTTTTGAAAATTTATGCTTAGCCGCCGCAGCGTTCGTGTCAAGGTCATGCAATTGTTGTACATGCTTAACCGCGATGAACAACTCCACTTCCCGGATATGGTCAAAGAATACAACGACGGGATATGGAATACCTACGAACTGTATATTTTTCACCTGTTTTTGCTGCTGAAAGTGGCCCAGCAAGCCGAAAAGGACGCCGCTAACCGCGCGGCAAAATTGTTGCCCTCCGAAGACGACAAACTGTTTAAACCGGTGCTGTATTCAAATACCTGCACCAAAAGCCTCGCCAATCACGTCGAATTTCTCAAAATCGTGGCCAAGTATAAAGCCAATGAAAACCTCGACGAGGATTACCTGCGCAAGTTATACCAAGCCTTCAACGATACGCCGGAATACAAGGCCTATCTGGCGCTGCCCGAAGCCACAGACGAAGATCACCGCAAAATTTTACTGGAACTTTATCGCTTCCTAACGACGCAGGATATCTTCCTCGAAATGACGGAAGACCGCTATACGAATTGGCAGGATGATGAGTCGCTGGTCGTAGGCGCTATGAAAAAAACCATCAAGGCCATGCCGCTGAGCGGCGCGTTCTACCAGGAATTTGAACCAGCAGACGAAACGGTACGGGAATTCGGCGAACAACTCCTGCGCAAAACCTGCCAGGAAGACCAAGAACTCTTTGGGCTGATTGATCCTATGCTTAAAAATTGGGACGCGGAGCGGGTCGCCGTGCTCGATATGATCCTGCTCAAAATGGCGCTCTGCGAACTCCTGCACTTCCCTACCATCCCCACCAAAGTGACGCTGAATGAATATGTGGAAATCTCTAAGGTCTATTCCACAGATAAAAGCAAGGATTTTATTAACGGCATTCTCGACCGACTGATGAAGAAATTACTCAAAGAAGAACGGATTGTGAAAGAGGGCCGTGGCCTGATCGAGTAATTTTTCCCCGGTCAGGTTTCTATATCTGCCCCACATAGTTGTGCGGGGTCAATCGCCGCAACTCCTCTTTTACCTCCTCTGATACCGCCAGTCCTGCGATAAATTCGTGCAGTTCCTCCCGGCCCACGCCGCCCCGGCCGCGGGTGAGGGCTTTCAGGGCCTCGTAGGGCTGCGGGTAACCCTCTCGACGCAGGATCACCTGGATGCCTTCGGCTATCACCATCCAGTTTTCTTCTAAATCGTCGAATAACTTACTTTCGTTGAGCAAGAGTTTGCCCATGCCTTTGAGGATGGATTTAAACGCGATGAGGGTGTGACCCATCGGCACGCCGAGGTTGCGCAAAACGGTGGAATCGGTCAGGTCGCGCTGCAAACGACTGACTGGCAGTTTTTCCGCCAAATGCTGAAAAATCGCATTGGCCAGGCCGAGATTCCCTTCCGCATTTTCAAAATCAATCGGATTCACTTTGTGCGGCATGGCTGAAGAACCTACCTCGTCCTTGACGGTTTTTTGCCGGAAATACTCCATCGATACGTATGTCCACACGTCCCGACAAAAATCAATTAAAATCGTATTGATGCGGCCGAGCGCCTGCAGCTGCGCGGCCAGGCAGTCGTAGTGCTCGATCTGGGTAGTGGGCTGCGAGCGCTCGAGTCCCAAAAATTCCTGCACAAACTCGTCGCCGAAGCGCTGCCAGTCGTAATCCGGGTAGGCGGCGTGGTGGGCGTTGAAATTGCCGGTAGCGCCGCCGAACTTGGCGCGGTGCGGAATGTCCTGCAATTGACGCAGTTGCGTATCCAGGCGGGAGACAAACACCATCCACTCTTTGCCCAGCAGGGTAGGGGAGGCCGGCTGCCCGTGCGTGCGCGCGAGCATGGGCACGCGGGCCCAATCGAGGGCCAGCTGGTTCATGTTGTCGCGCAGACGCTGTAGCAGTGGGTAATACACGTCTTGCAAGGCCAGTTTGAAGAGCAGGGGCGTGGCCGTGTTATTGACGTCCTGCGAAGTAAGCCCAAAATGCACAAACTCCCGCATAGCGCCCAGTCCAAGCGCATCGAAACGCTCCTTGAGGAAATATTCCACCGCCTTGACGTCGTGGTTGGTCGTGCGCTCGATGGTTTTGACGTATTCGGCGTCGGCTTCGCTGAAGTTTTCAAAAAGCTCGTTGAGCGCGTCAATTTTATCGTCCTGAAATTCGGATAGTTGCGGCAGACCATACTGGCATATCGCGATAAAATATTGTATTTCAACAAATACACGATAACGGATCAAGGCGTATTCGCTAAAATAATCGGCGAGTTCCCGGGTTTTGTCGGCATACCGGCCGTCAACAGGAGAAATGGCTGTAAGCATGTAGAGTGGCTGCTGTTCGGCCGTAAAATTATGAATTTCTGACAATGCGGCGGAATTGGCAGCGTACATTTGCAGCGGCAAAAAAATCCAGCGCCCAAATCAATCAACAGTATCCTATGATTTCCGGTAAAATAAAGATCGTGCTGCCTGTCGCCGCCCTGGCGCTTGTGCTCCTGTGGTCGCCCGCTTGCGGAGAAGATCGAAGCGCCGTGACCGCCCTGCAACAAGAAACGGAAGCCATCCACGACGAGGCGATGCGCGATTTAGCAGCCATGAACCGCGTCAAGCGACAACTAAAAGCCGAACTTGCCCTGTTGGACAGCCTCGCACCGCAGCGCGATTCCATCCGGTCGCTGCTCTCCCTGATGGAAACCGCAGATGAGGACATGATGCGCTGGATGGCCGGCTATCAGCCCCCGGCAGCAAATGAACCGGCAGAAAAGGCGCTTGTTTATCTAAAAATAGAAAAAGAAAAAATCAGCGCAAACGGAAAAATGATCCGCGAAGCCTTGGAAGCGGGTCAAAAAATACAGTCGAAATGAAAAATTGGATACTCGGAGGGCTTCTCCTGTGCGCCCTCGCAGCCTGTAACACGGAAAACAAACGCGCCCTGCCGATTCTGGGAAACCGCGACGTCAACGCCGCCGGCGATACGATCTACCCGACTATCCCGGATTTTATTTTTATAAATCAGGATAGCCAAACCGTTACCAATGCCACGTTTAAAGATAAAATCTATGTGGTGGATTTTTTCTTCATCCACTGCCCGACCATCTGTCCAAAGGTAAAGGCGCAGGCGAAGCGGGTGTACGACAAATACCTCGACGATCCGCGCGTGTGCCTGCTGTCTCATTCCATAGACACGCGCAACGACACCGTGCCCGCGCTCAAACGGTATGCAGAGAAACTCGGAATCCGGTCGGATAAGTGGCATTTGGCGACCGGCGATCACGATGCGATCTATTCGATCGCCGATGATTATTTCAGCGTCGCAAAAGAAGACCCGAATGCACCTGGTGGATTCGATCACTCCGGCCGGCTGATCCTGGTGGATAAAAATCGCCATGTGCGGTCGTTCTGCGATGGTACAGACCCGGAAGAAGTTGCGCGATTTTTGCAAGATATAGACCTGCTGCTGGCCGAGCAATTCGGTGAGAAAAAATGAGTAATACACCCACAAAATATTTCCTGCCCTTCGTCTTTTCCTGCCTGCTCCTTGCGTGTAACGCAGAGAAAACGACTTATAAAAACGGCCGGGATATTTACCTGGCGAAGTGCGCCAGCTGCCACCTGGAAGATGGTCGCGGCTTGGGCGCACTCATTCCGCCGCTTGCCGGCGCCGATTATCTGGTTGCAAATCGCAACAGCCTGCCTTGTATCATCCGATATGGCATCGCCGACACCATCGTCGTCAATGGCGTGCAATACGCCGAGCAAATGGCAGGGCATCCCGAGCTGTCGGATATTGATATCGCCAACGTGCTGAATTACATCGGAAACAGCTGGGGAAACCAGCAAACGCCCTTTCAACTCGGCGAATTGCGCGCTATGCTCCAATCCTGCGACACGATCCGCTAAAACCCACGCCCAAAGCGTCGCCTGTTACACAAAAGGCAAACTTTGATTGGGCATTCCGCGGTTAATGTGTATTTTTGGCCCCTATTTCTGATACTCGGTTCCTTTTTTATGAAAAAACTATCCCTTTTGATCGCCGCGCTCGTGTCGGCGGTCGCACTCTGGTCGCAAACGCCGGTAAATGACGATTGCGCCGGACTCATTGACCTGGGCATCGCGCCGGTATGCCCCCCGGATACGTTCACCAACCAAAACGCAACCAATACCAATATCGGATTCGATAACAACCCCTCTTGTTTCAACGGGAATCTGGCAAGCCGGGATGTCTGGTTCGCTTTTACTGCGCCGGATACGCTGCTCAATTTCCGAATAACCATCGCCGGCGTGGGCGCCAATAGCATCCAAAATCCGCAGTTCGCCATTTACCGTGGCGACTGCCAGCCGGACGGACTGGCCGAACTGCTCTGCGCCATTGCGGACGTGGGCGAAAATGCCGTTTTTCTCGACGTGCAGGGCCTCACACCTAATCTGCAATATTTTATCCGGGTGTCGGATTTTTCTGTGACCGGCGCGCCCAATGACGGTGATTTTACCCTGTGCATTGCCCCGATTCCCCCTACGAACAATATTGACGAGGGCGGTTCTACGCTTTGCACCGGTACATTGTATGATTCCGGCGGTCCCGACGGGGATTATGGCCCGAATGAAAACCATACTTTTGTTATCTGCCCCGGCCAACCCAACGCCTGTATCAATTTCAGCCTGACGTATTATAATGTCGAAGCAGGTTTTTCCGCGGACATCCTCACCTTCTACGATGGCGACGGCACAACCGGTATCCCGCTGGCGCAAATCAGCGGAAGCCAAATACCCCCCTACGCCGTAGCCGGCGGCGGTGGCGTTTGCTTCCAGGTGCAGGCCACCAGCGGCTGCCTGACGGTGCAGTTCCAATCCAATGCCCTCACCGAATTTGAAGGATTCGAGGGCCACTGGAGCTGCAGCACCCAACCCTGTCCGCCCAAAGCACCACTCGACGTGATTATCACCCCTCCGCCCGCTGCCATTGTGGACGCGATCACCACGCCCCTGACTACCGTGACGATCACGGATATCAACTGCCCCAGCGGCGCGTACGGTACGTTCTTTTTCCCCACCGACGATAACGAGCTGGGATTGGGCCGCGGCCTCGTGCTGAGCTCCGGTCAGGCAGATCTCTCGATCGGCCCCAATACCTTGCCCAACGCCGGATTCAGCAACCAGGCGCCCGGCGATCCGGATCTGGATTTCCTCTCCGTACAACAAGGGAACGGCACGATCTCCAATGACGCCTGTATCGTGGAACTGGATGTGTTCGTAAATACCGACGAACTGGTGTTCGAATATGTCTTCGGCTCGGACGAATATCCCGAGTTTATCAACTCGAACTTTAATGACATTTTCGCCTTTCTGGTCTCCGGCCCCGGCATTGTCGGCGATCCCGGACTGGGCGGCGCAAAAAATATCGCCGTGCTCCCCAATTCCAATACGCCGGTGCAGATCAACAGTGTCAACCAACTCACCAACTGGCAGTTCTACCGGAATACCGAACTCAGCCAGGTAATGGAATATGAT
>JBEIDF010000168.1:0-8179 GCA_040383605.1 Lewinellaceae bacterium
CAGCAGCAGGAAATCAAAAATAACAGGCGGGTAAATCCTTTGCGCATGGTTATGTTTATTTAGATTAAATCTAAGCGCAAAGGTAGAAAGCGGTGGAAGGATGTTTGGTTAGATTTTTGTAAAAAAATCAGACCTGATCGCCGCCTTCGGCGGCAGCATAAGATAACGGCTTCACGCCTGTTTTTTGATTTAAAAATCAAAAAAACAGGCATGAAGTCGAAATGTATTTTTCCTTTAAAGGAAAACCCAAATTAATCAAATATAATTCCTGATTCCTTCCACCGCTTCGTGGAGCCGCGCGGCATCAGCGCCGCCGGCCGTGGCAAAAAACGCCTGGCCGCCGCCGCCGCCCTGGAGGAATTTTTGGGCGAGTTCGCGGGCGATGGTACCGGCATGGAGGCTGCGTTCCTGGACGAGCGCCTCGCTGATTCTGACGGTGAGCAGGGGTTTGTCGTTTTGGACGGAGCCGAAGGCGACGACTGCCGGGGCGAATTCCCGTTCCAGTTCGAAGGCCAGATTTTTAACGGCGTTCGGGTCGTGGAGCGGCAGCACGGCGGCGATGAGGTGCAGGCCGTTCACGGTTTCGATTTTTTCGCGCAGGCTGCCGCGGAGGTGATCGGCCTGGACTTGCACGAGGCGCTCAATTTCTTTTTGGAGGCGTTTGTTTTCTTCCTGGAGCTCAGCCACGGCTTTAGCGGGTTCTTTGGCCTTGAGGAGCATTTTCACGGCCGTTACATCGCGTTCCAGGGCGCTTACATAATGTTCGGCGGCCTCGGCCGTCACGGCTTCCAGTCGGCGGACGCCGGCGGCCACGGCCGATTCGCCGGTGATTTTGAAATAGCCGATTTTGCCCGTGTGGGGCACGTGGCAACCGCCGCAGAGTTCGCGGGAGTAGGTGGGATCGAAGGTGATCATCCGGACGGTTTCGCCGTATTTTTCGCCGAAAAGCATCATCGCGCCCGATTTTTTTGCCTCCTCGATGGGCAGGTTTCGGGCCTCTTCCAGCGGGATGTTTTCCCGGATTTTTTCATTGACCATGCGTTCGATTTCGGCGAGTTCTTCCTCGGTTACTTTTTGGAAGTGCGCGAAATCGAAGCGCAGGGTTTTATCGTCGAGATAAGAGCCTTTTTGTTGGACGTGGCTGCCGAGCACTTTGCGCAGGGCGGCGTGGAGCAAGTGGGTAGCCGAGTGGTTGTTTTCCGTTAGCCGGCGCTTGCGGACGTCCACCTGGCAGTGCACGCTGGGGTCTTGGATATAAGTCGGCAGTTTGTCCACAATGTGGATCACCAGGTCGTTCTCCTTTTTGGTATCGAGCACGCGGATTTTTTCATCGCCGAACTGCATCGTGCCAGTATCGCCTACCTGGCCGCCGCCTTCGGGATAAAACGGCGTTTGATTGAGCACGACTTGGAACTGCGGTTGGTCTTTAACGACCACCGTGCGGAACTTGACGACGTGTGCGGCGCGGAGATCGAGTTGGTCGTAGCCCAGAAAACGCACATTTGCCTCGTCGCGCAGCAACTCCCAGTCGCCCACCTCCTTGCGGGCGTCCTGGCGGGAGCGGATTTTTTGTTCCTGCAAAGCCTGTTCGAAGCCCGCCTCGTCCACCGACCAGCCTTTCTCGCGCGCGATCAGGCGCGTGAGGTCAATCGGAAAGCCGAAGGTGTCATAAAGTTCGAAGGCCTGGCGCCCGTCGAGCACGCCCGCGTGGACTTCGAGGGTTTCGATGCGTTTCAGGCCGCTTTCGAGGGTGCGGAGGAAAGATTTTTCTTCTTCGAGGATCACCTTGGTCACAAAATCAATTTGCGATTGCAGTTCCGGGAACACGTCATCGAATTCCTTGGCCAGGATCGGCGCCATGCGGTAGAGCACCGGCTCCTTCAGGTCGAGGAAAGAGTAATAATAGCGCACGGCGCGGCGCAGAATCCGGCGGATCACATATCCGGCGCCGGTATTCGAGGGCATTTCGCCATCGGCGATCGCGAAGCTCACCGCGCGCAGGTGGTCGGCCACGACGCGCATCGCCACGTCGGTTTTGCGCCAATCGGCCTGAATACCCGGGTACGAACCCGTATAGGTGATGCCGGAAAATTCCTCCAGGAAGCCGATCAGGGGCCGCCAGAGGTCGGTATCATAATTAGACGCGGCGCCCTGGACGGCCCGGCAGAGGCGTTCGAAGCCCATGCCCGTGTCCACGCTTTTTGCGGGGAGTTCCTCCAGCGAGCCGTCGGCTTTCCGGTTGAACTGCATGAATACATTATTCCAGACCTCAATAACGTTCGGATCGTCGGCGTTCACCAGCTCGCGGCCGTCCCTTTTTGCGCGTTCGCTGTCGGGCCGCAGATCCACGTGGATTTCCGAGCAGGGGCCGCAGGGGCCTTGCTCGCCCATTTCCCAGAAATTTTCTTTTTTGCCAAATGGGAGAATTCGGTCTTCGGCGATAAACTGTTTCCACACATCGAAGGCTTCCTGGTCGAACGGCAGTTTTTCTTTTTCATCGCCTTTAAAAACCGACACATACAGGCGGTCTTTGGGGATTTTATACACCTCCGTCAGCAGCTCCCACGACCAGGCCAGCGCTTCTTTTTTAAAATAATCGCCGAACGACCAGTTGCCCAGCATTTCGAACATCGTGTGGTGGTAGCCGTCGAAACCGACGTCCTCCAAATCGTTGTGTTTACCCGAAACGCGCAGGCATTTTTGCGTATCCGCCACGCGGGGCGCGGGCGGGGTTTGGTTTCCCAGAAAAAAATCTTTTAGCGGCGCCATTCCCGAGTTGATAAACATCAGGGTCGGGTCGCTCTTGGCCACCATCGGCGCAGAGGGGATGATCTTGTGCGATTTGGAGGCGAAAAAATCGAGAAATTGGCGGCGGATAGCGCGAGAGGTCATAGTATAAAATTTATACGGCGGCCCAAGCCGCCAAAAAAGCGCGCAAAATTAAATACAATAGCGCTAAAAACCCGCCTTGCGGCCCGGTTTAATTTAATACGCGCCCGACGCGCAGGGCCGGAAAAGCATCCGCAAATTTTCCAACATCCTGCGTACCTTTGCGTCGAAGTATAAACGAACTTTCCATGTATCGCACCCACACCTGCAACGAGCTCCGCCTGGCCGACGCCGGCAAAACCGTCACCCTGGCCGGCTGGGCCGCCACGATCCGCGACAAAGGCGCCCTGCTTTGGATTGACCTGCGCGACCGCTACGGCATCACGCAACTCGTATTCGACGAAAATTACACCACGCCCGAACTCTTCGAACAGGCGCGCAGCATCGGCCGCGAATTTGTGTTGCAGGCAACCGGCGTCGTGATCGAACGCGAATCGAAATCCAATAAAATTCCCACCGGCGATATCGAAATTAAGGTATCGGAACTGAAAATCCTCAACGCCGCCAAAACGCCGCCTTTTACGATCCAGGACGATACGGACGGCGGCGACGAGCTGCGCATGAAATACCGCTACCTCGACCTGCGCCGCAACGCCGTGCAACAAAATATCCTCTTCCGCTCCGCCCTGGCGCTGGAAACGCGCAAATACCTGGCCGGACAAGGGTTCGCCGAGGTGGAAACGCCCTTCCTGATCAAAAGTACCCCGGAAGGCGCCCGCGATTTCGTCGTGCCCTCCCGCATGAACCAAGGCCAGTTCTACGCCCTCCCGCAGAGCCCGCAAACGTTCAAACAAATCCTGATGGTGGCCGGCCTGGATAAATACTTCCAGATCGTGAAGTGTTTCCGCGACGAAGACCTGCGCGCCGACCGGCAGCCGGAATTTACGCAGATTGACTGCGAGATGTCGTTTGTGCACCAGGAAGATATCCTCCAAACCTTCGAAGGCCTCACCCGCCACCTGTTTCACACCACGCTCGGAATCGAATTGCCCGTGTTCCCGCGCATGACCTACGACGAAGCCATGCGCCGCTATGGCTCCGACAAACCCGATATCCGGTTTGGTATGGAGTTCAATGACCTCGGCGATCTCGCCCGCGGAAAGGGATTCCCGGTCTTCGACAGCGCGGAAACGATCCTGGCTATCTGCGCGGAAGGCTGTGCAAACTACACCCGCAAACAACTGGACGATCTCACCGAATGGGTCAAACGCCCGCAAATCGGCGCGAAAGGCCTGGTATATGTCCGCTGCGAAGCCGATGGCAGCGTGAAATCCTCCGTAGATAAATTCTACAGCCCCGAGGAGCTCCAGTCCTGGCTCGACCGCTGCAACGCAAAACCCGGCGACCTGCTGCTCGTGCTCAGCGGCGAAGAAGAAAAAACGCAAAAGCAACTCAGCGAACTGCGGCTCGAAATGGGCGCGCGCCTCGGCCTGCGAAACCCAGCGGTCTTTAAACCGCTTTGGGTCGTGGATTTTCCCCTGCTCGAATGGGACGAGGACGCCGGCCGGTTCTTCGCCATGCACCACCCCTTTACCTCGCCCAAACAAGCCGATATCCCTAAAATGGATTCCGACGACCGCGCCGTGCTCAAAAGCATGCGCGCCGATGCGTACGACCTCGTCCTCAACGGCGTGGAAATCGGCGGCGGCTCGATCCGGATACACGACCGCGATCTCCAAAGCCGCAATTTCCGCCTGCTCGGCTTCTCGCCCGAAGAAGCCGAATCGCAATTCGGATTCCTGCTCGGCGCCTTCGAATTCGGCGCGCCGCCCCACGGCGGGATCGCCTTCGGCTTCGACCGCCTCTGCGCGGTGATGAACGGCGCCAATTCGATCCGCGACTTCATCGCTTTCCCCAAAAATAACCAGGGACGCGATATGATGATCGATGCGCCCAGCACCATCGCAAACGCTCAACTGGACGAACTCGGCCTGCACCTAAAACCCGCATAATCGTATGCCCGATCCCGCTGCGCCCACGCCCAATCGCCGCCGCGAAACCCTGCTGCTGATCCTGGTGGCCGTCCTCGGTATTGGCGGTATCCTCGCGCTCCAACTAAGCCGAAAAGACCCCGTCACCAGCCAGGCAGACCGCGGCATGGTGCAGTCGGCAAACAACAACACCAACCGCGAAAGCGGCGCCGGCGAAGCCATCCAACGGGTGCCCGGCAACCTGATCCGCGAAAATGAACAGCCGGAGGCCGGCCGGCCCTTCTTGTTCGAAATGGCCAATTTCTCCCAGGGTGCTGTCTATGAACTGGATCTCGGCGACGGCGCGCGCAAAGCTTTCAACGACCAGGGCACGCTGAAGCATACCTACGCTAAACCCGGCCCTTATACCGTGACGCTCTACGCGCAGTTCGAAGGAGAGGAGGTGAAACTGCAGTCCGTCCAAAAGGTCGTCGCGCAAACAGTACAGGTTGAGAAAAAAATCACGCCGATTATTGATTTTTGAAAAATCTTTTTTTTTGAAAAATATCCTAATTTGCAGCCGGTATTTGCCAAAATAAAAAACGCGCAACACGATGAAAAAAATTGGTATCCTGCACGGTAAGGAAAGTACTTTCCCAGAGGCGTTCGTCGCCCGCATCAATGCGAAAAATATAAAAGGTATCCAGGCCGAACCTACGCTGGTAGATGAACTCATGCAGGGCGAACCCGCGCCCTACGCGGTAATGATTGACCGCATCAGCCAGGATGTCCCCTTCTACCGCGCGTACCTGAAAAATGCCGCGCTGAACGGGACGGCAGTCATCAACAACCCGTTCTGGTGGAGCGCCGATGAAAAATTTTTCAATAACTGCCTCGCTACCAAAGTCGGCGTGCCGGTGCCCAAAACCATCCTGCTGCCCTCCAAACAAATGCCGCCGGATACCAGCGCCCAAAGCTTCCGCAACCTGAAGTATCCGCTGGATTGGGAAAAAATGATCGAATACCTCGGCGGATTCCCGCTTTTTATGAAACCGCATGCCGGCGGCGGCTGGAAAAATGTCTATAAACTCCACAACCTGGACGAGTTTTTCGCCGCCTACAACGAAACTAATACGCTGGTGATGCTTCTCCAGGAAGCGATTGATTTCGACGCGTACTTCCGCTGCTACTGCCTGGGCGGCAAGCATGTCCGCATCATGGACTATGAACCCCGAAACCCGCATCACCTGCGCTATGTAGCCAATCACAAAGTACCCGCCGCCCTGCGTGCAGAAATGCACGACTATGTGCTCCGCCTCTGCCACGGTCTGGGATACGATTTCAATACCGTGGAATTTGCCGTGCGCAACGGTATTCCTTATGCGATTGACTTTTGTAACCCGGCGCCCGACGCCGATGTGCACTCGGTTGGAGAGGAAAATTTCGAATGGGTGGTGGAAAATGCGGCAAACATGGCCATCGAACGCGCACTGGTACACAAGGACGGCGCCGACAACCTGACCTGGGGTACTTATCTGCGCGGCGCCGCCAAGGGCGACCTGCCTTCCGCCCCGCTCAAGTCCGCAAAGTCTTAAAAAAATCCTTCAACAACGCTGCGCATTCCGACTCTAAAATACCCAACTCGAGCTTCGTCTTGGGATGCAATAAGGCTTTCCCGCCAAAAAGCATAAACCCGCGCTTCTCGTCGGTAGCCCCGTACACCACGCGGCCAATCTGCGCCCACGCAAGCGCGCCCGCGCACATGACGCAAGGCTCCAGCGTGACGAACAACGTGCAGTCCGGCAAATATTTGCTGCCAAGATGGTTGGAAGCGGCCGTCAAGGCCAGGATTTCCGCGTGGGCCGTCACATCGGTCAACTGCTCTGTCTGGTTGTGCGCGCGCGCAATAATGCGGTTGTCGCACACGATGACCGCACCGACGGGTATCTCCCCCAGTTCATAGGATTGCTGCGCTTCTTTGAGCGCTTGTTGCATATAATAGGCGTCGGAGTGAACGGTAAGCATGGCGAGCGGATAGGTGCTTGTTGCGGTGAATATTCTTTTGCCGAACAATCGGTTTTTTAAAATGTTTATACACGGTTAAAACCTGTAGAATGACGCGCTACGGTCTGATCGGATTCCCTTTGTCCCATTCCTTTTCACAGCGGTATTTTACAGAAAAATTCGCCCGCGAAGGGATAACGGGCTGCCAATACGACAATTTTCCGCTGGAACAAATTTCGGAACTGCCGGATTTGCTGGAAAAATACCCGGATGTACGCGGATTGAACGTGACGATCCCCTACAAAACAGCCGTCATACCGTATTTGGATGCGCTGGATCCCGTCGCCGCCGACATCGGCGCCGTTAACACCCTCGTGATCCGAAACGGGCGATGCACCGGCTACAACACCGATGCGCACGGCTTCCGCCAAACTATCTTGCAAATGACAAAGGCGGCCGGCTACACCGAGCTGCCGCCGGGCGAAGCCCTGCTGCTCGGTCGCGGCGGCGCCGCGCTGGCCGTCGCCTGGGTCTTCAAACAATGGAATATTCCCTGCCGCTTTGTGGTGCGACGGCCCCAACTGCCGGATGAAATCGGTTATCCGGATTTGCGCGCGCTCGACTTCAGCGCCATGCGCTGGATCATAAACACCACACCGGTGGGTATGTACCCGAATTCGGACGATTGCCCCGACCTGCCTTTTGAACAGCTCCATGCGCAACATTTTGTGTGCGACCTCCTGTATAATCCCCCCGAAACACTACTTTTGCAGCGCGCAAGCGCACGCGGCTGTCAGACGCAAAACGGACTCGACATGCTGCACGCGCAAGCAGAAAAAGCCTGGGATATCTGGCAAACATCGTAATAGTTACCAACCATCATAAAAATGGACACCTATGCAAGGCGGCAAGCAGGATCAGCTCATTGATTTTACCAACACGCAAAACGCATTCGCACACCTGTCCGACCAGGAATTGCGCAACACCGCTTGGCTGTTCCACTTGATGAGCAAACCCTGGCTGGTAAAATACGGCGCCAATCTGGCGCTCTGGGCCGTGCGCAACCAAGTCCCGCCGGCTGAAATGGTGATCAAAAAAACAATTTTTTATCATTTCTGCGGCGGCTCCACCCTGCTCGACTGCCAGCCGCGCATTGATAAACTGGCCGCTTCCGGGGTGCTGACGGTGCTGGACTACGGCGCGGAAGGGAAGGAATCCGAACTGGATTTTAACCACACCATGAATGAAAACATCCGGGCGATTGATTTTGCCTCGCGCAGTAAACAAATCCCGGTCGTGAGTACTAAATTGACCGGCCTGGCGCGTTTCGGCCTGCTCGAACGCATCCAATCAGCCGAAATGCTGACCCGCGAAGA
>JBEIDF010000169.1:0-8174 GCA_040383605.1 Lewinellaceae bacterium
ACGCGCCTAAGCGTGATCTCTACCGGCATTGGTACGGATAATATTGATATTGTGCTCAATGAGGTGGATGCGCTGTTTAATATAGACCTGGAAAACCGGCAGGTACGCGCTAAGCATACGGCAGTCCGTTTTATCCGCCTCGGCACAGCGGGCAGTTTGCTCCCGGAGGCGCCGGTGGATAGTGTGGCGGTGTCTGCTGCCGGACTGGGACTCGATGGCCTGCTGCATTTCTACCACGCGCCCCACCAAACCGCGCACCCGGCTATCGAGGCGCTCCGCGCGCATGTAGGCCCGATCTGGGATTTTCCAGTAAAACCCTATTTCGTCGAAGCGGATCCCAGACTGTTGAAACACTGGGAAAAGATCGGCTTATCGGGTATCACCGCCTCTAACCCGGGTTTCTACGGTCCGCAAGGGCGGCAACTGCGCGCACCGGTCGCCCTGCCGCAATACCTGGATGTACTGCAGGGCTTCCACTACGATGGCATCCCCCTGCTCAACCTGGAAATGGAGACCTCCGCTATTTACGGGCTATGCCGCATGCTCGGCCATCAGGCGCTGTCGCTGAGCGCGATCTTGGCCAACCGGCCCGCCGGAACCTTCAGCAAGGATCCTGCCCGGGCCGTGAAACGCCTGATTGAAGCGGCGTTGGAGAAGATTTGATTGGGCTCCATGGAAAAAAATTAGAGCGTACCCGTAAGAGCTTTTTAAAAATTTTGATTTCCCGGCTGCAAATGCCCGGAAATCAAGATTTGAATAAAAGATAAACCAAGATATTTGCGGAATTGTTTCAGCCAATCAAACGCAAATCAACTTTCACGCAAATCCAACCGAATTATGCTTCGTATCTACTTTTTTGCCCTAATTTCAGCATTGCATCTCAACCTTACCGCCCAGGATACTTTCTCGATTGTCGCCGTGGATACCACGACCGGCGAAATCGGCAGCGCCGGCGCCAGTTGCCTGGATAACAACTCGTTCCCCGGCAGCGGCGGCGCGATCATCATCAGCGATATCCTGCCGGGTCGCGGCGCGATCCACACGCAGTCGTATTGGGTGGCGACCAACCAAAATAATGCCCGCGCGCGCATGCAGGAGGGCCTCGCGCCGGATCAAATTATCCAGTGGCTTCGGACCAATGACGTCAACGGCCCCTTCGGCGCGCTGTCGCGCCAATACGGAATCGTGGACTTCAGCCCGACCGGGCAACCCCGGTCCGCCGCTTATACGGGTACCGGCTGCCTCGACTGGAAAGGCCAGCGCACGGGCCTTACCTACGCTATTCAAGGCAATATTCTCCTCGGCCCTGCCATCCTCGACAGCATGGAAGCGCGGTTCCTGGCCGCCGAAGGCCCGCTGGCCGACCGCCTCATGGCGGCTATGCAGGGCGCCAATGTGCCGGGCGCCGACAGCCGCTGCCTGAGCAACGGCACGTCCTCGCTCTCGGCTTTCCTGCGCGTCGCTAAACCAGACGACTCGGAGGACAGCCTGTATCTCGACCTGAACGTGCCCTCGCTGCCCCCGGGCCGGGAACCCATAGACAGCCTCCAAACGCTGTACGACCTGTGGAAAACCACCTCCACACAATCGCCAACCGCCCTGCCCTTATTCAAAGTATTCCCCAACCCGGCCGCAGGCGCTTTCTTTATCGAAAGCCCCGACGATGCCATCCTGACGCTGTATGATCTACAAGGCATGGTCATGCTGCAAACAGAACTTCCCGCCGGCAGCCGGCGCCTCTCCCCCACCCTGCCCCGCGGATGGTATCTGCTCCAATTAAGATATGCTAATGGCCAAACGCAATGCCGTAAACTGGCCTGGGAATAGGGAAATACGATGAGGATTACAGCACCACACGACGGTGGAAACATAATTTTAAAAAATCGGCCGAGCCTCTTGTCGGCGTGACTTGAAGTCACGCCGACAAGAGGCTCGATCGAAATTTTATTTTACTTTCTGATTCCGGAGATACTTGTGAGACAAACTCCTTTTTTCAAATCAACCCTATTTTTCCTCGCTGACATTTTGTCACACCTTTACCAGAAACGTCGTACCTTTGCGGCCGCTAAAAAAAGAAACTATGTACGACAGCAACCCGACGCTGGATTCCATTAAGACGATTGACGAGGCCAAACAAGGCAGCGTGTACCTGGCAGCGCAAGAAGCCAACGACCCAACGCCCGGCTTGCGCCGCTTTTATATCGAGAGCTATGGCTGCCAAATGAATTTTAGCGATTCGGAAATCGTAGCCTCCATCCTGGCGGATATCGGATTCGTGCCCACGCGCAATCTCGAAGACAGCGACCTGATTCTTATCAATACCTGCTCAATCCGCGAAAAAGCGGAGGACACGGTGCGCAAACGACTCCGGGTGTTCGAGCAGATCAAATCCAAACGCCCCGGCGCAAAGGTCGGCGTGCTGGGCTGTATGGCAGAACGCCTCAAGAAAAACCTGCTCGAAGAAGAAAAACTGGTGGATCTGGTCGTGGGCCCCGACGCCTACCGCGACCTGCCCAAACTCATCGGCGGCATCGAAGAGGGCAGCCGAATGGTGAATGTGCTCCTCAGCCGCGAAGAAACGTACGCCGATATCAGCCCGGTGCGCCTGGATACCAACGGCGTCTCGGCCTTCATCAGCATCATGCGCGGCTGCGACAACATGTGCTCGTTCTGCGTGGTGCCCTTCACCCGCGGCCGCGAGCGCTCGCGCGACCCCTTCAGCGTCGTCGCGGAAGCAGCCGATCTGTACCGCAAAGGATACCGGGAAGTCACCCTGCTCGGCCAAAATGTGGACTCCTATAAATGGGATAATCCGGAAAATAGCCTGCACACCGACTTTGCCGACCTGCTCGAAATGGTCGCTCAAATTCATCCCGACCTGCGCGTGCGCTTCAGCACCAGCCACCCGAAAGATATGACGGATAAGGTGCTCCACACGATGGCCCGCTACGATAATATCTGTAAGTATATCCACCTGCCGGTGCAATCGGGCAACAGCCGTGTGCTGGAACTCATGAACCGCACCTACGACCGCCCCTGGTACATGAACCGCATCGAGGCCATCCGCCAGATTCTGCCAGACTGCGCCGTCTCCAGCGATATCATCGCCGGATTCTGTACCGAAACGGAGGAGGAACACCAGGAAACGCTGAGCATGATCGAATGGGCCAATTACTCCATGTCGTACATGTTCGCCTACTCCGAACGCCCAGGTACCCTGGCCGCCCGGAAATTCGCAGACGATATCCCGGAAGAGGTCAAAAAACGCCGATTGAACGAGATCATCCGTCTGCAAACGGCCGTCAGCCTGCGACACAACAAAGCCGATATCGGAAAAACATTTAAAGTGCTCATCGAGGGCGACTCCCGGAAATCCGACCAGGATTTCTGCGGCCGCAATACGCAAAATAAAATGGTGGTGTTCCCGAAAAAACCGGGACTGAAACCCGGCGACTATGTAGAAGTCGCCATTCACGAGGCCACCAGCGCAACCCTGCTTGGAAGAATTCCAGATTAGGAGGCCTTTTTTCCGCGCGTGCAACCGCAGCGCCCTTTCCGGGCGTCATGACAAGAAAATGCAGATGCTATGAAAAAAAACCTCGTTTTCACCCTACTTTTCGCAGCAACCGCAACGGTTGCATTTGCCCAAATCAGCCCGGCCGCGCCGCCTGCTTCTACTGGCAAACCTACAACAGGCAAAAATTACCTGAAGCTGTATATCGGCTTCGATTTGGCAAAACGTCCTTTCCTGGAGCTGCCGGATGGGGAATTCACGAACTTTGTTTTTTCAGAAGAATACGCCACGCAGCCTTTTTATGCCCCGGCTTTCGTCCGGGAATCGGCTAACGGGAATTTTTGGGAAATTTCCGCACAAACCAATGCGTATGCAGGAAGGCAGGAGGTGTATGATTTTCAGGACAGCCTCCCGTTTCCGCCGATTGTGACGCTGGGTACAGAACGAAAACGCTTCGCCCAATTGCAATTTGATTACAACTGGTTGTCGTTTGGCGACCCTTCGCAGAAAGTGCGTTCGTACCTCGGCTTGTTCGCGCGCGCTTCCGCGCAATGGGCAAAATTCGAGCCGAGTACGTCCGCAAATTATCCGGTAGCATACTGGAAAACCGTCGTGATGCCCGGATTTATCCCAAGGATCCTCATCCGGGGCGGCAAGCGCCTGCAACTGGATCTCAGCGCGCCGATCACGCTCGGCTATTTCGGCATGACCGGCTCCCAGTACGAAAATCCGCTACTGACGCGCCGACAACAACGCAACAGCTCGTTCGACCTCAGTATGGCGACGCTGGAAACCCAAATCCGACTCGGCGTCGCCTACAGCCTCAACAAACCGCCTTCGGAATAAATAATACGTGCATGACCGCTCAATTGCAATCTATAAAAGCCCGTTTCGGAATCGTCGGCAGCTCAACCTTGCTGGATGCCGCATTGGAAACCGCCGTGCGCGTAGCGCCTACCGATCTCACGGTGCTCATTACCGGCGAAAGCGGCGTCGGTAAAGAGGTTTTTTCTAAAATTATCCACGCGCTCAGCGCGCGCAAACACAATGAGTTTATCGCGGTCAACTGCGGCGCAATTCCGGAAGGAACCATCAATTCGGAACTGTTTGGCCACGAAAAAGGCGCTTTCACCGGCGCAGTCAACGACCGAAAGGGCTATTTCGAAAGTGTAAGCGGCGGTACGATTTTTTTGGACGAAATCGGCGAAATGCCGCTGGATACCCAAGCGTACCTGCTGCGCGTGCTCGAATCCGGGGAATTTATCCGAGTCGGTTCCTCAAAAGTGCAAAAAACAGACGTGCGCGTCATCGCTGCCACAAACGTGGACTTGCAGGAGCGAGTCAAAAAAGGCAAGTTTCGCGAAGACCTCTACTACCGTCTGAATACGGTGCCGATTAAAGTGCCCGCGCTGCATGAGCGGCGGGAGGATATCCCGGTGCTGTTTCGAAAATTTGCGCACGATTTCGCGGAAAAATACCGCATGCAACCCGTCAAACTGGACAACGGCGCTGAACGCCTGCTGACCAATTACCGCTGGCCAGGCAATATCCGCGAACTCAAAAATGTCGCGGAACAAATGTCCGTGCTATCCGAAGAACGCTTGGCCACCCCCGCGCTGATCGAACGACTGATGCCGCATTTGCTCAACCGCAGCCTGCCCATCGTCGCACCAGGCCAGGACGGCAAGTCCGCCGGCGCTGATTTCCAGGAACGCGAATTGCTCTACAAAATCCTTTTCGACATGAAAAAGGATTTGAACGACCTGAAAGCGCTGATCTACGAACTCGTCCGCAACAACGACCTCCAAATGCCGGATATGTCCGCACTGCAAATGCTGGAACCTGCACTCCCCGCAGCCAACTATCCCACGCAGCCGGAACCAAGCAGCCTGATGCCTAAAAACGCGCCGATCATTATCAATGCGCCCGCTAAACCCATGGAAACATTCACCGACACGGACGAAGACGAAACGCCGCTCGCCATGGATGAAATCGAAAAGGAAGCCATCCGGCGTGCACTCAAAAAATATAACGGCCGCCGTAAGGAGGCCGCAGAAGAATTAAAAATTTCGGAACGCACACTCTACCGAAAAATTAAACAGTACGATTTGTAAGCCTTTTCTCCGCAACGCTCCAGGTGTTAACATTTTTATAATCTCCCGGCGCAAATCGCAATGCATCGGATATTTGCGTGTGAATTAACCAAGATTTCTTTTATATAATGCTGAAAATTATCACCTTACAAGCGCTCTCTGCCATGAATCGCATCCTGTTCGCCCTACTGCCGGCTTTGTTCCTCGCTACCGCAGCGATCGCATCGCCCAGCGCCCCGCCCGCCGGCCACCGCATCAAGGTGAAATTGGAAAACTATCCCTCGGATACCCTGGTACTCGGTGTTCATTTCGGCGACAAACAATACGTGAAAGATACCGCTACCCTGGACAAGGATGGCTATTTCAACTTCCAGGCGGACACGCTGCTGCCCTGCGGCGTGTACCTGCTGGTGCTCAAACCCGATAATATGTTCGTCCAATTCCTAATACCGGAAGACGACCAGGATTTTACACTCACCACCGACGCCAAGGAAACGGTCGCTAAGATGAAAATCAAAGGATCGGACGCCAATACAATCTTTTATGATTACCTGCGCTTTATCAACGACCGCCGGCCCGAAGCGGATACGGTAAGAGCGCAAATCGGAAGAGCCGCCAGTCCCGCCGACTCTATAAACCTCGCCGCCAAACTCAGGGAAATTGATCAGTCTGTTAAAGATTATCAACAGATGATCATTAAAAAATACGCCGGGTCGCTACCGGCAAAAATTATTCTGGCCTCCCAAGAACCGGAAGTGCCGGAGTTTACCGGGGAGGACGCCGAGGTGCAACAAAAAAAATACCGGTACTACCGCGACCACTATTTCGATAATATCAATATCGCCGACGGTTGCATGCTCCGCAGCCCGGTATTGTTCCAAAAAGTGGATTTTTTTATCAATAAAATTATCCCGCAACACCCGGACAGTATCGCAATTGGCATAGATACGATCGTAAAACGCGTGGAAAGCAACGGGGAAATTTATAAGTACTTCCTGATTCATTTCTTGAATACCTACGCCAAATCTACGTTCGTGGGCATGGATGCCGTCTATGTGCATGTCGCCAAAAAATACTACTGCACCGGCCTCGCCCCCTGGACAAACAAGGAGGATGTGGAGAAAATTTGCGACAACGCCAACCGATTGGAGCCTATCCTGATCGGAAAAATAGCGCCCAATATCATCGTTAAAGACAAAAACAACCAGCCGGTTTCGCTCTGGGACGTGGACGCCGACTATACGGTCTTGTTTTTCTGGGATCCGGAATGCGGACACTGCAAAAAAGCCGCGCCTTTTATGGTGGATTTTGCAAAAAAATACCAAAACCAAAGCGTAAAAGTGTTCGCGCTCTGTACCGCTATTACGGATAAAGCGCCGGATTGCTGGAAAAGCATCGAAGAAAAAGGATTCAGCGACCTGCTCTTCCTCAATGTCTACGACCCGTATATCCAGTCGAAATACAAAACCATCTACGACATCCGCTCCACACCACAAATTTTCATCCTCAACCGCAAACACGAAATTCTGATGAAACGTATCGGCGCAGAACAACTGGACGAAGTGCTGCAGCAGGTGATGAAACTTGAAAAGAAGTAACAAAATGCTGCATACCATGGAATCCTACCGCTTAACCCAATACTCCCACGGCGCCGGCTGCGGCTGCAAGATATCGCCCAAACTCCTGGATAGTATCCTGCATACCAGCCTGCCACCTCAACAGTACCCCAGCCTGCTGGTCGGCAATGAAGAACGTGACGATGCCGCCGTATTTGACCTCGGCGACGGCACGGCGATCATTAGTACAACGGATTTTTTCATGCCGATTGTGGACGATCCCGCAGATTTCGGCCGGATCGCTTCGGTCAATGCCATCAGCGATATCTATGCCATGGGCGGCACGCCGCTGCTCGCCATCGCCGTGCTGGGCTGGCCAATCAATGCACTCCCGCCCGAAGTGGCCAATGCAGTCGTGGAGGGCGCAAGGCAAGCCTGCGCAGAAGCCGGTATCCCCCTGGCCGGCGGCCACAGTATTGACAGCCCGGAACCGATATTCGGACTGGCCGTGACTGGCCGCGTGCAAATTGAACATCTAAAGAAAAACGGCGGGGCCACGCCGGGCGCCCAACTCTTCCTCACCAAACCGCTCGGCGTCGGTATCCTCAGTACAGCGCAAAAAAAAGGCGTCCTGGATCCCGGGCACGCCCACATCGCACCCGACAGCATGAAACGCCTCAATAAAATCGGCGAGGTGTTCGGCCGTCTGCAATATGTGCAGGCCATGACCGATGTCACCGGTTTCGGACTGCTCGGTCACCTCACGGAGATGTGCGAAGCCAGCAACACCAGCGCGATCATCCACTTCGATGCCGTCCCGCTGCTCAATGCGGAGATCCTGGATCATTATCTTGCCCTGAATTGTATCCCCGGCGGCGCCAATCGCAACTGGGACAGCTACGGCCACAAAATCGCGCTCTCTAACGATCGCCAAAAGTACCTCCTCGCCGACCCGCAAACCAGCGGCGGACTGCTCGTCGCCGTCCACCCCGACCACAGCGCGGATTTTCA
>JBEIDF010000170.1:0-8065 GCA_040383605.1 Lewinellaceae bacterium
AGCCAAAAAAGGATCCATTTTTCGCCAGACGAAGCGATTTTTTGCAGCCCATAGCAGCGCTATGGTCAAAAAAAATCGCGAAGTATGGCGGAAAATGGGACTTTTTGGGCCAGACAGCGATCCTGCTAACCAGTTACAAAACAGCGTAACTGGTTAGCAGATCGCGTCTGAGGCGATCCGGCGAAATAGTTGCCCTGTAAAACAATTGCGGCTGCCCTCCCAACAGAAGGCAGCCGCAATCCCCAATCCGAAATCCCCAATCCGAAATCCCCACTATTCTTCTTCCTCCGCAGTCGGCGTCGTTTCTCCCGCGTGCGCACTTTCGCCCGGCGTAGGATCAACGAAGGGCCGCTTGCCGATCAGGTTCTCCAGGTCGGTCCGGTGCAGCACTTCTTTTTCGAGCAGCGCATGCGCCAGCGCATCGAGTTCCTTGCGCTTATCGCGCAGCAGGGATTTCGCGCGGGTGTACTGCTGCTCGATCATACCTTTTACTTCCTCGTCAATGAGTTGCGCGGTATGCTCGGAGAAGGGCCGCATGTAGCTGTCATTTACCATGGACAGGTAGGAGACGTTGCCCACTTTTTCACTCATACCATAGTTAATCACCATTTCATAAGAGAGCCGGGTGATGTGGTCGAGGTCGCTTTGGGCGCCCGTGCTGATTTTGTCGAACACCACCGATTCGGCGGCGCGGCCGCCGAGGGTCATGCAGATATCGTCGAGCAGTTTTTCTTTGCGGGTGATATACTGTTCTTTCGGCAGGTATTGGGCGTATCCCAAGGCGGCCAATCCGCGCGGCACGATCGTTACCTTGACCAGCGGGTGGGCGTATTCCAGGAACCAGCCGCAGATTGCGTGACCCGCTTCGTGGTAAGCGATGATCTGCTTTTCCTCCGGGCTGATGATTTTGTTTTTCTTTTCCAGGCCGCCAATCACCTTATCGAGCGCGTAGTTGAAGTCGTCCATATCCACCGCTTTTTTATTGCGGCGGGCGGCGATGAGCGCGGCTTCGTTGCAGACGTTGGCGATATCTGCGCCGACAAATCCGGGAGTCATTTCAGCAAGCGCAATGGAGGTGACCTCCGGGCCGACCTTGATATTTTTGACGTGTACGTCGAAGATTTGGGCGCGGCCCTTGAGGTCGGGGCGACCGATCCCGATTTGGCGGTCGAAGCGGCCGGGGCGCATCAGGGCGTTGTCGAGGATATCCGGGCGGTTCGTAGCGGCCATCAGGATGACGCCTTTATCTGTTGGGAAGCCGTCCATTTCCACGAGCAATTGGTTCAGGGTATTTTCCCGTTCGTCGTTGCCGCCCTGGAGCGCGCCGCGGCCGCGGGCGCGACCGATGGCGTCAATTTCGTCTATGAAGATAATGCAGGGTGCTTTTTCTCGTGCCTGGCGGAACAGGTCGCGCACGCGGGATGCGCCGACGCCCACGAACATTTCCACAAAATCAGAACCCGAGATTGAGAAGAACGGCACGCCGGCTTCACCGGCTACCGCTTTGGCAAGCAGGGTTTTTCCCGTACCCGGAGGGCCTACCAGCAGCACGCCTTTGGGTATTTTGCCACCTAATGAGGTATATTTTTTCGGGTTTTTGAGAAAATCGACGATTTCCATGACCTCCTCCTTCGCCTCGTCCAGTCCGGCCACATCAGAAAAGGTGATATTCACCTTGGTCGTATTGTCGAACAGCGTGGCTTTCGACTTGCCGATGTTGAAAATCTGTCCGCCCGGACCGCCGGCGCCGCCGCCCATACGGCGGAGGATGAAAATCCAAAGACCGATAAACAACAGGAGTGGCACCAAGTAGGTCAGCAGCGTGCCGGTCCAGTTGGTGCGGGTTTCATATTCTTCGTTGACCGGGGTTTTCTTTTCCTTGACGAGCGCGTCGTTGAGGGCTTTCAGTTTCCCTTGCAACACCTCCGGCGTACCGATATTAAAGATAAAGTGCGGCTGGTCGGGGTTTAGGTTTCGGGCCTCCGGTTTAATATCCTGGTATTCACCCTGACCGAGTTTGTCTTTTTTGATATATACGTAGGCCTCTTCATTGTTCACCACCACGAGGCGCTCTACGTCCTGGTTGCGCGCCATTTCGGCGAAGCGATCAAACGTGATCCGGCGTTCTACGCCAAACATCTTGGTGAGTTGGAGGCCGAGCAACCCGAGCGCGATGATGATGTATATCCAGGTAAAATTAAACCGCGGCATACCGTCTCCGCTGTTATTGTCGTCGTTGCGACGCAACTCGTCGTTGTCCTCGCCGCGTCGTTTATTACTTTTTTGCTCTTTTTGTGCCATAGATTTTGAAATTCAAATTTTTGGGTAAAACGGATTGGGAAGTGTTCAGAACAGGATTTTTGCCAGCCACCCGAGCGGATTTGCGCTTAGCGCTATGCAAACAAGACCCGACCGACACTTCAGACTGCAATATAACGCTTTTAAAGCCGGTTGGGTTCTTTTTTACCGGTCTCGCACGGATTTTTCACTCGCCAAAAACAGATTTTGGCAAAGCAAAAACTCGGCGTGTATGCCAGCGGCCGGGTCTTACAAATCGGCAAATTCCGTTACCCGCGCATCGCTCCACAGATGCTCCAACTGATAAAATTCCCGTGTTTCCGGGTAAAATACATGGACAACCGTATTGAAATAATCCATGAGCACCCAACGAGCGCCCACGCTTCCCTCCAGGTGAGAAGGCGTCAGGGCCATCTCCTCCTTTACTCTTTTATAAATGCTGTCTGAAATTGCTTTGACATGTACGTTGGAATCGCCCTCGCAAATGATGAAGAAATCGGTGGGCGCATCGTCCAGGTGTCGAAGATCGAGCAGTACGATATGTTTGCCTTTTTTATCGCGGATACCTTCTACGATCCAGTGATTCAGTTGTTCGACGTCGTGGTCGCGTTTTTTTGCGACCGGTGCTACTGTGAAACTCAAATGACGAAAATTTAGTTCAAATTAAAATAAACGCTTCAAAATACGCTTTGAAAAATGCCGACGTAAAGGTAAACCTTTCTACCTTGCGATTCAAGTCTGGCTTGCGAATTGCTCTACTCAAATACCTTTTTAGTTAATATGCCCAACACCCTTTTTACCGGAAAGGTTTCTCTGTACTTGGAAGAAATTCCCTCCACAAACGATTTTGCCCGGCAATGGATTGTTTCAGGGGGTAATTTTCCTATAACAAATAACAGGCCACCCGAGGGTGCTGTGGTTCGGGCTGCCAGTCAGTCAGCCGGACGCGGACAATTTGGCAGCGTTTGGGAGAGTGCCGCAAGGCAAAACCTGACTTTCAGTGTGATTTATTACCCGGTTTGGCTGGCGCCCGACCGCCAGTTTGATCTGAGCCGAGCCGTAGCGCTGGCGTGTATGTTGGAAGACCACTGGCAGATCAAATGGCCCAACGATATTTATATAGACGGAAAAAAAGCCGGCGGCATCCTGATTGAAAATCAACTCCAGGGCGGCAAGATCGTCGCCTCGATCATTGGAATCGGGCTGAACGTCAATCAAACGCAATTTCCAGCCTCCCTGCCCAACGCGACCTCCATGGCGCTGGCAGCAGCGCGTACATTCGACCTGGACTTGGTGTTCGACCGGCTGCTGGAGCGGCTGGAGCAGGGATATCTGGACTTGCGGGCCGGGCATGTAGAACGCCTGCGTAAAAACTACCTGCAAAGGCTTTTCCGTTTGGATCAACCCGCAAACTTTCAACTGCCGGATGGCGCGCTGCTCCACGGCGTCATTCGGGACGTTGCCGACGACGGGCGCCTGCTGCTCGAAACAGCGACGGGCATGGCGTCGTTTGGCGTGAAGCAGATCGCTTTTTGTGCGTGAAACAGGCTTTGATCGGTTTAATCCTGACGCGCGCCGCGCATGCAACCTCTTCTCCGCTACTTTTCCAAAAACACGAACTGCCCCTCCAGCGGAAATACGATCGCCACCTGAATCTGGCTATCCGGATAGGCCTCCACCAACAAGCGTTCCACCCATCCGGCAAACGGTAAAAGCGCTGCGCAACGCTCCCGCCATTTTTGCATATTGTCTGCAAACGGCGCAAACAAGACGGCCGTTCGCCCATTCGGCCCTTCCAACAGGATATCCACTTGCAGTTCCACCTGGCGCTTATCCAGGCGTTTTTGCAGCGGAAAATCCGCATACATCCGTTCGGGCTGCAACCGATCCGCCAAGACCCGGTGCAGGGCCGCCGATTGCCGCAGCAAATGTTCGGGTTTCAGCGCGGATTCCTGGTCGAAAAACGCCAGATGTCGCCGCGCCGCCGCCATGCGCTGCGCATCAGCGCGCCCCAAGCGGTCGGAACGCACAAAGGCCTTGACGGCGGCGTCCAAGGCCGGGCCATGCGCGCCGTCGAAAGACAGTGCGGGTGCAAACGACGTCGGATCAGTCGGACGGTGCAATGGGGCGCCCTCCGTGTACGGATCGAGGCGGTAAGGCCGCAGCCCCTCCGGAGGACGGAATTCCGGCAAGGCCGGCAGGCTTACCTGCTCCGGAGTCACTTCAATTTCCGGAAATTCCCGCGGAAAGTAGCACTGCTCCACCGCACAGTAAATCACCCGGTCGTTATAAACAAAAGGCGTTTCTTCGCTCTCCGGATCCAGCGTAGCGGCGCTTTCATTGCCCTCGCTGAACACCCGGTTCAGCCAGCGCGTACCCTTCCCGGTGGTGGGAAGGATCAGGTAGTCGCGCGCGCGGGTGATGCCAACGTACAAGAGCCTTGCATCTTCGTCCAAGGCCTGGCGATTGGCCAAAGCCCACTCCGGGCTGTTCAGCAGGTTTTCCTCGAGGCGGGTACCTTTTATCTGGTCGGAATAGGGGTTCATCCACAGGCGCAGACGGCGATGGCCGAGGATATTGTTCAAGTCCGGTTTTTCGATTTCGTTTTCAAGATTCACGCCCCAGACCCGTTCCCGCAGTCCCTGATCCAGATGATGACACACGGTGATTGGAAACTCGAGTCCTTTACTTTTATGGTACGTCATCACCCGGACTGTATCCGGGCTTTCGCCGGCGGCCTTGAGGTCCAGTTTATCCTCAGCCAGGCGATTCAGCCACAGCAGGAAACCGCTGATGGAAGCGGCGGAATGCAGGCGTTGGCAGGCCGACTCATAGTCGAGCGCGTAGCGCCGGAAGCGATCGAGGTTATCGAGGCGTTGGGTTACCTGGCCGAGCCGGGCGACCGTCCGGCGCAGTTCCAGGGTATCGAGCAGGAGTTCGGTAAGCTCGGCGGCGCTGAGTTCGGCGGTGAGCGGACGGATTTGCTGGAGTTTAGCGAGGAGCGGGTCGCCGCCGGACGCCAGGCTGGGGGCGTTTTCCGGATTTTCCTGCAAGGCCCTCAAGCGGTTGTTCACCATTTCCTCGAGCGTTTGCCGGCCGCTGATGACGAGGATTTCCGCCAGGCTGAGCTGGTCGGAAGGCGTAACGAGATATTTCAGGCAAGCCAGCACCAGCCGCGCCTCTGCCGTCTCGAGCAGCCCTTCCTGCGCGACGGCGGCCTGCAGGCCGGCCCGGTTCAAGGCCTCTGCCATCTGGATACAATCTTCATTGGTACGGCACAGAATGGCGACGTCGCCGGGTCGGGCGGGCCGGGTTTGATCGCGTTTTTTATTCCAGACCGGGATTTCGCGAGCCAGGAAAGTGCGGATTTGCGCCGCGATGCAATTGTCGAGCCAGGGTTTGCCGGGCGTTTTGCGGTCATCGTCTGCGAATCGGAAGTGCCAGTGCTGGAGCGCGCGCGGCGCGGCGATGGATACGGGTTCCGGGTTTGCCGGGGTCAATTCGATCTGTGCTTTGGGCAAATTTGAAAAAGCCCGGGTAAAAATCGCATTGGCGGCGTACACCAGATCGGGTCGGCTGCGGTAGGATGTATTAAGGATATTATTCTCCCGGACACCGCCTGCGGCCTCCATGATGGCCTGCATCAGCGCCGGTTCGGCGCCGCGGAAGCCGTAGATGCTTTGTTTCGGATCGCCGACCCAAATTGATTTCTTAGCCAGCAGGCTGAGTTGCAGAAAAATATCGAGTTGGATGGGAGACGTATCCTGGAATTCATCCACGAGCAGGAGATCCAGTTCCTGCTGGAGCGTATCCCGCACACTTTCCACGCGCAGCAACGCGCTTACGAACGTTTCCATGTCGGTATAATCAATCAGCCCGCGTTTTTTCTTGTATTGAGCGTATTCGCGGAGCGCATCCTGGGCGATATCGAAGGCCAGATCGGTAAAAGCGGCGTTATCGCGCTGAAATTCCGCATGTTCATCGTGTGATCGGGTGAATTCGCGGAGTGGCTCGAAGATTTCGCGGCTTTTGGCGCCGACTTTTTGTTTCGATATTTTCACCCATTCGTGCCAGTAGAGAAACCCGCGCCAACGGAATTGGTTTGTGATTTGTCGCAGGTATTCGATTACATCCCGGGTAGTCTTCGTATCGTCCGCCCGGTGGTCTTCGAGGGCGGCGATGGTCTGATCGAGGAGCATTCCGAGGCGGTTTTGCCAGTTCAGGCTGGTAGCCGGGCTGGTGGGCGGCAACAATCGGGCGAAAGATTCGCGGGAGTGGATTTTACTTTTCTCCAGTACTTCCGGCGAAAAGTTATTGGCGCGCGCCACCTCGGTGATCGTTCGGATTGTTTTGCGCCAGTCATATTCGCCGTCGTCCTTTTTCGTGAACCCCAGGCGATCGGACAGTGCATTCATCGTTTCGATACGGGATTCTGTGAGCACCTGCGCGAGCGACTCATTGAACAGGCGTTGTTCGTCGCCGTCGGCGATAATTTCCACCAGCGGCGACACGCCGGCCTCGTACGCGAAGCGCTGCAGCAGGCGCGCACCGATGCTGTGCACCGTACCGATCAGGGCATTGCCGATCGCGTCTGCTTCTCGGGTGCGTCCTTCTTCCAGCAGGCGCAGGCGCACCCGTTCCTGCAATTCGGCGGCCGCTTTTTGAGTAAACGTAGTGGCCAGAATACCTTCCGGGCGCACGTCTTGTTTAAGCAATTCGGCCATTCGGTTGGTGAGGGTGTGCGTTTTGCCGCTGCCGGCGCCGGCGGAGATGATTTCGATCGCGCGTTGGATATCCGGGTTCATGGGTTTGTATTTTAGCGTTTTGACCTGTTAAATTGCGCTTATTTTCGGATGTAACTGGTTAGCAAGATCGCTGTCTGAGCCAAAAAAGGTTCCATTTTTCACCAGACGAAGCGATTTTTTGCAGGCCATTGCAGCGCCATGGTCAAAAAAAATTGCGAAGTATGGCGGAAAATGGGATTTTTTTGGCCAGACAGCGATCCTGCTAACCAGTTACATTTTTTTTAGCACAGCTTGTGCGGACAAATATACCGCGCGATTTTTTCGTTTAAGAAACAAGCGCGAAATTTACAGCACGAAAAAACGCTTTTTTATGCAAAAAACAATCTTCCTGATTTTTTTCGGCGCTTTTTGGGGCGCCTGTAACGCCGGAGGCGGGCAACAATCCAAGCCGGCTGATGCGCGTCCGGACGCACAACTGCCCGCCGGCTTTGCAGATTTTTATGAAAAATTTCATCAGGATAGCCTTTACCAAATCGCGCACATCAGCTGGCCTCTATCCGGCGATACCGGCGTGACTGGCGACAGCCTCGGTGCGCGGCGCGAACCGAAAACCTGGAATCAGGCTGCGTGGCGAATGCACCGGGCGATAGACTTGAGTTCCGGTGAGTTCAAACAAACCTTCCTGCCGCTCGGCGAGGATATTGTGGTGGAAAAAATCCGGTATGCCGCTGCCGCTTTTGGGCTGGAGCGCCGCTTTGCCCGCCGCAGTGACGGGGCTTGGGAGCTGATTTATTATTCGGATATGGGGGAGTTGCGGTAGCGGGATGTTTTTGAAACCAGCCCCCACACCGCTACAAATCCCCCAACTGCGGCCGAATAATCAACTCCTCCACCACCGCGGCATCTGAAAGGTTATACGCAGCCCAAATCGTGTTCGCAATATCTTCCGCCCGCATCAGCCGGTCGGGCGGATAATCGGCGCCGCGCCAGGAGTCGGACCAGGTTGCGCCAGGCAAAATCGA
>JBEIDF010000171.1:0-8061 GCA_040383605.1 Lewinellaceae bacterium
AAAAATCCCTAATAAAAATGTGTTCTCTACAAGGTCTTAGCCCCCAAAAACAGGTTTCCCAGCCCGGATCGCTCCAAAACCATAAAGGTAACGCCCGGTAGTACGCCCGGCGCTTTCGGCCGGAATAGTATCGGATTTTTGCCGAATTTCAATAGGCTGACAGCCCGCAATCGGCGCGACCGGGATTCCTCGCTATCGTTCGGAATGACAAGGTGTTGGGAGGAGCGACGTCTGGAAGATTGGCAGGGGGGCGTTATGCTATTTCCAACCCCGGCAGCTCCTGCACCACCTCCACCGTCTCTACGCTCAGCCGGATCACCGACAGCAGTAAGTCCAGGATGTACCGCGGATTGCCCACTTCCGCCGCCCAATCATTCGGATCGTTGCGGATGCCGCTGTCTTTGTGCACCGTGACGGCGTAGCGCTCCATCACCCACTCGATGGCGCTCTTGCCGTTCACCACGTACGCGTAGGCCTCGGCGGGGATGTTCTCCACCGTGATGTGGCTGTTGTACAGGATGCGGCTCTTGTCGTCTTTCGAGGGGAAACGCATTTTCTCGACGCGGAACTGCCCGCTTTCGATCCCCTGCACGACCACGCCGATCGCCTCGGCCGAAGGCGCCTTGCGGAAATCATCGTACCCGAGATGCAAATCGGCCAGCAAACGCCCAGCCTTGCTGAATGCCCAGAAATCTTTGGGCGCCTCCACCAGCGGCAGGCGGGGCAGCATCTTTTTCAGATCGGCGCTGAACCGCTCGCGGTACGCCGGATGATGCAAAAAGCCATACACATAATAAAAAATAGCCTCCTTGTCCACCGTACTACCGTAGCGCTCACGGGCCTGGGCGAGGATCCAGTCGCTCACGCCGTCGCGGCGAATGTACTCGCTGGTATCCGCCGAATCGAATAACGAGGGCGCTGCTTTGGCGCGTTCTTCGTAGTAGTAGAGGGGGAAACATTGGGTGTCGCCGTTGAAGTGTAGATTGGCAATTGAATTTACAATTAATACTGATAAGCCATCATTTGAACTAGGAGAAACACAAATTAATATATTTTCTGTTTGCTGTGACGGGAAGAATAGTGAATTAAGGCCTGGGCGCTCGTTAAATAACTTATCGAAGTAAAAATATTGTTTGACAAACGGCCTGTAGTAACCTTTAATGATTATATTTTTATTGAAGGCATTTACACTGCTTTTGGTAACATCATTCTTCAAATTTACAGACCAGCTAATTTTTTTAGGATCAAGATCGATAAAATCATCAACTTTCAAATTGGGTTTTTCTCGCAGTATTTCAGCATAATGTATTTTTTGAATATTGTGAAATTCAATCATGCGTTGCATGTTATGCTCAATTACAGCCAATGAAAAATTGTATACCCATGAATCACGACTTGTATTCACGCCAAGAGAATATGTCTGGAAGAATGATTTTGTCTTAAGATCAAACTTCTTCTCCGGCTCCATTGGAATCAAGGTGCCAAACGCATCATCCCGCTGGCTGATCCAATCCCCGTATTCATTCGGCTGGATATTTGTAAAAGGCAGCTTGGCCGCCGAGCCGAATTCCGAGATGATCTTCAGTTTTTCCTCCCGGGAGAGGTAATCGCCGATGTCGTGATAGTGGATGTTGGCATTGTCAAGGGCTTCTCCCGGCTTTTTCACCAAGAAGGTAATAGCGATGGGCGTGCGGGAGCCGGAGCCGAAAATTTTGCCACCTTCCTTGCGCGAGAGTTCGCCGCTGGTGCGCTGGTTGCCCCGCAGGTTGAACACGTAAATACTGGAAAACTCTCTTTGCAGGCATTTCCGGAAGCCGTCGGCGGAGTTGCCGTCGAGCCAGGCGCCGTTGCTAACAAAGGCGATGATGCCGCCGTGTTGCGGGTCCAGCCGGTCGGAGGCCCAGCGGAAGGCTTTTATATAGGCATCATACAGCGATTTGTTCAGGCCTGCTGTTGACTCTTTTGCATAAGTCTCGGAAATCCGTGCATCCAGCCGCTTGTAGTCCTGGTTCTGCGCATTGTCATTGGCCGATTTTTGTCCTACGGAATAGGGTGGGTTGCCGATGATCACGCGCAGGGGGGCGCGCTGTTGCGCTTGCACGCGGGAGGAGTTCTGGGGGAATTTTTCGCTGAACAGTTCGTCGGGGTTGTCGGACTCGCCCAACTGGAACGTATCGGTGAGCACGATCCCCTCAAAAGGCGTGTAATTGGCTTTGCCGATGCCATCGTCCGGGTCGGGCGTAGCATCGTGGTAGGCATTTTCGATATTGATGGCCGCGATATAGTAGGCCAGCAGCACGATTTCGTTGGCGTGCAGTTCGCGGGCGTACTTGCGCTCGAGGTCGTCTGGGCGGATGAGGCCGGTTTGCAGGAGGCGGGTCATGAAGGTACCCGTGCCGGTGAAGGGATCGAGGATGTGGACATGCTCGTCGGTAAGTCGGCGGCCGAACTCCTTGTGGAGCAGGTCGTCGGCGGAGCGGATGATAAAATCCACCACTTCCACGGGGGTATAGACGATGCCCAGTTTTTCGACCATTCGGGGGAAGGCCGTTTTGAAAAACTTGTCGTACAGCTCCACGATGATGCGTTGTTTACCGGCGCCATTGTCAATGCCAGCGGCGCGGGCGCGCACCGATTCATAGAATTTTTGGAGCGTCTCGGTGTCTTTTTCCAGCGATTGGTCTTCCAGCAGGTCGAGCATGGCCTGCATGGACACCGAGATGGGGTTGTGTTTTACAAACGAGTAGCCTTCGAACAGGGCGTCGAACACCGGCCGCGTGATGATATGCTGGGCGAGCATTTCCACCGCCTCATTTTCGGAGATTGCGGGGTTGATATTTTTGCGCAGACCGGCGAGGAAATCGGCGAAGGCGCGCTGGTGTTCGCCGTCCTGGCGGCTGATGCGTTGGATGCGTTCGATATGGCGTTCGGCGATCTGGGCCACATCGCGGGCCCACTGTTCCCAGTATCGGCGGTCGCCCACTTTTTCGACCATGCGGGCGAACACCACGCTTTGCAGTTGTTCGAACTGCAGGGCCAATTGGCGGCTGATATTGGCGGCGGCATTTTGATATGCCAGGGCGTCGCTGCCTTCGCGGGCATTGGCCGGCACGCTGTAGGCCACCTGATCGCCGGGCTGAAAATCGGGTCGGCCCACGAGGATTTGGGTGGGGCGGCTTTTATTCAATTCGATTTTATTGACCGTTGCGTTGAAGCGGTCGTCGTGCGCGCGCAGGGCGTTGAGCACCGTCCACACGACCTTATAGCGATCGTTGTCGTCGAGTGCGCGGCCGGGTTCCACATCCACCGGCACCACCACGGGGATGATGATATAGCCGTATTTTTTACCTGGGGCGCGGCGCATTACACGGCCGACCGACTGTACCACGTCCACCTGCGAGTTGCGGGCGGAGAGGAAGAGTACGGCGTCCAGCGAGGGTACATCCACGCCTTCGGATAGGCAGCGGACATTGGTCAGGATGCGGCATTCCCGGCCGTCGGCGGGCGCTGCTTTGAGCCAGGCCAGTTTATCGTCGCGTTCGGGCGTTGCCATGCCGCCGTCTATGTGTTGTGCGTGCGCGTGCACGAGACTTTCGCGCGCCTCGGGTTCCAGGCTGTTGAAGTAGGTATCGCGGGTAAGATTGAGTGTGCCGGCCGTTTTAGTGGACACCTTAATATTTTGGCAGAACGCCACGGCGCGGCGCATCGGTTCGGGGTCCGATTCTTTAAGAATCCCTTCATCGCCGAGGATTTTTTTCGAGAGCGCGTTGATACAACCGATGAGTTTGGAGGTATCGTCGGCGTTGATCTCATTTTGGCTGTCGGCCACCATTTTTTGCACGGCCGGCGTCATATCCTGTTCGCTGACCGTGAGGATGAGCACCTTATAGTCGGACAGCAGGCCGTCTTCCACGGCTTTTCCGAATCCGATGCGGTAAATTTCTTCGCCATAGATAGCGGGTTCGTCCATACTACACAGCACCGCGTCGGACTGTGCGGCTTTCGATTTGGATTCGTCGCTAAACAGGCGCGGGGTGGCCGTCATGTACAGGCGTTTTTTTGCCTGCAGGAAAGTATTATCGTGCACCTTCACGAAAGCTGATTCGTCTTCATCGGCCAGCGTGACGCCCGTTGTGCGGTGCGCCTCATCGCATACGATCAGGTCAAAAATCCCGAAAGGCGGTTGTACAGATCCCTGGTTTTGCAAAAGTGCCTGCTGCGCTTCCGCGATCACGCGGATAGACTGGTAAGTAGAAAAAACGACTGTAAGCGGGTGGCTGTCCGGCTGTTGGATTTGTTCGAACTGGCGCAGGATACCTTGCACATCTGTGGAGGCCGGCAGCGCCAGGTCCACCACCGAAAACCCGTCGGCATCCTCCTGTTTAGTACGTTTTCGGCTCACGCCGGCGTCCGAGCAGATACAGATAGCATTGAAGGGTCGCTCGGCGTCGGCGCACCATTCGCGCAGCGTTTGGCCCAGCAGCGCGATAGAGGGGACCAGAAAAAGCGCCAGGCCGCGGCCGCCGGTTTCTTTTTCGGTAATTTTGAGCGCGGTAAACGTTTTGCCAGTACCGCAGGCCATGATGAGTTTACCGCGATCGGCCTGTTGGAAGTGCGCGTGCGCGGCGTCTATCGCGGCGATCTGATGCGGCATCGGCGTTTTTCGGGCGGCGCGGGAAGCGGCGCCGGTGCGGCCCTGGGCGATTTTGTCCCAGTCCACCGCTGCCGCTTCCAGTTCGTACAGGCCGAGTCGGGTGACCGGCGGGTGTTGGTTGGCGATCGCCGCTTCGGCATTCGTTCCCCAGCGATTGGTCGTAGAAATCCAGAGTCGGTGTGCGAATCCCGTGGTGCGGAGTTGTTCGTCTTTGAATTGCCTGCTCGAGGTAGCCAGGAAAGAGTCCACAGCGGGTTTATCAATTACGGCGTCCTCCTGAAAGCATTTACATTGAATAGCCCAGTAATCGCCCGAGGTAGTTCGGGCCACCAGGTCAATACCCGTATCCTTGCCGCCGAAGTCATTTCGGGCGGGAAACTCATTCCAGAGCCAGACATTAGCGAACTGGTCGGCGTATCGCGGGTCTGTTTGGAGATACGCCTGCATGAGGCGTTCGAAACGGTCGCCCTTATCACGTTCAGAGAAAGCGATTTGGCGGTATTGATTCAGGATTTGGCGAAAGGACATTGAATTTTCGGTTTTATTGCGCTAAAATAAGCTGCAAGATAGGATTGCTGCGGGATTTTTGGGGGATTTTTCTAAACAGTATCCTCTGCACCCAACTTAGAAACCCGATATGCGTATTCAAGCGTTTGCTATGAAATTGCCGGGATAAAAATTTCTTCTACTAAGTATTTATACTTAAGTTCCATAAGTTTTTCTTTGTCATTGTCCGATAATAAAATTTCTAAATTACTATCAACGGCACTTTCAGAAGGATGGTTACGCGGTATTGATTCGTAAAGCCTTTGAAAGTGCGTACCATCAGTTGTGAAAAATATCCCGACACCATCGTGGATGTCATAACGAGATTTTTGGAGTTCTGTCTTTAATGATTCGGCATCGCCACTGTATTGGAAGACCAAATAAACATGATGTGAAAATTTTAGATATTCTTTTGCCTGACTAACACCTTGTACAGTAGGCAATTTCGCTTTTATTTCAAAAGATGTTAATACAGGTCTGAAAGAGATATGGAATTTCGAAATATCTAAATGAATAGAATATCCATCTACATTCCTCCATTTTTGCGCACGTCTTGCATCCGATCGGAAACTGGTAATAGCCGCATTTGTGAAATATTCAGTTTGATTTTTTAGCCATATTTGAAACCGCTCTTCCAATTCTTTTTCCGGCTTTTCCCGTTTAATCTTTCCACTTTCGGTTTCATAACTTTTGAATAATTGCGCAACTTTTTCTTCAATTTCCTTCTTTTCTTTGTCTGTCAAAGAGGAACGTCGGTATTTCTCTTCTGCAAACTTTATTCCTCCTATCCGTCCCATCTGTCGGGTAATTTTTTTGTTTGAGCACAAGGCATCGCGGATAATGTCTCCGAATTCTGCAAATTCTTCCTGAAGGTGATTTCTAAATTCTACCCTCGAGATGTATAGTTCAGCAGAATTAAATAACAATTCAGCGATTTCAAGTGTCTTTTTTTGTAATTGCTCGCTCGTCATAATAAAATTATTTTAAATATATAAATTAATTTATTGGCATACGTTTATAAATCAAATATAATCAACTGATTAGAATTATCGAGGTCATTGTTTTTGTTACTATTCTTATTATGCTGTTGTCAAAGGCTCCTCTGTTTCCATTGTGTCTATTTCAAAAAATGTGACACCATTTAATTTTGTTTTTAAGTCAGTCAAAATGTTGTTTACCCTGCTTTCTATAAACTGGTCAATTGCATTGTCAGGCAATGCGCCACTTCTTGCCCAGTTCAAAATGTCCTTTGAAAGTAAGTGTGAAGAAATAATCGCTTCAAATTCCGGTTTGTCATAGTCTTTAATATACTCAAGCGGATTTCTATTTGTAATATCAAGGTTGGTTATCTGTGTCAGGTAAGCAATATTCATCAGACTGTCACTTGTAATATTGTTTTTGTGCTTATTATTTAAGACATACGCTGAATTGGTCGGAAAAATGTGGTGTAAATTGGGTTTGTCCGTAGTGAAGAAGAAATTTTGAACTATGACTTCTCGATCGCAACGTTCCCAATCTTTCGGTTGCGCATTTGAATATAAAGCCAAAACCGCTCTACTCATTCTACCTTTTGAACTGTACGTGGCTGTGCGAAATTTTTGCTTGTCAATCAAGAACCTGTCAAATACAACCGGCTTGTTGGCTTTTGCTTGATTCAAGAACTCAATGTGTTGGCCTAATTGAGTTGTGTTACTTAACAAGTCATCGTTGTGAAAACTATTAAACCAAAAATATTTTTTAAGTAAATTATAGTCAGGCGAACTGTTTTTATAAAAGTATGCAGTAATCGTAAAATAAAAATAGCGGAAAGGAATTAAATAAGGCGTTTTTATGTGCAAATAATTTTCAAAAAAATCAAATGTTTTAAGTATTGCCTTTTTTGCCTCTTCCCAAACCGCCAAAATGTGTTCGGTTTTAATTTCGTTAAGGTAACGGTCTGTAATATTTCTTACACCGCTATTCAGAACATTATGATTGATAATTACTGCTAAAATTTGTAGATAGTCAAGGTCGCTGATTTTTAGAAATTCGCTGTTATTGTGATTTCTAAAATCATCAATTAAGTCACGAAGATAAAATCCGTTGTCCGCTGGTGTGGTTGCTATTTGATGCGTTGCAGGTTTGAATGTCTTTGCAACTACAATATCAAAAATGTTAAGTGGTTTACCTGCTTGATTAATTCTTTCAAAAATTTGGCAAACTTCTGAAACTTGAATACCTCTTACTTCGATAAACGAAATACGGTAATTGTCAAGAACGCCTTTTATTTTTGAAAGTTCTGCTAATATTGGGTGGTTAAAATCCTTGTTAACCAGGTTGCTATTAAATACACGGGATTGAACAGTTGTGAAGTTGTTTTTAATGTCAATTAATTTTACAATCAATCCTTCGTCAAATCTTTTTTTATTTCCTCTGTTATTTCTAATTTCTCCGTTACGGTCTTCAATTTCTGTCCAAAACAAAAAACGGTCGCGATAACTTTCATCATCTGTGTCGCTTTCAATAGGAACAGTTAGGTCAACATAAAGCAACGGGTTAAATCCTGGTCGGCCTTCAATGTTGCCGCCATATAATGAAGTCAGAAGCGAAGTCGTTCTTTGCTGCCCGTCAAGTATGTATTGATATTCCGTCCGGCTGAAGTTCGCATCTGTTATTTGGTGGCCGCCGATTTGTCTGTGGTTTTGAAGGTTTAAATCTGTTTTCCAGATTAGGATACTGCCCCAGGGCAGACGCATGAAAATGGATATGTGATCAAAAATAAAGTCCGTATATTTGTCGGAAAAACGACATGATCGAGATAGAAAATTCGTTAGGCAGTCTTTTGGATCATTTGAAGGATGTTCCCGAACCACGGCAGCGGT
>JBEIDF010000172.1:0-8059 GCA_040383605.1 Lewinellaceae bacterium
GTCGTTCTTCCAAGGCCCGTCTTTCCAGGTGAACGTGGGCAACTCGTTCAAGTTCCTGCTCGGTAACAGCCGCCGCTACAATCAGGCCTTCCAAATCGGCGCCTGGGCGCGTATCTCCAACCGCCTGGATTCCGGCAAATTAATGGACGCCTTTATCCTGAGCACGCGCTTCGACTATGAAACATTCAATATCGGTTTCAGCTATGACGTCAACACGTCGAACCTGAACCGCGCAACGAACGGCAACGGCGCTTTTGAATTCTCGCTGTTGTATAAAATCTGCGGCCCGGAAAAACGCGGTGTGTATTGCCCGAATTTCTAAACCTCCCGCTCCAAAGGCTGAAAAGATTTCCGGCGCAGTACGCGACGGAAATCTTTTTCATTTGTATTGTTTATCCTAAACCGACAATCTATGTTTGGCAGCAACAAAAGCACAGAGGAATCTAAAACCACCCCCTTGGCCTCGGGGAATGCCCTCAACGCGCTCGCAAAAGGCACGGAAGCGGAAGGTACGATGCGTTGTGAAAGCGACTTGCGCGTGGACGGCACGCTGAAAGGCAAATTGTTCTGTAAAGCAAAACTCATTATCGGGCCTACCGGCGTCATCGAAGGGGAGGTGCAGTGCCAAAACGCCGTGGTGGAAGGGCGTTTCAAAGGCATCCTCAAAGTCACCGATCTGCTCCACGTGCGCGAAACCGCCGACGTGGAAGGCGATATCTCCACCAATAAACTCACCGTTCAAAACGGCGCGCGCTTCAACGTTTCCTGCGCTATGGAAACCGGCGCCACCAAAACGCCCGATCTTAAAACAGCCGGTCAGGATGCCACCAAAATCGCCGGAGGAAAAACGTAAAGACGCCCTGCGGGCCGTCGCGCTGTATAGCGGCATGGCATTCCAATTGCTGGCCGCCTGCCTGCTCGGCGTATTCCTCGGCCGCTGGCTCGACGCTAAGATGCAACTGGAACGCCCGCTCTGGGCGATCTCCCTGACCGTCTTGTTCATGGTCGCTTCGCTGGTATCCATCTTCCGGCAGATATTGCGCAAATCATGAAAACAAGGGAGTTTTTCATCAAATTATTCATGCTATCCGGCTGCTGGATCGGGTTCCTGTGGGCGTTAAGTCGTCTTTTTCCGGCAGCCGACCCGCGTTTTTCTATTTCGCCGGCCTCCACGTTGCTGTTTATGGTCATCTGCACCGGCCTGTACGTCGGCGGCCGCATCGCCCTGCGCCGACCAAGTCCGCATGCCTTTACCGGACTCGTGCTGTCTTCCGTTTTTATCAAAATGCTCGCAGCACCCGTGTTCCTGCTCGCCTACAAACGCCTCGAACACCCGGAGGGAAAGTGGTTCGTGGGCATTTTTCTGTTGAGCTATGCCGTGTACACGGCTTACGAAGTGTGGTTTTTGCAAAAAATGGCGAAGATGTGAATGCGGTAAAATGAAAATTTGAACAAGCGCTGAGTCAAAACTATTTATGGCCCTCATTTCCCGCCCCAAAAAAGGCGAATACGCTCCGGCACACGAATACTATCTCCAACTCGTGCCGCCCCGTACCAGCGCCGCTAAGCTCCTGCGCGACGGATTCAAAGCGGCGCAGGCGATGTTCAGCGCCATCCCGGAGGCGCAGGGCAACGAAACCTACGCGGAGGGTAAATGGACGATCAAACAGGTATTGGTGCACCTGATTGACTTCGAGCGGGTAATGGCCTTCCGAATCCTGTCGTTTATCCGCGCCGACCGAATCCAACTGCCCGGCTTTAACCAGGATTTCTGGATGGAGGAGGTGGATCCCGCCGACCGCGCAATCAAAGACCTGCTCAAAGAATGGAAGGCCGTGCGCGACAACACGCTGTTTCTCCTGCAACAATGCACCGAAGAACAATCCCGATTCCCCGGCAAGGCCGCCGGCTGGACGGTCACGCCGCGGGCTTTATTCTTTATCATCATCGGACATCAGGCGCATCATTTGGCGTTTTTGAAACGGAACTACCTGAGCGATCGCAGCTGAGCCCCCAAGAATCCGTTTTTTGCCAAGCGAAATGATTTTTTTGCCCCGGTACAATGCCAAGGGCAAAAAAACGCCGCAATGCGTCGCGAGTACGAATTACGGCGTTTGGGTGTCAATAAATCCGCCGAAAAAGATAAAAATTATACCCTATAAGGTATAAAATAGTTATTTTTAAAAAAGGTGTACCCTATAAGGTATAAATCTAATCGCATTTGTATCTTCGTACCCGAAAGGGTATATATATGCAAATAAGCGGTTTTGTCAAGGAACAAAGGCGGCTCGCCGGGCTCACGCAGCCGGAACTGGCGGAAAAGGCCGGGGTAGGACTTCGTTTTGTACGGGAACTGGAACAGGGCAAGACAACCCTGCGGCTGGACAAAGTGAATCAGGTGCTACAATTATTTGGCCATCAACTCGGCCCTGTGCCGGCAGATCGACATATCGAATGAAATGAAAAAGGCCGAAATCAAATTATATGGCGTCACAGCCGGTTGGCTTACGCAAGATGCGGAGGGGTACTGCTTCGAATATGATGCCGGTTATCAAAATTCGCTCGCGCAGCCCGCTACTCCTCGTCAAATCGAAGCTCCCGGATCGTTACGCTGCTCCCGACGGTCTTCAGGTAAATGTACACCCGGTAATTTCCGCTCCCCGCAGCAAGGTTGCCAATACAATACTGATCGCTGCTCTCCCGGCTGGCGCCCTGGTGCACCTGCTGGAACGATTTGGGCTTGTGCTGACTAAAAAAAGCGCGCACCAACTCGGCGGCTTTCGCTTTCGGAACCAGTTGTTCGTTGTCGTTGACGGCAATTTCTACGTTGTCGCCAAAATATTTCGACAAAGTTTCCACGTCCCCGGCGCTCAGTGCCTTGGAAATAGCCTCCAGGCTCGGATTGCCCTGGTAACTAAACGCACTAAACGGGAGCAAGAGGAACAAAAACAGCAGTTTTCTCATAAGTTGTTTCTTAATTAGATGTTTGTCCAGTAAAACGCTTTTTTGCTTTTTAATCGTGTTTTTTAAATGTTAAAATTTAATTAAAACCGACGTACGGATACCAAAATGAACAATCCGATACTTTGAGAAAGCCAACCCTTGCTTTTTCCACATTATTCCCCTACCTTTGCGGCTGCTTTCAACGAAGATGCTTTTGCACTAAATTCTTGAAGCGTGTTTGGATTTTTGACTTTTAGTCAAATTGGGCGCTTTTTCGCCGTTTTTCTACCTTTTTCGCGCACAGTCGCCGCTTTATCAGCTTAAGAAGGCAAAAAACCGATCAAAATGCCCGCGTTTCCGCCCCCGGCAGAAAATTCCCTACCTGCGCTTATCCTTGTAACGACGTGTAAGACCCTTCTTTTTCTTACACGCAAATTGTATTCATGAAATTTGACAATCTGGGCCTTTCCGCCCAACTCCTCCGCGCAATCAGCGAGGAAGGATACACTACCCCCACGCCTATCCAGGTTCAAACGATCCCCCACATCCTGGACCAAAAGGACATTCTCGGCTGCGCCCAAACGGGCACAGGCAAAACCGCAGCCTTCGGGTTGCCCATCCTCCAACTGCTCGAGGAACACCCGGCGCCGGCTAAAGGCCCGGGGCCGCGCCCCATCCGCACCCTGGTGCTCACGCCCACCCGCGAACTGGCCCTCCAAATCGGGGAAAGCTTCACCGCGTACGGCCGCCATACCCGCCAGAAAAATCTGGTGATCTTCGGCGGCGTCGGACAAAAACCGCAAACGGACGCGCTGCACCGCGGTACGGATATCCTGGTCGCCACACCCGGCCGACTGCTCGACCTCATGCAGCAGGGCTTTGTCTCGCTGCAACACGTCGAAATTTTCGTGCTCGATGAAGCCGACCGCATGCTCGATATGGGATTTGTACACGACGTGAAACGGGTAATCGCCAAACTGCCCGCCCGACGCCAATCGCTCTTTTTCTCCGCCACTATGGCTCCGGAAATCGTGAAACTGGCCTCGACCATCCTGACCAACCCGGAACACGTGGCCGTCACACCCGTATCTTCTACCGCCGAAACGGTGCAGCAAGCAGTGTATTTTGTGGAAAAAGCAGACAAAAAACAACTGCTCATCCACCTGCTGGAAGATAAAAGTATTCCTACGGTTCTGGTGTTCACCCGGACGAAACACGGCGCAAACCGCCTGGCCAAAGACCTGGAAAAAGCAGGCATCCGCGCCGAAGCCATCCACGGCAATAAATCGCAAAACGCCCGCCAAAACGCGCTGCAACTCTTTAAAGAACGCAAACTGCGGGCGCTCGTCGCCACCGATATCGCCGCGCGCGGGATTGATATTGACGAACTGACGCACGTGGTGAATTACGAACTGCCCAACGTGCCCGAAACGTATGTGCACCGCATCGGCCGAACCGGCCGCGCCGGCGCCTCGGGGATGGCGATCTCTTTCTGCGAAACGGAAGAACGGCCTTACCTGCGCGATATCCAAAAACTGATCGGCCGTCAGGTGCCGGTGGTACACGGACATCCGTATGAATCGGCCGGCGCAGAACCCGTGCAGGCGCCTGTCCAATCGCAACGCCAAACCCGTCCGCAACAACAACCCGAACGCCGACAGGAACCCCAACGCCCGCAGCGCCAACAACCGGCATCGGAATCAGGCGCTTCCAAATCGGCTAAACGCCGAAACCGCCGCCGCTACGGCAATGCGCCCAAAGCGCCGCTAAATAACTAATAAACGCTTGGTCACCGCCCCGTACCGCGCGCGAATCTGATACAGATACGCGCCAGGGGGCAATCCGCCGCGCTCCAACTGCAAACGGTTGTCGCCCGCCGGAAAATACGCCTGATCCGCCACCGTTCGCAAGATCCTTCCGTTGAGATCCATCAGCAGGAGGGTGATGCGACTGGCGGCGGGCAGGTGAAATTGCACAGTGGTCGTATCCCGGAAGGGATTGGGAAAATTCACCGCCTCTATATCGTTTTCGGAAGCCAACGCATGGGTGTTGGTGGACGCCGCTTTGAAGATCGGAAGGATCGGAAAATCGTCGTGCAGGATGCTCTCCGGATTGACGATCCCAAACCAGTCCTGCAGCGCGCTGGCATAGACCGACCGGAAATCGTGCTGCATCGGCAAATCCTGCGAGCCTTGTACGCTTGCCGGTATCTGCGGATTGTCGCCAATAATGCCAGGAATAACGTTTTTGCCAAAAGCAAACATCGGCGCGGCCGCGCCGTGATCGGTGCCCAGACTGGCATTGGCCGCAATGGTGCGCCCAAACTCGGAAAACGTCATGCCGGCCACCCGATCCGCCGCGCCCAAGAGGTTGAGATCGTCCTGAAAGGCGCCAATGGCTTCGGAAACCCACCGAAGCAGGGTAGCGTGCGTGCCGACCGCCGGGTTAGACGCGTCGTCCACCTGCTCGCTGTGGGTGTCGAATCCGTCCAGGGTCACCAGGTAAACGGGCGTTTTAAGTCCGCCGCTGATGAGCTGCGCCACAATTTTCAACTGATCGGCCAGCGGATTCTCTCCCTGCGCCGGGTACAGCCCCGAGAGATTCTGCCCTACGTCGGCGGCGCCTTTGACGGCCGCGTAATACACCTGCGCCTGCTGGATAACCAGCCGGATGTAGGACAGCTCGTCGCCGTACGGCGAGTTGGGCGCCGGCTCTACCAAATCGTTCACAAACTGATAAAACGCCTGCGGGTCGGAAATGGCAAAGCCCATCGGTACCGAATCGCCCATGAAGGTCATGGAGGTCAGCGCGCCAATCTGGATCGCCAGCGGATCCGGCATGTCCGGGCTGGGATAGCCTGCCGGATACCCCGGGTATTCCGCCTGCAGGTAGCGGCCAACCCAGCCAGTTCCGAGGAACTCGTCGGCGTCCGAAGCCGACATCCAGATATCCGTGGATCGAAAGTGGGAGTAGTCCTGGTTGGGATACCCCACGTTTTGCACGACGGACAGGTACCCGCCGTCGTACAGGCTGCGCATTTCCGGCATGGCCGGGTGCAGCGCATTGTGCGCCGTGCCGCTCAGGCTGAGCGTCTGGCTCTGCGGGATCAGGATACTCCCGCGCACATTGGCCAGCCGGTCGTACTGGTCTAACGGAATGAACGTGTTCAGGCCGTCATTGCCTCCAATCAGTTGGATCAGCACCAACACGCGGCCGTTGGGAACGCCGCCCTCCGCCAGCGCGCGCAGGAAAGGGAGCCGGGCGGTCGGATTGACGGCAAAGCCGTTGAGCGGGAAGGCTGCAGCGCCGGCGGCAATCCCGGCATATTGCAAAAAATTTCTTCTTTTCATCGTAGTAGGACAAGATATTAGGTCTTGTTCAAATTTTGATTCTGAGGCGAAACTGCAAAAATTTTATTTTTAACAAGGCAAATTTTGCAGTCGAATGCGGGAAATTCGGCGAAAAATTTAACGCAGTTTAAAATAAAATTTGGCAGTTGCAGCCCAGAAATCAGAATTTGAACAAGATCTTAGGCCAGTTGGTACTCTGCCAGGCTCGTAATATATTTATGTAACAGCGCCAGCCGGCTGCGAACCGTTTCGTAGGCCATTTGGTCGGACGGATTGTTCACGTAGGTATTCCAGGCATTCGTCCAGTAGTAATCGTTGGCCTGGCCGGAAAGCAGGATGCCCGTTTTGAGCAGCAATTTCTTTAAAAACGAGATTTCCACCGGCAGCAGCAACGCGAGCATGTCGTCGAGCAGCAGGTTCGGATCCTCCGGATGGTCGAACTGGGCGGCGAAGGCCACGTGGTCAATCGCCATGCGGTCGTTGTCTGTTTCATAGTAATAAAACGACAGCACATCGGTATAAATATTGCGGTTTCGGATGGTATCTCCGCTGATCCAATTCCGGTAATAACCCGGCGCGTGCCGGTAAGCGGCCCAGCCCGCCACGTTGGGTGGTTCGCCGGGCAGCATTTGCATCACATTGGCGGTATAATTGAGATACAGCTGCATTTGCCACTGATCCAGCGGCGTGGAAGCCGGAATGCTGAGATTGAAATTGCGCAGGGCGCCCACCACCAGATCGAGCGGATTTTTGATGTAACAGCCCTTGTTGACGGCCTGGAAAAAATGTTCGCTTTTGAGCAGGGTTTCCACGACCGGTCGAATTTCGTACTGTTCGTCCCGGAGTATTTGCGCCAGCGGGACAATGATATTTTGCTCGATTGCGGCGTCAATTTTATAATAGACAAAAAACCGGTACAGTTTGCGGCAAATAAACAGCGCCACCTCTTCCTTGTCAAAAATCATATCGAGCAGGGCGTCCAGTTCCGCGTCGCCATCGGCGCTGCCCTGAATAATCGTCTGGTTGTAAAACGCGGAAAACTGCTTGTCGCCAGTATCGTGCGCGTTGGGATCAAAATAGACTGCGCTGTTAAAAAAATTCACCCGCCAGCCGGTGAGCACGCGGGCGGCAGCCACCACATCGTCCTCGGTATAATGATCGGGATTGTCTTTTCCGATCGTGAACAATTCCTGCAGTTCCCGCGCATAGTTCTCGTCCGGCGCTGTTTTTTCATTCAGAAAACCGTTGAGGTAATAGAGCATCATCGGCTCGAGGGTGACGGCCTTGACCAAATCCTTGAAGTTGCCGAGCGCGAATTCCCGCAAACGCTGGTTGTACAGGTAATTAGGTCGGCCAATAAACACGGCGGAGGCCTGTGTGGCGAAATGATTGTGCCAAAAGAGCGTCATTTTCTCCTGGATATTGGCCTCCGCGTTGATCATGCGCTCGAGCCACCAGCCCCGCCAGCTTTCGATGCGGAAGCCCTCCGTGCCATTGTCAAAATTGGGCGCGGCGTTGACCCAGGGCAGTCCGGCCGGCACCTGCGGATCGGTATAATCGGCGGTGTTGTAATTGTTCACCGGCGGCGGCGGCAGGTTTGCGGGGAGATCCAGCACCAGATCCACCGCCGCACCGGCGCTGCCGGCGTTCAGCAATTGATCCACCTGGTCTTTGCGCGCGCCGAAGGTCACGCGCCGGAGCAAGTGGGCGGCCTGCGCGCGCGTCCAGGGGCCGTTGTAGGGCGTCAAATTGCCGCTGAGCGTCCA
>JBEIDF010000173.1:0-8053 GCA_040383605.1 Lewinellaceae bacterium
GATTGAGCACCTCGTTTTGGATATTGGCGAATTGGGCGTCGGCGATAATCTCGTAGCTGACATCGCGGGTTTTACATTCTTTTTCAAACGTCGGCGTGTATAAAAACACGAAACTGCCGCCGCGGTAGTTCAGCAGCCAGTACGTTTCGACGCCCTGAGAAAGCACCCAATAGGTAATGCCATACGCTTTCAGGTGGTTTCGCTGGCTGACTTCATCCATTGGCAGCAGCAAGTAAGAGGCGTCTGCCCGCATGGCCAGGCTGGCGATCAGGGCAAGGATCAGGGTGAGTTTGCGGAGCATATTGAATGTTGTATTTTTGTTATTTTGGAAAAACGCAAGGATAATAGCGTGTGTAAAACGTGCTTTTTTCTGTAAAGATTATATTTGACGCAACTATTTTAGCGCTTGTTCCAATTTTGATTTTCGGGCTGCAACCGCCCAATTTCCGGCAAAAATACAATCCTTTTTTTCGCGCGGAGGTAATCGAGGTATCCATGATGGGAAAATGTATTATTTTGGCGGCTTATGCGTGTGTTTAGGCGATCGGTTCGAATGCTGTTTCTCCTGTTTGCCCTCTGCGGCGGAGCGGGCGATCTTTGGCCGCAACAATCGGAAGCGGATTCGTTGCTGCGCCTGCTGGGCAGACCGGCGCCGGATACCCAGCGGGTACGCCTGCTGATTGACTATGCCTGGGCGATTGTCGAGACGCAGACCGGCGAATCGGAAAACCGTTTCCGGGAGGCGCTCCGCCTGGCGCAACAGCAGCGGTTCTTGATCGGCGAGGGCGCTGCCTGGAACGGACTGGGGGCCGTCGAGACCATCCGGGGCAACAACGCCAAAGCAATTGAATACTATGAAAAAGCCCTGGAAGTGCGTCGGCGCTCCGGTGTGCAACCGGATATTGCCGGCACGATCAACAACCTCGCCCTGGCCTACGAGACCGCCGGCGCGTACGACCAATCGCTCAAACTGCACCGGGAAAACCTGCGCATAGCCGAAATCCTCCGCGATACCTTCCGCATGGCCCGGGCATACCGGAATATCGCCGGCCTCCTCGAGTCGGAAGGCGCTTACGCCGAGGCGCAAAGCCAACTCAACGAGGCGCGCCTGATCTTTGAAAATTTCAACGACAGCGTGGGCATGGCGCAATCCTACACCATGATGGGACATATCTACTTCGAACTGGATCGCTACGATCTCGCGTACGAGTGGTATGGGCGCGCGCTCGAAATCCAGCGTCGGCTCCGCGACCCGGATGGTATTGCGGATGCGCTGACCGACTACGGCAATGTGTTGGACGAGTTGGACTCTTCCGAGACGGCGATCCGATATTACCTGCAAGCCCTGGAAATTCGCCAACAACTGGAGGATCAACCGGGAGCCGGCACGGTGTACTACAACATTGCAGAGGCCTACAAACACCTGGGAAACTATCCACAGGCGTTGGATTACCTGCAAAAGGCATTTGAAATTCGTTCCGCGCTGGAGGATACGCCCGGTCTGATGGAATGCTATAATGTGCAGGGGGATGTGCTGCGGCGCCAGGGGCGGATCCGGGAGGCGATGGCTTGCACCGAAAAATATTTTGCGATCGCGGAGGCGCTCGGCGAGGAAAAATATATTGAACGCGCGTACAAGGACTTTGCGGAGTTATATGCCGCCTTAAAAGATTTCAAAAAGGCGTTTGCGTACCAGCGTCTGCACGACGAGTATCGCCATGGTCGGGTGGACGCCGCCTTGGCCCGTAGTTTTGCCCGACGGGAAGCGCTGTTCGCCGATCAGAAAAAGCAGCAGGAGATCGAGCAGCAAAAACAAAAAATTCAGCTGCGCGATGCCGAAATAAACCGAAGAAACGCCGAACAAAAAGCGTTTTTCGGCGGCGTCATCGCCCTGCTTCTGTTGGTGGCCCTGCTGTACAACCGCAACCGCATTCGCGCCAAAGCAAACCGCGACCTGGCCGCCCAAAACGCTGTGATTGAACGCGAACGCCGACGGGCCGACGAGCTGCTGACCAATATTCTGCCCGAAGCGGCGGCGGCAGAACTGAAAGCGCATAACCGCGTAAAACCGGTGCGTTATGAGTCTGTCAGCGTTTTGTTCAGCGACTTCAAAAACTTCACCGTTATTGCCGAACAAATGAACCCGGAAGACCTGGTGCGGGCCCTCGACGATTATTTCCGCTTATTCGACCAGATCAGCGCCCGCCACGGCATGGAAAAAATCAAAACCATCGGGGATGCCTATATGTGCGCCGGCGGGCTGCCCACGCCCAACGACACCCACCCTTTGGACGCCGTGCGCACCGCGCTGGATATGCAACACGCACTCCAGGACTTGATGCAGGCAAGGCGCGCGCAGGGCCTTCCCGTCTTTGAGATGCGCATCGGCATTCATACCGGGCCCGTCGTGGCCGGCGTGGTCGGCAGTCATAAATTTGCGTATGATATCTGGGGCGATGCGGTGAATACCGCCGCCCGACTCGAGCAGGGCGGCGAGCCGGGCAGGATCAATATTTCGCAAGCAACGTATGAATTGGTGAAAACACAGGTCGTCTGCACCTATCGAGGGCGTTTGTCGGCAAAAAATAAAGGAGAGATCGCCATGTATTTTGTCGAGCGCATCGGGCAGGATTCGTGAGGCCGTTTAGCGCCTGTTCAAATGTTGCCTCAGCATCAAAATTTGAACAAGCCCTTACCACTGCGGGCGTCCGAAATCGTAATCCAGCAGCACCTCATCCAGCAGGGTATCTGCGCCTGTGCGGTAGCCGTCTTTTAGATTATAGCCCCATATTTTACCCAGATTATGCCAGTACACGGCGGTAGTTGTTCCGCGGGTTTCTTTCAGTACATCGTAAAAGGGCTGGTTTAGTTCTTTTTCGAGCATTTTAATCAACACTTTACCCTCCGTTTTGGAGAGGTTTTTCAGTTGATCCTGAAAATCTTCCTTGAGTTCTTTGTGTTCATTTCGGATAAACCGGCGGCGTTGCCGTCTGTTCATGTCGGCTGTTTCGCCGGAAATTTCCGAGTACAATTCCAGTGCCTGTAAAGCGTAGGGGTACACCTTTTTTGCTGCCCGTTTGTACAGATAATATTGGCGCTGCTCCTGCAAGTCTTTGAACGTGCGCTTGGCGCTGACCTTCACCGGGCGCAGCGACATGGCGAAGGTGGAATCCCCGGCTACGATTTCCAAGCGCGCCCAGGCGCCTTGGGCTGCCGGCAGAGAATCGGTTTGCGCGACTACCCGGAGGGCGCCCAAAAGCAGAACGCCAGCCGTACCGCACAGGCGGCGACAGAGCGGCCGGGCTTTATCCGTCCGGAACTTGAGCGCATGGAGCGCGTGCGCGCATAGAGTCAAAACTGAAAACACAGATTTAAAACGCTGAAAATGTCGTCTTGTTACACTAGACGCGGGTACGGAAAAAATATTTTTTGAAAACGCATGAACTTTCCACCCTATGCCGATCCTTATGCTGATTTTTATCACGGCGTTCTCGATCAGTTACCTGGTTCTGCCCTTGGTCATTCAGGTTGCGCGTGCGCGCGACCTGTACGATGAGCCGAATGATCGCAGCGCGCATTTGTCGCCCACGCCGACCCTTGGCGGCGTCGGTATTTTCAGCGGTACTTTTTTTGCGCTGATTTTGTGGATGAAAGCCTCGGATTTCGGTGCGATGCAGCACGTGCTGGTGGCGTTTATGTTTATTTTTTTAGCAGGTGCGCGCGATGATCTTATCCCGTTGTCGCCGCTGGCTAAATTGGCCACGCAGGTGTTAGCGGCTTTTGTACTGGTCTCCAAGGGGCAGATCGGTCTGCACAGTTTGTACGGGATTTGTGGTGTGTACGCGCTTCCTGCGCCCGTCGGACTTATGTTGTCTGTATCTGTCATTGTCTTGATAATCAATGCTTTTAATTTGATAGACGGCGTCAACGGATTAGCGGCAAGCATTGGGCTGCTTGCCTGCGTTTTATTTGGTATTTGGTTTTGCCTGGCGCGGCAGATTTTACCGGCAACCATCGCTTTTTCTATTGCCGGGTCATTATCGGCATTCCTGAAGTATAATGTCACGCCGGCCCGGATATTCATGGGCGACACCGGTTCGCAGTTTATTGGCATGGTCTGCGCCGTCCTTGCTTTGCAATTTATCCGCCGGCAGGAGGCACTGCCCGTCGGCGCGCCGCTGGCATTTCATGCTGCGCCGGTTATTGCGTTGAGTTTATTGATTGCGCCGCTTTTCGACACCTGTTGGGCTTTTGTGCGAAGAATCGTGCGCGGGCGATCGCCTTTTAGTCCCGATAAAAATCATCTACACCACCTGCTGCTGGCGCAGGGCTGCAGCCATTCGCAAACTACGGCAATTTTAGTGTTTGCTTCGCTCTGTTTTGTTGGACTGGCGCTTGCCCTGGATTGGTTGGGCAGTCCCCGGTTGCTGGCGGTGCAGCTATTCCTCGCCGGTTTATGCGCACTGTGCTTGCATTGGCGCATCGGGAAAAATAATCGTCGCGCGTAAATTCAAACACCCTATATTTGTTATCAGGAATATCCGAAACAAACAAACGCCGTATGTTTATTAAAATACCCTTCGCCTGCCTGCTGTGTATCGCTGCCGTTGCGCTTCCGGCGCAAAGCGCCTCCTCCCTGCTGGAGGTGTATGAAATTTTTCAACAAAAATGCGCCTCCTGTCACGATAACGCTACGCCGGACGGCGGGCTTGACCTGCAAGGAGCCGGCATCAATGCCGCCGCGCGCGCCCTGAACGTAGCCGGCAAACTGGTCAATATCAATCCGACCAACAGCCAGGCCGCTGCCGGCGGTCAGAAGCGAATCTACCCGGGGCGGCCTGATCGCAGTTTTCTGTTTAAAAAAATCAATGGAGGCTTCGAGCCGATCATTCCCGCGCTGCATACCGCCGAGGGGAATCCGATGCCCGGCGGCGGCGGCACGCTGTCTGATGTGGAAAAAGAAATCATCCGGCAGTGGATTCTGTATGGCGCAAAAACAACGGGCGTCCAATTCAGCAAAACCCTGATTGAAGATTTTTATGCCGGAAACGGCGAAAAAGCGTTTCCGGACGGTCCGCCGCCCGCACCCGCGCCCGGCGAAGGTTTCCAAGTTAAAATGGGGCCTTTTTTCCTGGCGCCTGACGGCGAGGTGGAGTATTTTCAGAAATACGAGCTCAATCTTCCGGCCGATGTGGAGGTCAACCGCCTGGATTTTAAAATTTCCCCGTATTCGCACCATTTTATCTTATACAATTTTAACAGCATAGCCGGCGCCAATACAGTAGCGCACGGTCTGCGCCCCAATCCCAACCATTCGGACATCGGATTGGTAGCCGCCGTGCAGGAAGCGACCGACCTCCAATTGCCCAACAATACGGCCTTCCGTTGGGATAAACAGCGGGTACTCGACCTCAACGCGCACTATATCAATTATTCCCTGAGCAAGGTCTATCAGGCGGAAGCCTATGTCAACGTTTATACCCAACCCGTCGGCACGGCGGCGCAGGAAATGTTCGCCACGCTGCTCGTCAACCCCAACATCCCGATTCCCAACAATGGAAACACCATCACCCATACCAAGTCGGAATTCCAACCGGGCGCCGGCAATATCCATGTCTGGGGTATCATGGGACATACCCACAAGTACGGAACCGGCTACAAAGTATGGCGGCGGTTGTCCGGCGGCATCAAAGGCGAGTTGATCTACGATGCGGCCTGCCCGGGCGGTATCCCCGGCTGCGGCGCGCCGATGTTCGACTATCAGCACATCCCGATCCGGTACTGGACGCCCTCGCTGCCGGTCAACTGGGGGCAGGGCATTATCCACGAGGCAACCTGGGTCAACGACGGTCCGGCCGCCGTCAATTTCGGCCCCACCTCCGACGATGAAATGATGGTGCTGATCGCCTTTTATACCCTCAATCCCATCACCGTTTCCACGGAAGACCCGCCGCCTGCCTCCAACAACCCCGCACTACGCCTCTGGCCCAACCCGACCTCCGAATATTTTTTCGTGGAATTGCCGGCAGAACAATCGCAGCGCCAGGTAACCGTGTTCAATGCGGCCGGCCGGCGTGTTTTTGAGGCGTCTGACCCGCCGGGCGCCACCTGCCGGGTGGATATGCGCGACTGGGCGCCGGGATTGTATTTTGTGTTGGCCGGCGGAAAAATGGGGAAGGTTGTGAAATATTGAAACAATTGGGAAATTGGGAAATGCGGATTGGGGATTGGAGCGATGTCGGGTTATTTCTTAAAGGACTTGAAGGGAAAACCCCCAATCCGCAATCCGCAATCCCCAATCCCCAATTGCATCATTGTTTTTCGAAGTACGTTTTGATACTGGCGCGCACTTTTTTACCGGCCACTTGCTCGATTTCTTCTTCGGGGGTTTCGCGCAGGCGCGCGACGGAACCGAAGTGTTGTAGCAGTTTTTCTGCAGTTTTTTGACCGACGCCTGGGATATTCGTGAGTTCGGTTTGAATAAATTCTTTGCTGCGTTTGTCGCGGTGGAAAGTGATGGCAAAACGGTGGGCTTCGTTGCGTGCCTGCTGGATGAGTTTGAGCGACTCCGATTTTTTGTTGATATGCAAGGGTAGGGGGTCTTCGGGAAAATAAATTTCTTCGAGTTTTTTAGCGATGCCGATGACCGTTATGCGGCCGTTTAAGCCCAGCGTGCGGAGACTTTGCATCGCGGCGGATAGTTGGCCCTTTCCGCCGTCAATGACAATCAGTTGGGGGAGGGGTTGTTGTTCGTCGAGCAGGCGTTTGTAGCGGCGGTACACCACTTCTTCCATGGAGGCGAAATCATTGGGGCCTTCCACGGTTTTTACGTTGTAGTGTCGGTAATCTCGCTTGGACGGTTTGGCGTTTTTAAACACGACGCAAGCGGATACCGGATTTGTACCGTGAATATTTGAATTATCGAAGCATTCGATATGCAGCGGCAGTTCGGCCATATTCAAATCCGTCTGCAAGCTGCGGAGCACCCGTTCTGCGGGCGTTTGTTTGCCAGCCCGGTTCATGGCCTCTCGTTTGCGCTGGAGGAGGTGGTATTGGACATTTTTTTCGGACAGATCGAGCAGTTTGCGTTTGTCGCCGATTTTTGGCGCGGTGATGATCACGTCCGCCGCTTCGGGCAGTAAAAACGGGAAAGGCGCGATGATTTCCCGGGTGATGCTGTTGAATTTTTCCCGCAATTTTTGGACGGCATACACCAGCAGCGTTTCCTGGTCTTCATCCAGGTTTTTAGTCAGGGTGAGCGTATAGGTATTGATGACCGCGCCATTGACCACCTTCAGGTAATTGACATACGCCTCCTGTTCGTCCGCGGCAATGGAGAACACGTCCACATCCCGGATACTGGGATTTACCACGGTACTTTTGCCCTGGTAGTCTTCGAAGAGGGAGAGTTTTTCTTTGGCGAGTTGGGCTTGTTCGAACTGCAGGTTTTCAGCGTAGCGCTGCATTTCTTCCCGCAGATGGGTTTTTACGGCGGCAAAATTGCCCTTCAGCACATTTTTTACTTGTTCAATTTTTCGGTTGTAGGCGCCCTCCGACTCCAGGGCGGCGCAGGGCCCGGCGCAGTTTTTGATGTGATATTCCAGGCAGACTTTGAATTTTCCCTTTTGAATATTGCTTTGTGTCAGGTTCAGGGCGCAGGTTCGGAGTTGGAACAATTTTCGGATGAGTTCGAGGATTTGCGCGACGCGGTTCCGGGAGAGGTAGGGGCCGAAGTAGTGGGAGCCGTCGCGGATTGTTTTTCGGGTGAGAAAAACCCGCGGGAAGGGTTCGTGTTTGATACAGATATAGCTGAGCGGCGATTTTTCGTCCTTCAGCATCACATTGTACCGCGGCTGGTGTTTTTTGATGAGGGTATTTTCCAGCAGCAGCGCATCGGTTTCGGTTTCTACGATCGTAAATTCGATTAAGTGCGCATGCCGCACCAGCGCCTTGGTTTTGGCGGTGTGGTTGTTTTTATCGCCGAAATAAGAATTCAGGCGGTTGCGCAGGTTCTTTGCTTTGCCAACGTACAAAATAACGCCTTCGGAATCCA
>JBEIDF010000174.1:0-7928 GCA_040383605.1 Lewinellaceae bacterium
CCGGTCGGTTGGCCCCGTCCAGCGCACCCACTTCAAAGACCAGACGATGAGCGCCTTCCACGTCCGCTTCAGCACCAACATCTGGCTGCCGCCGTATCTGGGATTGGGGAAAGGCGCGGCGCTGGGGTATGGGATGGTGAGCGGGGATAGGCAAAATAACAAAATATCAAAAGCACAAGAAGATGAACAGAGAGACAATTTACCTGGCGGCACTGCTGCATGATATCGGAAAATTCTGGCAACGGGCAGATTCAAGCGGCGTTGCATCTTCTAAAATCTTGTCCGCTGCGACCAAGAGTAACGAAGGCTTGTATTGCCCTCAATACAATGGGAGGTATTCGCACAAGCACGTATTGTGGACTGCCGAATTTCTGGACAGACACCGGGCATTTTTTGAAAAGACTATCGGAAAAGACAACTTCGAGGCCTTCTTTAAAGCCTCTGTAAAACACCATGCACCCGATAAGGAGGATGTTTATCAACTGATCGTGCAAAAAGCCGATCACTACGCCTCCGGTGCAGACCGAACGGGGGAGTCCGGGTATAAAGACGCGGAAGCCGAGAACAATTGGGACAGTTTCAAAAATGTGCGCATGGTGAGCATTTTTGAAGGGCTGTTGCGAGGCAAGCAATATGATTCTAAAAGGAAAATACCGATCAAACCACTTTCATTAGGCGACGACCACTTCCCCAGCCTCGATACTGAGGTGGTAAAGGGGCAGTTAAGCTATGCAGAATTATGGAATTGGTTTGAAAAGGCATTTTTGGACATTAAGGAAGCAGAGTGTAACTCCTTGAGTTTGGCAGAAAGCCTTACCTTTCTGTTACACCGCTTTGCATCGTCAGTACCCTCCAGTACCATGCACCTGCCGGATGTGTCTTTGTACGATCACCTGAAAAGTACGGGTATATTCGCTTTGTGTTTATATGACTATTTGAAGGAAAAAGGACAGCTAAAGGCTGGTTTCAATATTTCTGATAACGAAGCCCCGGTATTGTTGGTGGGAGGCGACCTGTCTGGCATCCAGAGTTATATCTACGACATAGTATCTACCGATGCTGCGCGTAATCTCAAGGGGCGGTCCTTCTACCTGCAGATTATGGTGGAAAATGCCGTTGAGTTAATTTTGAACAGGCTGCAAATGCCGTGGTCTTCCGTAGTGTATGCATCAGGTGGAGGATTTTATCTTTTGGTGCCGAATACGCCTAAAGTGCTGTCTGCATTGCAAGAATTACGCACGACTTTATCCGCCTCTGTTTTCAATGTACATCAAACCAGTCTGTCACTAAGTATTGATTGGCAAGAGGTTACACAAGCGCAAATTATGCAACAGCTCGATGATGACGGAATTCACAGAGCATGGGGTGCGCTGTCCGGAAAAATCGCCAAACTGAAATCGCAGAAATTTAAGGAGCAACTGAAATCAGATTATGCCTACTTCTTTAGTCCGAGCGAAATAGGAGGGAAGCAACAACGGGACTACATTACAGGTAAAGAATTTACAGAAGCAGAGATAAAGGATATTAACGAAGGCAAATTAAAGGATAAGGTATTTGCCTTGGAAGAAAAGGGATTAATTACTGCTAGTACTAAAGCACAGATCGATTTGGGTAAAGACCTTCGAAATGCCCAATATTGGATTACTTCCATGGCACCAATACCTCATTGGCGTGAATATGAATATCGAATTGGCGAATTGGCGATTTACAATTACCTTTTTTCCGAAAAGGATTTGCTGACTGTAGGGCATCGACATCCGGATGATGTATTTATACGATCTTTTGACATAGACTATTCTGGTTTTGATCCAAATGCTGGGTACCTAAAAGGTAAACGTTGTATCTATGGATTTGCTTTTTATGGAGGGAACGATTACCCTGCGCATGATAATAGTTTGCCAGTAACTTTCGACGAAATGGCCAAGATGGGGCCGGGTGCTCAAAAGTTAGGCGTGCTGCGCATGGATGTAGATAATCTTGGTGCGATTTTCATATCCGGCCTAGAAAACAAACGCCGCACGTTTTCCAGATACAGTGTGTTGAGCCGTAATCTTGATTACTTTTTTAAAGGATATTTGAACCGAATTTGGGGTAATAATCACCAGTACAATACTTCCATTATTTACTCCGGCGGAGACGATCTTTTTATTGTAGGGCATTGGTCGGAGTTATTCCGGTTTGCGGAAACAATCCAGCATGATTTTGCCCGCTGGGTATGCCACAATCCTAAGTTGACCATTTCCGGCGGAATTTCTCTCATTGGGGGGAAATTTCCTATCTCAAAAGGGGCAAAATTTGCAGAAGTGGCGGAAAAAAAGGCTAAGGAGCATGAGCGGCCGCTGGGTCTTGAAAAAAATTCCATAGCAATATTCAATGTACCACTCGATTGGTCAAAAGAGTACCCAACTGTTCAAAGTTTGAAAAATGAAATGACTGGCTTGATAAATAGTAAGAAAATACCGCGGGGCATACTCCAGAAAATGTTGAGTTATGCAGAGAAAGCCCGTATGCAGGAGATAAGGGGAGGTAGCACTCCGTGGCGTTGGCACATGGCTTATGACTTCAGCAGGGCGGCTCAACGGCAAAAAAGCCAGGACGCAGAGCTGTTTTACAAGATGATAAAGCACGCTGCCTTCATGGAGGAATGGGCTGGGGAACACATTAAAGATTTTTCGTCTCATAATTTTCTGGACTTACTCGAAGTAGCCTCCCGATGGGCTGAATTAGAAACAAAAGAATAATTTATTCACCATTACAATATTAAGTATATGGCTCTTTACCAAGGTCAGGGTGGAAGAGACCGGGAACAAATCCAGGTCCCACTCTTTAAATCAGAATGGATTGTTAGCGGAATCAAAGGGGATGCCATCACCTATGCCGAACAATTGGGAATGAAGCTGGTGGAGGAGCGTTTTACGACCTCCCAGATTCGCAACTTTTATGGCGAACTCAAAAGAATCCAACTCAAAGGCATTGAAGAGGCTAAGCAAAAATCTGCGTTTCACCTGCTCCACCCAAAGTTAGCTTACGCTGCCAAGCGGGCGGAAAAAACGGGCGGCAGAGGTGCAAGCACCTTTAAAACGGAGATATTAAAAGCGCATCAGTCGGTTAAAATTGACGAAGACGGATCGGAAAAACGCTTCGAGAATTTTTGCGACCTCTGCGAGGCGATACTGGCCTTTCACAAAGCAAACGGCGGACGCGACTAACCCAATTCTAAATTTTAAATCCAATTCAAAATGTCAAATACGATCAAGTTGAATAAGAAAATCCTCATTAAAGGTGAGATAGAAGCTACATCGGGACTTCTGATCGGCGGCTCCAACACCGCTATGGGCATCGGTGGGCCGGACAAGATGGTGATCCGAAATCCGATTAACAACCAGCCCTACGTGCCTGGCAGTACCTTGAAAGGTAAAATGCGATCGCTACTCGAAATCTCTTACGGCTTTATTAAAGATGTGAAGATGGGGAACGTCAAGTTTGGGCCATCCGATAATCCTGATCACGTAACTACGGTGTTGTTTGGGTCAGCTAGTGCAGATGAAAGACAGCGGCCAAGTCGGATTATTTTCCGCGACGGCAAATTGCTGAACGGCGACGAATTCGGTGATAAAACCGATCTGCCCTATACCGAAAGCAAAACAGAAGTAGTGATAGACCGTATCACCTCGGCTGCCATGCCACGCACTTTCGAGCGTGTACCCGCCGGCGCCCGTTTTGAGCTGGACATCGTGCTGAATATCTTTGAAGGTGATAACAAAAGTGAAAATGAATTGCTCGACCACACGCTCAAAGGCTTGCAGATGCTCCAGGACGACTACATCGGCGGCAGTGGCTCCAGAGGCAGCGGGCGTGTCAAATTTAGGATTCATTCCATTACTGAACGCACCGTGGCGTACTATCACACTGGTGATTCGCAAGCCGAACGCCAACGAAATGAACTGATCCCCGAGGATTTAAAGTAAATGCCATGCAACAACAATTTGACTGCATAAAACTGAATTTCACATCGCCTTTGCATTTGTCGCGCGGGCGGGAAAACTTTGACGAAAGCGCCCGGGTATTGCATTCGGATACGCTTGTAGCAGCTTTGTTTGTAGCAGCGAGGCAACTGGGGGCAAGCGAAAGCGATGTTTTGGCTATGTTGGATAGCCTCCGTTTATCCTCAGCTTTCCCTTTTTGGCAATCTGAGTATTTTTTCCCAAAACCTATGATGCGGCTGGACTTTGACATGAAGGGTGTACCTGTAGAAAAACAGGGAAAGCCTTTTAAAAAAATCCGTTTCTTGGGGAAGTCTTGGTTTGAAAAAATTATCCACAGCGAGCCTGCCGTTATTGATAAGGACAAACACTTGAAAAACAAGGAGTTTTTGTCGGAGCAATCTGTTGGCCTGGTTTACAAGGCGGAGGTTACGCAACGCGTTACCATTGCTCCTGATTATTCAGAGGATGCCCTGCCATTTTATACGGAGCGAATGTACTTCGGCAAAGATGCAGGACTATATGTACTCGTGCAGTGGCAGGATACGGCAGCCAGGGATATGTTCCAGCGCTCGTTCCGGTTGTTGGGCGATATGGGCATCGGGACGGATCGTTCGGTGGGCAACGGCTTTTTTGATCCGGTTTTTGAGAGCCTGTTCCTCCGTACACCAGATAATGCCGCTCATCAATGTAGCCTAGGGCTTTATCTTCCGGCAGAAAACGATTTGAGCGCAGACGACCTAGATAATAGCTCATGGGGACTCACCAAGCGCGGCGGTTATATCGCCGGAGCGCCTAACCCGGATCACATCACATTGCGCAAACGCTCAATCTATATGTTTGAAGAAGGATCTGTTTTTCCTAGTAAGCCACTGGCTGGGAAACGAGTGGATTTAAAACCCAATTGGCAAGGACTTGATTACGCCGTTTGGCGAGAAGGAAGGCCAATTTTTGTACCTATTCATCAAATAGCAAATAGCGATGAAAATTAAAATCGAAACCCTTTCTCCCATACACATCGGCTCAGGTATCCAATACCAGGGCAATGCGGAGTATTTGTACTTCGATAAAGAAAAGGCCGTGGTCGTGGCGGATGAATCGAAGATTCTCGATATCATCGGTGCAGAAAACATCCATATTTGGGTAGGATATATAGAAGACCGGGAAAATAAGAAAAACTTTTTGGAATACCTGCGCCAGCGCAAACCTGGTATCCGTCCGGAGGATGTGGCGCGCCGTATTATTCCGCTGAAAGGCAGCCGGGCGCCATATTTCACCAATACCCTGCGCGAGCAAATACACGGGGGGATGGGGCAGCCATATTTGCCCGGCTCTTCCATAAAGGGGGCAATCAGAACAGCAATTTTTTCTCAAACCATCCTTCCAAAATATAAGGATCGAGGTTTAGGTGACAGAGACTTGAACTTCAGGCTGATTCGAAGGGGTAATAATGAAGTGCCTGATTTCAATGATAAAAAATTGCAGCAGGAGGTATTTGGGCACGACCCTAATTCCGACTTTCTGCGTATGTTGCAGGTAGGTGACTGTTACTTCAATACAAACACCCACGCGGCGTTTGCCGAAACGCTCAACGGAAAAGGAGCCGACCAACGCTACGAAATCAAGGGCGAGGTGCGGCAACTGATCGAATACATCCCGGCAGGTAAAACGACCGAGTTTCAAATCAGTATCCCCAAGCAGCACCGGGAACTGATCCTGCGCAAAGAACCGCAACTCTTCCCCGCCACGGCACGCCAACTCAACGAGGCCTGGCTGTGCAAACTGCTGCACGTACACGCCCTGCGCCTGCTGAAGAGCGAAATCGATTTTTTCGAAGATGCCGACCTGCCCAATATCGCCGGGGGGCTGCTCGAGTTTATGCAGGAACTGTACAGCCAAGCAAAGGCTTTCCCCGAAAACGCCTGCCTGCTGCGCCTCGGCTTCGGCACGGGCTACCGGAACATGACCGGCGACTGGGTGAAAGACCTTGTGCTTGACGATGGGCTCTACGATGATATAGCCACTGCCACCCGTCGAACGCCTCGGTACAACGGCATGCCTTTGCCCAAATCGAGAAAAATCATGTTCGACGGCGTGCTGCCGGGGTATGTAAAATTGACATTCCACTAATTCAATTCCATGAAAAAAATACTGATCGCAACAGTCGGCAACCGTGACTTGCAACTTTCTTCCGACTTGCCTAAAGAGTTTTACGATTATTTTGAAAAAGGTAGCTCAGATACAGGGACTAACTTAATTATTAAAAAAACAGGTGGAGGTTTCCTGGAGAATAGCAAAGTTATTTTAGAGAACTATGATTCTCTAAAGGATAGAATGAGTTTTCCCATGGTGGAAACCTATCTCGAAAAATTGGAAGAAAAGCCGGATTTGATTGTCTTGATTTCGACCAAGCAGGAGCCACTGGATTCCCAGGACTGTCACTATGTTGTTTTATTCATGCAGCGGTGGTTGGAGCAACGCGGCCATAAGGTTGACTATTATCCATTAGAATGTTCACCAGTTGACTTCCCCGAACTGGTCAACGTATTTTCCATGTTTTACGACGGCTATCGCGACTGCCAACTTTATGTAGGGAACTCAGGTGGTACACCGGATATGCGGGCGGCATCGTACGCGGCTGGGTTCTTTAGGGGCATTCAATTTATCACGATTCAGGCGAGGAACAAGCAAGTCAGCATGACCAATTTTTCTGCTCAAGAAAAATTAGTATTGAAACATACCGTGGAAAAGATGCTTGAGAATTTTGATTACAGCGGCATTCTCGAGTTGCCTATAAACAGTAAAAAGGTTCGAAATTTATCAAGGTACGCAATTGCTCGGCTGGGATTTGATTTTGCATTGGCCAGGCAAATGGCAAATTCACTCGGATTGTCAAATTTGGATATTAAACAAAAACTGGTGCCAAAAGAATTGGAGCAAGAAATGCTCCGATCTGCCTTAATAAAATTCAAACAAAAATCTTATGCAGATTACCTGTGGCGATTATTTACCATCTCAGAAAATCTGCTCATACCCGATGTAGAACACCACCTTGGAGGTGAGGTTAGGTTTGACCCCCCAAAACATTCCAGATGGAATGAATTACTCAAAAAGCATTCGAGTCTAGTTGACTATCTTAAATTGCAAGTAGTAGATTCGAGTCCTCTGGTATTCAATAAACCGAATGTTTATGCATACGGACACATTCTTGGCTTTTTCAAGAAAAAAGGAGAGCACACCCCTCATCCGCTCATAGAAAATGTAAAAGCCAATTTTTCATCGATACGTTATCTAAGAAATGGCATTGCTCACGATTATGAAGGCATAAACGAAAATATGATTAAGCAAAGACTGGTCGCTACCGCCTTACCTGGAGGTTTGGCAACCATTGACAACTTTAATGCTATGCTATGTGAGTATTCTGGTATAAGCGTTAATGAAAATGGTGTTTACGATAAGGTTAATGAACTAATCTTGAAAGAAATGTCCTGATTCTTCTTACTCTTCATCTCCTTGACAGCACTGGCTTAAATTCGCGGAGAATGGGATATTGGGTGCTCGCTTATCTCGGGGTAATGAAAATCTCGCACCATTGGTGCGAGAAATCGGATGGTCGCGCAACATGTTTATCATGGAAGAGCGTAAAGCGAATGGACATAGGCAGTTTACGACACCTCCATTTCTCCTCAATTTCCGCAATTGTGTGCATTTCATGGTGTAAACCATGTGCTTGATTTCTTCACCCTGCGTAGTGCAGAGGATTTTGCTGATCATATCAAAAACAAATTAACCTAACCCATGCTCCTCAACCTCTCCAATCACCCCGCCGCCCTCTGGCCCGCCAACCAACTCGCCGCTGCACAAGCTCAATTCGGCGGGGTAGGGGATATGGCATTTCCGATGATTGACCCGGAAAGCGATACCGCGGAGGTCGCGGCGCTGGCC
>JBEIDF010000175.1:0-7780 GCA_040383605.1 Lewinellaceae bacterium
CGATAGACGCGTATCAGACGCGATGCATCGCGTCTCTACGCGATAGACGCGTATCAGACGCGATGCATCGCGTCTCTACGCGATAGACGCGTATCAGACGCGATGCATCGCGTCTCTACAATCTATTTTTCAATCGTTTTCTTCTCCGCGTCCCGCATACCCTGGCGGATTTCGTCTTCCACCGAGTTTTTTGCGTTGTTAAATTCGCGGATACCGCGGCCCAGGCCGCGCATCAGTTCGGGAATTTTATTGCCGCCGAACAGCAGGAGTACGATCAGGAAAATGACGGTCAATTCGCCGCCGCTCAGGTTGCCAAGAAATAAAAGTGTAGCTGACATAGCATTAAAATTTAATTATCAGGCATTTAGGCGCCGCGACTTTACTGCGATAAGTGTTTAAAAATACCGCAAGTACATTCTTTGCCGCCGGCGAAAACCTGCCCGAAAGGCTCTAAACGTTTTATTTGACTAAAAACTGCGGACAAAGTTACAGGAATTTGGCGGAGAAACCCGCTTGAATGCTTAATTTTACCTGATTCAAACAAATCTCGTGTATCATGCAAATTCAGGATATTACCCGCGTGCTGGAGGCAATTGCCCCGCCGGAACTCCAGGAATCCTACGACAACGCCGGGCTGATTGTCGGCCGGCCGGACGCGCCCCTGACGGGCGTATTGTTTTGTCTGGACTCCACGGAGGCGGTCGTGGAGGAGGCCGTGCGCAAGGGTTGCAACCTCGTCGTGGCGCATCACCCAATTGTTTTTCGCGGACTCAAGCGCCTCAACGGCGCCAACTATGTGGAGCGAACCGTCATCCGGGCGATCCGCGAGGAGGTGGCCCTGTATGCCATACACACCAACCTGGACAATGTGCGTCGCCGCGGCGTGAACGCCCGAATCGCAGAGCGCCTGGGCCTGCAGGATACGCAAATTTTATCGCCCAGGCCGGATAACCCGGACGTCGGCGCCGGCATGCTCGGCATCCTGCCCGCGGCCCTGGCGGAGGCCGATTTCCTGCAGCTGGTGAAAAATAACCTGCAAGCCGGCTGTGTGCGATACACCCCGTTGCGCGGCCGTCCGGTGCGGAAAGTGGCCGTCTGCGGCGGCTCCGGCAGCTTTTTGCTGCCCGCCGCGCGCCGCGCAGGCGCCGATGCCTTCGTGACGGCCGACTTCAAGTACCACGAGTTTTTCGACGCCGAAGGCGACCTGATTATCGCCGATGTCGGCCATTTTGAAAGCGAACAGTTTACAATTGAACTTTTATATGAAATAATTCGGGAAAAATTCCCTAATTTTGCGCTCCATTGCACGGAGGTAAATACCAACCCCGTAAATTATTTGTTATAAGCGCTGAAAAGCGTTTGATTCCTCACCAACATTAAAAGCATCTAATAGCACATGGCCGTAGAAACGTCCGTAACCGAAAAATTGCAATTGCTCTGGCGCTTGCAACAAGTTGACTCCCAACTGGATGAAATCCAAATCCTCAAAGGAGAACTTCCCATGGAAGTAGCCGACCTCGAAGACGAGGTGGCCGGCTTGGATACCCGATTGAAAAAAATCAAGCAGTCTATCAAGGAAGCCGATGGCGAAATCAGCGCCATGCAGGCCTCGTCCAAAGAAGCAGAGGCGAACATTAAAAAGTACCACAAGCAACTGGACGAGGTGAAGAATAACCGGGAGTACGAGGCGCTGCAAAAAGAAATTGAACTGGCAAACCTCGACATCAAACTGTACGAGAAGCGTATTAAAGAGGTTAAACTGAAAATCGAAGGCATGAAAGGCTCCCTGGATATCGCGGAAGCGAAAATGGAAGCCAAGAAAAAAGACCTGGAAACGAAAAAGGTCGAATTGCAGGGCATCATCGAAAAAACGGAAAAGGAGGAAAACGCGCTACACGAAGAAAGCGCGCGCGCGCGCCGCGGTATCGAAGAACGCCTGCTGAAAGCGTACAGCAAGATTCGCTCGACCTACCGCAACGGCCTCGCCGTGGCGCCGGTGATGCGCAATTCCTGCGGCGGATGCTTCAATTACGTGCCCCCACAGGTGCAACTGGAAGTGGGCCTGCATAAAAAAATCATCGCCTGCGAACACTGCGGCCGGATCTTAGTGGATAACTCGATCTCACACGTGGACGCCGGGACGGTAGAAGCGTAACGTTTGTTCAAATTCTGAAAAAAGCCCGCCGCGCTGCAACGCTCGGCGGGCTTTTTTTATGCCGCGTCCCTGCCTTCCCAATTTCTTTCGTCTTATTTTATGTTAAAATTTTGGCGCAAATCCAAGTTTTGCAGTTTCTTGCAAGGGATTTTGAATGCAAGTTTTAATTAAAATTTCTTTTTTTCGCGTAAAGCGTTCATAGTGTGTGTGTTAACGCCTTTTTTAATCTCGTTTTCGACCTAAATAAAGAAGCCCGCTCGGATTCCGGGGCAAAAATTTCAGGATTCCCGCAGACTGGAAGATACGATTGGCACTTTTCTGCGTTTATAATCACCGATTTTTTTTAATTCATCCTGCTATGAAAAAAACCGCCTTCTTCTTCACCTGCCTCGCGGCGCTCGCGCTGTTTGCCACCGCCTTCAAACCCGCTAAATATGTAGTCGGCGACCAGGCGATCAATTTCTCCCTCCCGAGCGTGGACGGCCGCATGATCTCCCTCTCCGACTTGGGTGATACCAAGGGATACATCGTGGTGTTTACCAGCAACCACTGCCCCTACGCCCAACTGTACGAGCAGCGGATTATCAACCTGCACAAAAAATTCGCCTCGAAAGGATTCCCGGTCGTGGCAATCAACCCCAATAGCCCGGAAATTGTGCCCGAGGACAGCTTCGAGGCCATGAAGCAACGCGCTGCAGAAAAACGATACCCCTTCCATTATTTGTCCGATAGCAACCAAACGGTCTGCCGCGAATTCGGCGCCACCCGGACGCCACAGGTGTTCGTACTGGATAGCGACCGCTACGTGCGCTACATCGGCGCGATTGACGATAATCCGGAATCGCCCGGAAAAGTAAGCGTTAAGTATGTGGAAAGTGCCGTGAATGCCCTCCTGCGCGGTCAAAAACCCGAAGTGGATTTTACCCGCGCAATCGGCTGCACGATCAGCAAGATTCCGGCTGCTACCAAATAGTGCTTGTGTGAAAAATCCTTGACGGTTCGCGAAGTCAAAAAATACTTTGTGTGAACGCCCATTTTTTCGAGACAATCGAAAAAATGGGCGTTCGTCTAGCTACTTCTTGCAAAATCCGTAATGCCCACGCCTATCTACTTAATTAACGCCCGAATCAACACGGGCGCCAGCAGCAGGTCGCAAAATAACGCGCCGGCAAGGGTCACGCTGACCAGCAGTCCCACGATCACCGAAGGCGGATGAATGGAAAACAGCATGACTAAAAAACTGAAAAACAGAATGATGCTCCCCAGCGTCATGGCCTTCCCGGTTTCCATCAGGGTCGTACGCAGCGATTCCTCTACGGACATTTTTCGCTCCCGGCACAACTTGAACGCGCTCAAAAAATGGATGGTGTCGTCGGTCGCAATACCAAATACAATGCTGAAAACGGTGGCAATGCCCGCCTCTAACGGAATGCCAAAATACCCGATCATGGCGCCGGCTAAAAATAAAGGAAATACGTTGGGTACCATAAAGACCAGCACGATCCGCCAATCTTTGAATAAAAACGCCATAAGCAAGGCCACAACAAGTACGGAGGGAATAAGCCCCTGGAGCATGTTGTCGCGGATATAGGTGGAGTTTTTGTCCAGAATAACGCCGGTGCCGGTGATCCGGAAGCCCGCGACGGTCGGGTCGGTGTTTTCCTGCCACCACTTTTCAATCTGCCGCTGGATCATTTGCACCGTGTCGCGCCCCACGTCTTGCATACGCGCCGCAATCCGGGCCTTGGATTTATCCTTGCTGATCAGCACCGCCGTGGCGGCAGCCGGCGCTTTGTCGGCCAACCGCCGGTATTTGTTGTACTCGGCCAGGCTGTCGGGCAACCGATAGGCGTCCGCCCGGTTCCCGTGGTGCATGGCATGCAGGCTGCGATAGACGTCGGCAATGGATGCGGTGGTTTTGATCGGCGCATAACTGCGGAGGTGGTTCTCTACTTTGTCTATTTGCTGCAACACCTCAAAATCGTCGGCCTGGCGACCGCCTCTTGCAAAAACCGCAACCTCCACCGGCCGAAATCCGGAAAATTTCTCTTCAAAGTATAAAAAATCCTCGGTGATCTTTTGTCCGCGAGGCAGGTTGTTCTTGATCCGGTAATTCGTATGGATCATCGAAATGCCCACCAAACAAAATGCCAGCAGGCCCAGGGCCGTCCAGGCAATCCGCCGCCCGCGCCGCAAGGTAAAATCGTAGGTCCACGCCATGAACCGGCCCCAAAACGCGTACTCCCGCGTAGGCAGGATCAAATCCTCCCGGCGAAATCGCGGGAGGATCGCCCACAGCCAACCATAAATGGTAAAAAACGCGACCACGACCCCAATCGCTGCGTTGATCCCGAAACCCTGAATGGGCGCCGTCCGGTTGGTCAACAAGGAGGCAAACCCAATCGCCGTTGTGACGCAGGTAATGAAGGTAGCCAGTCCGACCTCCCGAATGGTGATCCGGATGGCTTCGCCCGGCAGCTTGCCCTTCTCTAACTCGTCCAGATACTTGGTGGTGATGTGCATGGTATCCGCCACTCCCACAATGCACATCAGGATGGGATACAAGGCAGAGAGCGCGTTCAGTTCTCGCCCCAGCGCGCTCAGCACGCCCATGAAAAAAAGCAGCGCCAGCCCAATCCCGCCGAGCGCGATGAATACCGTCGCCCAACGCCGGAAAATAAAAAACAGCACGGCCATTGTCAGGAGCGCGGCAATTAGCGTGGATACCAGCACTTCGCGCTGCTGCATCCACACCAGATCGCGCTGAAATGCCGCCCGGCCCAATATTCGGTGCGATTCAAAATGGTAGTCTTCGAGCAGCGACTCGAGGGCCTGCATGAGTGCCCGGGCCTCTTCGAGGGTGCTGCGGTTCTTCGTTTTGAGCACGACCGTCAGCGCGGTGGCGTCCTCCGACAACAGGTTGTGCACAATCCGGCGATCCTGCAGGGCCTTCTCGCGGTCGGTCGCATAGTAACTGCTGTCTTCAATATGAATGGCCGGTACGGCTGTGATCCCGAAAGGCGTGCGCAGGGGGTACTGCATTTTGGTGAGCGACATGACGGAGGTCACGTGCGGCAAATCAGCAGCCTTAACCGTAAAATCTTCGACTTTTCTTAAAAAATCCTGTTCAAAAACGCCCGCTTCCCTGCCAAGCGCCACCAACAAAAAATTATCGTCGTTCTCAAACTCCTCAATGTACTCCTTGAAGAACTGATACTCCGGATCGCCTTGCGGAAAAAACTGCTCAAACTCAAAAGAAAAGGTAAGCCGGGTGAGCAGGAACGCGCTCAGGAGCGTCAGCGCGGCGTATCCCCAAAGTAATCGGGTGCGAAAGCGGTGCATGTGCAGATGTTTTTTGCACGATTAACACCGGTTTCGCAAAAGCGTTGATGCGGGCCGCAATTTTGGAATCACTCTAAATTGCCGCCTACAATTTTTCCAGCGTGCGCTCTACAAAATCCGTCAGCGCTGCGCCCCGCAACATACCCTGTCGGAGCAGCGCGATTTCATACAGGTAGGTGGCCAGATCCTGTTGGGCGGTTTCATCTTCCAATTTGAGCAATTTACCCGCCATGGCCGGATGGTTGGTATTAATTACCACGTTGTAGGTTTCGGGCAGGCCATCCAGCCCCATGCCGTGCAAGGTTTGCATTTCCTGCATCCGGCGCATGAATTCCGGCTTGGTGATGTGCACGGGCAGTTCGTCCGGCATCCCGGCGTGCAGTTCCACGCGCGCGCCGGGCGTTTCCGAGACCGTTTTTTCGAACAGTCCCTTCAGGGTGTTCTGTTCGGATTCGGTGAGCGCGGATTGGCGGGCGTCGTCTTTTTGCACGAGTTTATCGAGCGCATCGGAGTCGAGGCGCACGAAAAGCAGGTCTGTGCCGGCGCGGTACTCCAGGTGCTGCATCCAGTGGTTGTCGAGCACGCTGTTGAGCAGGAGCACATCATAGCCGCGTTTGTTGGCGGATTTAATCAGGGCGTTGTGCAGCTCGGGGTCGTGGGTGTAGATGCAGACGACTTTTCCGTGCTTGTCCTGCTGGTTCGGCTTGATCTTTTCTTGGTAGTCTTCGATCAGGTAAAATTCGCCGTTCGTGCTTTCAAGGAGGGTAAACTGCATGGCGCGTTTTTGGAAATCGTCGTCGGATACCATGCCGTATTTCACAAAAACGCCGAGGTCGCGCCATTTTTGTTCAAAAGCCGGGCGATCCTGCTTGAAGAGTTCGTGGAGTTTGTCGCCAACCTTTTTGGTAATATAGGTATTGATTTTTTTCACATTGGCGTCGCTCTGCAGGTACGAGCGCGAGACATTGAGCGGGATATCCGGCGAATCAATGACGCCGTGCAGCAGTTGGAGCCATTCCGGGACGATATTGCGCACATCGTCGGTCACGTACACCTGATTGCAATAGAGGTGGATTTTGTTGCGGGTATTTTCCACGGCATTGCCGAGTTTGGGAAAATACAGTACGCCGGTCAGGTTGAACGGATAGTCAATGTTGAGGTGGATCCAGAACATCGGTTCCGGCGCCATGGGATACATTTGGCGATAGAACCGGAGGTAATCCTCCTCTTTCAGTTCCGTCGGCATTTTTTTCCACAGCGGGTGGGTATCGTTGATGATATTGGGTACTTCGCGTTTTTCTTCCTGGGCGTCTTCGCCTTCGCCAACGGTTTCGTATTCCGCGCGCGTGCCGAATTGGATGGGTACGGGTAGGAACTTGCAGTATTTATCCAACAGGTTTTCGACGCGGAATTTTTCGAGAAATTCAGCATTTTCCGCATTGATATACAGAATGACGTCGGTGCCGCGCTCCGGTTTATCTATATTTTCCAGCGTAAATTCCGGATTTCCGTCGCAAGTCCAGCTGACGGCCTGGGCGCCTTCCTGCCACGAGCGCGTGCGCACCTCCACCTGATCCGCCACCATAAAAGCGGAATAAAACCCGAGGCCAAAATTGCCAATAATCGCGCTGTCTTTGTATTTATCCAGGAAGTCGGCCGCGCTGCTGAACGCGATCTGGTTGAGGTATTTCAGCACCTCCTCTTCCGTCATGCCCACGCCGCGGTCGCGGATCGTCAGCGTTTTTGCGTCTGCATCGAGCAGTATTTCAATCGTTGTATCGCCGATTTCTCCTTTTACCTCCCCGCGTTGCGCCAGGATGCGCAATTTGGTGGTGGCGTCTACGGCGTTTGAAACCAGTTCCCGGAGAAAAATTTCGTGGTCGGAATAGAGAAATTTTTTGATGATCGGAAAAATGTTTTCCGTCTGAACCGAAATAGTACCCTTGGCCATATTGTGCTTACAAATTGGTGAATAAATAGATAGGGGCTCTGCTTCAAAGCCTGTGCCATGACAATCTGATATGACAAATTGTCGGAATCCCGGATAGCCTGCTGCCGCCTTCGACAGTTCGTTACGGTATTGGCGGCAGGCGGAGCGCAGCCTGCATTTTCCGATAGATATCCGTGTTGTCGTACACGCCGCCGAAGTTTTCCGCGCCGGGGCCGAAAGCGAGTACGGGCACGAGGGTGGCGGTATGTTGTGTGGTGGTGAATTTGATTTGCAGTTCCTGCGGCTGATCGCCCTGCGCGAGGGCGAGTCCGCCCGTTTCGTGGTCGGCGGTC
>JBEIDF010000176.1:0-7775 GCA_040383605.1 Lewinellaceae bacterium
GTGTGCTCGCCGTCAATCCGGACGGTATGGCGGTCAATTTGGCTGTCGAAGGCCAGCTGCCCGGCCCAGGTTGTCGTTACTTTGTGTTGGCTCATTTGAAAAAATAGTAGATGGCGTCTGGTATTTTTTTTCGGGCCAAAAGTCGCCTTATTTTTATAAAAAAGCGTTTTTTATGGGATAAATTCAAGGGTTAAACGCCCCAAAAAGAATATTTTTTTAAATAATATAAATTTTTTGGCCCTTTTTTTGATAGGGCATTTGAAGAATTGCCGGTTATGTCCTAATCTTGCATTCTTTTTAATCCGGCTACGCCGCATCGGTTTGATTTTTTAGGCTTCGGCGTTGCATAATCCGTTATTTCCCAAACCACTCGTTGTATGGCCCTACTTGGCACAAAACAAGCGCTTACCCAAAAATTACAACAGAAACTCTCGCCGCAGCAGATTCAGTTGATGAAATTGCTGCAAATTCCCACCGCCACCCTGGAGCAGCGGATCAAGGAGGAATTGGAGGTGAACCCGGCGCTGGAAGAAGGCGACGAAAGTCTGGATCTGCTCGAAGGCATCTCCGAAATGGAACTTTCCGACCGGGATAACGCATTTTCTGAAGAATCGGACGCTTCGGACGACGCGCCCGGCGGCGAAGAGCGCGATCTGAGCGATTCGGCGTCGGACGATATGGAGCGCGTCGCGCCGGAGGACGACTACGACGAAGATCCGGGCGTCAGCCAGGATGGTTTTGAGCTCGACGATTATCTGATGGATTATATCGAGGATGACCCGGGCGCGTACAAAACCGGCGGCGAAGAGCGCGGCAGCGACGAGGAGGACCGGGCCGTGCCGCTGGCCTCGGAAAGCAGTTTTCACGAATACCTGGAACAACAACTCGGCCTGTTCGAGTTCAAAGACGCGCGCGAACACGCCATCGCGCTCCAAATTATCGGCTCCATTGACGACGACGGCTACCTGCGCCGCGAACCGGAGGCCATGGTGGACGATCTGCTGTTCAGCCAGAATATCCAAACGTCTGAAGCCGAAATTCAACAAATTCTGACCAAAATCCAGCGCTTCGACCCGCCCGGAACCGGCGCGCGCGACCTGCAGGAATGCCTCCTGCTCCAACTGCAGCACCGCCTTCGGCAGGACGACGAGACCATCTCCTATGAGGATAAACTCGCCATCAAACTGGCGATCAAGATTGTCGGCAAGTACTTCGAAGAGTTTACCAAAAAGCACTACACCAAACTCTGCCGCCAACTCGAACTCGAAGAGGACGACCTCAAACTGGCCATTGACGAAATCCTCAAACTCAACCCCAAACCCGCCAGCGGCTTTATTTCCCGAAGCGATCGCTCGGTGAATTACGTTGTGCCGGATTATATCGTCTCCAACCGCGACGGCGAGCTCGAACTCAGCCTCAACGCGCGCAATGCACCGGATCTGCGTGTCAACGAACAGTACCGCGAGATGCTCAAGGCTTTTTATCAAAGCCGCAATCAACGCAAAATCAACCGAAAAGAAAAAGAGGCAATCCTCTTCATCAAACAAAAAATAGACAGCGCCCGCTGGTTTATAGACGCCATCCGCCAGCGCCAACAAACCATGATGCTCACCATGGGCGCGATTTTGAACCACCAGGAAGCGTATTTCCTGAGCGGCGACCAGAAAAAACTCCGGCCGATGATCCTGAAAGATGTGGCCGATGCCACCGGACTGGATATCTCCACCGTCTCCCGGGTCGCTAATTCCAAATACGTGCAAACGGAATTCGGCACGAAGCTGCTCAAAGATTTCTTTTCAGAAAGCCTGCAAACCCAGGACGGCGAGGAGGTCTCGACCCTCGAAGTTAAAAAAATCCTGTCCGATCTCATCAAAGACGAGCCGAAGCGCCGACCGCTGTCGGATGAAAAACTGAAATCGCTCCTGATGAAAAAGGGATACAATATTGCCCGCCGGACGGTTGCAAAATACCGCGAGCAGCTCAATATTCCAGTGGCGCGTTTGCGCAAGGAGCTGTAGGCTATCCGGCCCAGCCCTCGCGGTCGAGGCTCCGGTAGTGGATCGCTTCCGCCAGGTCTTCGATCCGAATATCCTTGCTACCGCCCAAATCGGCGGCGGTGCGGGCCACTTTCAGGATACGATCGTATGCGCGGGCGGACAGCTGGAGGCGTTCCATGGCCGTTTTGAGCAGCGTAATCCCGGAATCGCTGATGCGGCAGACATCCCGCACCATGCTGCTGGGCATCTGGGCGTTGTTGTACACGTCTTTCAAACCCTGAAAACGCGCGGCCTGGATTTCGCGGGCGCGCAGTACCCGCTCCCGAATATCGGCACTGCACACTTTGGTGCGCTCCCGCGCCGCCAGTTCGTCGTAACTAACGGGCGTCACCTCCACGTGCAGATCAATGCGATCCAGCAGCGGTCCGGAAATTTTTGAAAGATACCGTTTTACGACTCCCGGGGCGCACACGCAGTCTTTGTCCGGGTGATTGTAGTACCCGCAGGGGCAGGGGTTCATCGAGGCGATCAGCATGAAGCTGGCGGGATAGTCCACGCTGATCTTGGCCCGGCTGATGGTCACTTTTCGTTCTTCCATCGGCTGGCGCATCACTTCCAGCACGGTGCGTTTGAACTCCGGCAGTTCGTCGAGAAACAGCACCCCGTTGTGCGCGACGGAGATTTCGCCGGGCATCGGATCCGAGCCGCCGCCCACCAGCGCCACATCCGAGATGGTGTGGTGCGGCGCGCGGAACGGTCGGGTGGTGACCAGCGAAGCGCCGACCGGCAGCACGCCGGCTACCGAGTGGATCTTGGTCGTTTCGAGGGCTTCGTGCAGCGTCAGCGGCGGCAGAATCGTGGGCAGGCGTCGGGCCAGCATGGTTTTTCCGGCGCCGGGCGGTCCGATCAGGATGACGTTGTGTCCGCCCGCTGCGGCGAGTTCGAGGGCGCGTTTGATATTCTCCTGTCCGCGCACGTCGGAAAAATCCAGTTCGTAGTTGTTCAGGTTGGCGGCAAATTCTTCCAGGGCATTCACCTGCATGGGTTGGATACCGGATTTTCCGCACAGCACGTTCAGCGCCTCCGCCAGCGTTTCCACACCATAGACTTCCAGATCGCTCACGATGGCGGCCTCCCGCGCGTTGGCTTTTGGCAGGATGATGCCGCGGAATCGCTCCCGCCGCGCCTGAATCGCAATTGGAAGTGCGCCTTTGATCGGGCGCAGCGAACCGTCGAGCGACAGTTCGCCCATCATAAAAAACTGATCCAGTCCGTCGCGGGGAATAACGCCGGAACCCGCCAGCATCCCCACCGCAATCGGCAAATCAAAGGCAGAGCCTTCCTTGCGCAGATCGGCCGGCGCCAGATTGATAATCGTTTTCAGTCGAGGAAGGTGTAATCCCGTATTTTTCAGGGCGCCTTCGATGCGGAAATGTCCCTCCCGCACGGCATTGTCGGGCAAGCCAACAGTAAAGAAAGTCGGTTTGTCAGTCGCATTTCCGGGCACGCCCCCGGTGTTTACTTCCACGGTAATGGTTTGGGCGTCCACGCCGTGTACGGCGGCGGCAAAGGCTTTTACGAGCATATTTCCGGTTTTTTCGTGTTAAAAAGCAGGGGAAGATACGCGCAAAAACAGGCAGGGATACCGGGTTTAAAACAAATTTATTTTAATTGCATTTTAAATAAAATATTGAAAATCAAGTTTTAAAGTAAAAATAAATTGATGCGGTACTCTTTTGCGGGCGGGCGCAGAATTGGGGCGCCTGTTGGCTGCGCGCACGGCCCTGCCGGATCAGACCTACAATACGGAGGCTTTTTTTGATTTAGACATGCTCGTATATAATTTGTAACTGGTTAGCAGGATCGCTGTCTGGCCCAAAAAGTCCCATTTTCCGCCATACTTCGCGATTTTTTTTGACCATAGCGCTGCTATGGCCTGCAAAAAATCGCTTCGTCTGGCGAAAAATGGATCCTTTTTTGGCTCAGACGCGACCTGCTAACCAGTTACTGATGGTTTTTTTGTGTGTTGGCGCAGATGCGACCGGCAATGATTAAAAAACTGAAAGGGGGCTTTTCTTATTGTTTGGGCTGCTGCGAATTTGCCCTGCGGGCCGAAACTTTAACATTTGGCCGCTGAAAATCAGTTTAGAATCACTACTTTGGCAATTACGGCGTCCGGATTTTCGAAGGCTTCCGAGCTGGTCGCAAAGATGAGATAAACGCCGGAGGCGGCCCGACGGCCGAGGTAGTCGCGGCCGTTCCAGACTGCCTGTCCGCCCAGCGCTTTGCCTTCAAAGACCAGGTTACCGGCTATATCGGTGATTTTGACGTTGGCGTCCCGGGCAAGTCCGTAAATTGCGATCGGCCCGTCGTAGTCCGGCCTTACCGGATTCGGGTAGGCATAGGGTGCGCGGCTGTTGATCTTTCCGCCTTCCGTTGCTTCGCTGCGGAACGATTGCAGGCCTTTTTCCGTGCCGATCCACACTTCACCGGTTTTGGGATTGATGGCGATATCCGTTACGGCGTTGTCGAACAGGGGGCTGTTGGTGGCGGTGAACCGGCCTTCCGGGTTTTCGCCGGTAGGCGACTGCACGAAAATGCCGTTGTCGGTGCCGAACCATTTTCGGTTGGCGCCATCTACGGCGATGGTGCGCACATTTTGCGTTTCGAGGAGATATCCGCCGAATTCATCTACGCTGGCGATCCGGCGGGAGCCGCGGCAGGCGGCGGCGAACACATTGGCGCCGCACTCGAAGCTGATCGTCCCTTGCGAGGTGCCGATCCAGACGTCGCCGTCCAGGTCCACGACCAGGCAGTTTACCGTATTCGTTGGCAGCACACTGTTGGCGGTGGTCAGCAGGCGGTAGCGGTCGTCGGCGGGGCTGTCCAGGTCGTTGCCGCTGTCATACACCAGCACGCCGCTGTTCAGGCCGACCACGAACCATTTGTAGCCGTTTCGGTCCACGGCCACCTGGAGCAGATTATTAACCGGCGCGGCGGAAAAATTCTGAATTGTACCGTCTGTTTTCAGCACGGCGATCGGCGCTGCCGCGTCGTAATTGGAGATCCACAGGTTTCCGTCCTGATCGAACGCCAGTCCGCCGATGGCGGTTCGGTTGGCGCCCGACTGGCCGGCGTTCTGCAGGTTCGAGTTGTATTGCGTGTAGCAGGTGGCGGTGCTGCCCTGCTGCGCCTCCACCAGTCCGCCCCAGAAGCTGCCCGCGTAGAACTTATCTTCCGTCGGATGCGGCGCGACGCGCCAGAGGTCGCGATTGCAGTTATCGGGCACGAGTTCGGGGTTGCTTCCGCCATAGAATCGCCGCCACTGCCCTTCTTCGAGAATGTACAGTCCCCAGGGCGCGTAGAGCGCGTTCAGGTTGACGTCGAAGGCGGGGGTGGTTACGAAGACCTTATCTTGTGCGACGACGATTTCTGTGCAAAAATTATTGAACGGCGAGTTGTACCGGAAGCGGTCGCATTGGCCGTTATTGGCGTTGTAGAACAGAAAATCGTCGCTGTCATCGGCAAACCAGAACTTTTTACTGCCGTCTTCTACGGCATACAGGGGTTTTCCGGCCTGGCAGGTATTATGGATATCGTACATGGCGCCGTTGGCTTCGCGATAGATGACCCGGCCGTCGAAGTTTTTTTTCCAGCCGATCACCAGTCCGGCGCCTTCTGCCGAGAGATAGAGGACGCTCAGATCGCTGCTTGCATCCGTCAGTTGAACCGTGGCGCCGTTGTACCGGAACAGGCGTTTTTCCGCGCCGAAGTACAATTCGCCGAAAGCAACGGCCATTGCGCTGATGCGATCGCCTGTGGGAAACCCGAGCGTAGCGTCGAGAGCTTGCCAGCGATTAAAATCCTCCGGGCTCGCATCGTTGAGGGCGATGCGAAAGAGGCCTTCTGCCGTACCGGCGAACAGGAATCCGTCGTACACGGCCACCGTCTGCACCGGCATCCCTGTGAACGTGGTATAGGCGACTTCTTCGCGCTCCAAGTCCAGCTTGACGATGCCAAAGCCGGTCGCGAGGTAGGCAAACCGCCCGTCGAAGCAGAGATTGTACACACTTTTGTCGCCGGTTATATTAATATTTTTAAAAATAAAAGGCAAATTCGCCACCCGGCCCGTTTCCGGGTCGTACAGATCAATATTGCTGTTTGCATAGCCGATAAACAGCAACCCGGCTTCCCGGCTGAAACGCAGAAACGAGATACCCGCATCGCTGAGCCCCTCTATTTTGGTGAGGAAGCGCGGCGCGCGATCGGCCTTGTCAATTTCCACCACGGCCAGTTCCGTGGCAAAATACACTTTATCATCGCTTTGCGAGACATACCGGCCGCGTTGCCAGGGCAGGTGTTGCCGCCATTCGCCGATTTGTACCGGCGGAAAATCCGGTGTTGCTGGTTGGGCATAGAGTGCTCTGGCGGACAGCGACAAGAGGAAAAAAAGTAAAAGACGCATAGTGTAGGTGCTGTGTATTTTGGTCGGAGCGTTGTTTGGGGTTTATCCGGCATATATCCAAGACGCCCGCGGCGGTGTTCCGGTTGCCCGCTGGTCAGCGCTTAGTCTCGATACATCCTGCTGCCTTGCAGGTATTCGAACACGGCTTCGGGCACCAGGTAGCGCACCGATTTGCCTGTTCGGAGGCAATCGCGGATATACGAGGAGGAGATTTGGAGCAGTGGCGCCGTGTATCGGCGGACGCGCGGATGCGCGGCGAACGGCCCGGCCTCGTGATCGGGGCGGTCGTACACATAGATATCATTTTGCGCCAGCAGCAGTTCGTAGTGTTTCCAAAGGTGGAGCGTTGCGAGGTTATCGCCGCCCATAATCAGCGCGAATTCGTGTTGCGGGTGTTTTTCGCGCAGATAGGCCAGGGTATCAATCGTGAAGGAGGGTTTGGGCAGGTTGAACTCCACGGTGGACGCCTCGATCAGCGGGTTATCCCCGATGCCGAGGCGGAGCAGGTGCAGGCGGTCATAGTCGTTTGCCAACGTTTTTTTGGGTTTAAGCGGATTATGCGGGCTGAGCACCATCCAGATTTTTTCCAAATCCGTTTGCGTTGCCATATAATTGGCGATGATCAGATGTCCGACATGCACCGGGTTAAACGAGCCGAAAAACAGACCGATTTTCATAATCTGCGCCTGTGTTACTTGTGGTTGTCCTCGTCGTTGATGCGGTTGAGCAGCGATTCGACGCGGTACATTTCATCCAACGTTTCGTCGAGGAAAAAGGCGATATCCGGCATTCGGCGCATTTGTTTGCCGATTTTTGAGGCCAGGGCGCGGCGCAGGTGCGTGTGGTTGTCTTCCAGTTCGAGGATGACCTCCTGTTTATTTTCCACGCCATAGACACTGATGTAGATATTGGCGACCAGCAGATCGGGCGTCATTTTCACGTTGGTGACCGTCACCAGTTTGCCCCGTCCGTAAATGAGGCTGCCTTCTTCCATCAGCAGGGTTCCGAAGTAGCGGCGAATCAGTTCGCCGACTTGTTTTTGGCGGATACTTTCCATAATACAAAGGTTTGCGTGCAAAGATACGAGGAATCCCGGGGCAAGGTACACAAAACGCTCCTGTCAGCCGGAAAGTTTCTGCGTTGGCGTTCGGATTATTTTTTGGAAAAGTTTGTCCGGCGCTTGCAAGTTTGCTCTAAAAAGCCGTACCTTTGCCCCGCTTTTCAAGAAAGCAGGTTTGATCTCGTAGCTCAGTCGGTAGAGCACTTGACTTTTAATCAAGGTGTCATGGGTTCGAGTCCCATCGAGATCACAA
>JBEIDF010000177.1:0-7757 GCA_040383605.1 Lewinellaceae bacterium
CTAATATGAAAGTCTTTTTCAGCCAACCTTCGTTCCTTTTTTTCGCCGTAATTAGTCCCATTACGCCTGCAAAAAGCGCCTTGTCTGGCTAAAAAATCCTTTTCATATTAGCAGAGAATATAATTTTAGACACGCTCTTAGATCAATCGCTTGGCCTTAACTATTTTCCACCGGATTCCCGGATACTTCCAAAAAATCGCAAGCCGGTTCTATACGCCTTATTTCCGAACCAGTGATGTGCAGATTGGCCGCGGCGTACGTTTTGGCCGCAACGTGCAGTTCAACAGTCAGAAAGTCCGCATCGGCGACGGCTGTATCTTTATGGATAACGTGATGGTGGATGCGGAGGAGTTTTACATCGGCGATTTCGGAACGGTTTATCCGGATTGTTTTTTCCCGGGTCCGGGTCGGATCGAGATCGGGCATAATTGTTGGCTCGGAAAGGGGGTGATTCTGGATGCTCAGGGCGGGACATTGCTGGGTAATAATGTCGGAATTGGCGCTTATAGTCAGTTGTGGAGCCACCACCAGTTTGGCGATCTAGCCTACGGCGCTAGGTACCGCCATGCTCGTCCGCTGTGTCTGGAGGACGAGGTGGTGGTGATGCCGGGTTGTGTAGTCGCGCCCGTACGCATGCGCCGCCGCAGCCTGTTGTTGGCCGGCGCCGCGCTCGCCGCGGATACATTGGAAAATACGGTATACGGCGGCGTGCCGGCCCGCTCGCGCGCCGGAAAAATGCCGTCGCCTTTCCGAGAAATCGAACCGGCGGAAACGGAGGCCATTCTGCGCGCCCGGGTGGCCGACTTTTGCCGATCCTCCGGGACGCCGGGCGGCAGGATTGCAATCTGCGCCGATCCATCCGCCGAATCGGGAGCGGCTGCGTTGATCATTGACGTACAGACCCGATCGTACCGGAAGCGCGGTACGCGCCTGGAGCGCCGTCTGATTCGGTTTTTATTGCCGGACATCAAATTGCTGCCCGCATGATAAAGTCCCCTTTGCGTGTGTTGCACGCCTTCAATCTATACGGCAATCCGTCTGAAATTTGGGCTTTCCGGCTGATGGAGGCCTTTGAACAAGCCGGCGTGGAACAGGGTGTTGTAACCGCCCAGTACTGGCCGGGCAATTTTCCCGATAAATCCTGGCCGATCCATCATGTGCCCCTGCTGTCGAACTACCATCCGCAGGCTCGCTTGCGCCGACAATTGTCCTATCTCCTTGCGCCGCGGCTCTTGGCTGCGCCCCTGCGATCCGGAGACTGGCATTTGCTGCACGCGCACTTTGGTCCTGCCGGTTGGCGTTTTGCTTCTTTAGCCGAGTACCTCGGTATTCCACTGGTCGTTTCGTTTTACGGCGCCGATTACCAGGCACTGCCTTTTCGCCGCCCCATTTGGCGGCGGCGATATGCTGAGTTGTTTCGTCGGGCGGCGCGCGTGCTGGCGGAGGGCCCCCACGGCGCTGGTTTGCTGCGGGAAATGGGCTGTCCGCCCGAGAAAGTGGGCATCCAGCGGCTCGGGGTACAGCCCGGCGAAGCGCCAGACTGGAATATTCCGCGCCGATTGTGCGGCTTGCGCCTGGTGCAAGTTGCCTCCTTCGTCGAAAAAAAGGGCCAGGAAGACGCGCTGCGCGCTTTCGCCCTGGCGCTGCCCGATTGCCCCGGCGCAACCCTCACCCTGGCCGGCGATGGCGACACGCGGCGGCGCGCCCTGGCTGATCTGGCGCGCGCGCTGGGGGTGCAGGATCAGGTTTTCCTGCAGGATTTTATTCCGTATGCCCGGTTGCGCCAATATTTATCCGAATTTGATGTGTTCATCCACCCCTCCCGAACTGCCCGCGACCTGGACAGCGAGGGCGGGATACCGACCATCCTCTTCGAAGCCATGGCTGCCGGCCTGCCCGTCATCAGCACCCGCCACTGCGATATCCCCGAACTTATCGTGCATGGCCGGCAGGGCTTCCTCGCGCCTGAACGCGACCCGGTGGCGCTTAGCCAGGCTATCCGCCAGTTTCACCGAATGCCCGCTTCCGAATTCCTGCTATTCCGCCAAGCCGCCCGAAAACAGACGTTGGAGAATTGGAGATTTCGGATTTCAGATTGGGGATTGGGGATTGATATTGTAGGTTGTTTTTATGTTAATTTATGATATTCAATTTTTTGTGCCAAAAAAATGCCAATCCGAAATCCCCAATCCCCAATCCTAATTCTTTCCTCCTTCCATCCTGCCATCCACCCCAGGGCCCATCGCTGGACGGCCTTGGCGGCGTATTGGGCGGCGCAGGGGCGATCGGTCACCGTGATTTGCGCGCGCGCGCGCGGATTTCCGGCGGCGGAAAATTACCACGGTGTGCGGGTGTTGCGTTGCGGTTTTGATTCCCTGCACGCGTTGCTTGCCTACTTTTTGAACCAGACTGACTGGCGGGGCGGGGTAGGGGAGCCGCCCCGGCGTCCGGGTCGGTTCCGGGAATTTGCGGAATGGCTTTACGGGCGCTTTTGGAAAAAAATAGTTTTTCCAGACGATGGCTTGTTTTGGATCGGGCCGGCGGAAAGGCTGGCGCGCCGGGAGATAGAACGGGCCATGCCGGAGGTACTGATTACCGTCTCCCTGCCATTTAGTGCGCATTGGGTGGGCTTGCGTCTGAAAAAACGGTACCCCAACCTGCGGTGGCTGGCAGACGTTGGCGATCCGTTTGCAATACAATCGCCCCCGTTGTTCAATGAAAATCTGTACGGTTGCCTGGCGCGAAAATTGGAAAAAAAGGTACTGGAATCCGCTGATCGCGTGGCAGTTACCAACCCGGCGCTCCGGCAGACATACCTTGCGTATTATCGGCCGGCAAACCCGGAGCGCTTGCAGGTCATTCCGCCGCTACTTTGGCCCAAACCGGAGTCCGTGGTGTACCGGCCGGCGACCGGCAAAATCCGCCTGGTCTATGCCGGTGCGCTTTATTCAGGCCTTCGTACGCCCGATGCGGCGATTTCCTGGCTGGAGGCGGTTCTGGCGGCGCGGCCCGACTGGCACGGCAAATTGGAGTTGCACTGGTATGGCGCGGTCAGACCGGAATTTTACGCGGGCCTTGCAGCAAAACCCTGGATTTATCTGCATGGCTTACGCCCGCGCGCGGAGGTGGCGCACGCGCTGGCGACTGCCGACCTGCTCCTGCACCTTGGCAACCGCAGCATCTTCCAATTGCCCAGCAAAGTAGTGGATTACCTGGCGGCCGGTCGGCCGGTGCTCCATTTTCAGTATGTGGAACGCGATCCTGTGTTGGATTTTTGGCCGACCGACATCCCTTGTTGGAAGGTGCGGGTTGGCAATCTGGAGCGCGGTGCAGTGTCCGGCGCGATCGAATTTATCGAAAACGCCTGTTCCACGCCAACCAACGGCGCCTCGGCGGCTTATTGCCGCCGGTTTTTGCCAGAAAACATAGGAAAACAGTATCTGGCGTTGTAACCGGATAGCAGGTAACACCTGCCAGTTGGTTACCTGCCGCCCCGCTTAGGTTTTCCAAATAGATCCCTCCCTTTGCGGCCGTCGAGGATCGGTTCCGGCATGGGTACTTCCGGGTTTATATCGTTGAAGGCCTTATTGACGTATTCTAATTTTCCTTTTACGATATTAAAGCCCTCATAACTCCCGTCCGGCACCTGCGTAATACCTCGGCCGAAGGGGCTGGGCATCGGAATCAGGTGGTCGTACAGAATTTTTTCATACTGCGGCACCCAATTCAATTTAATGGCGGCCTCTGCGGAGTATTGCAGTATTAGGCGCATTTCCGGGCCTTTGGTGGCGGCGGTTCGCACCGAGTCGGGTCGGTTAAAGACCGGCGCGCCGAACACCGGTTTGCCGTTTGGGTCGAAGGACAGTACATCAATCAGCTTTCTTTTTTCGAAGAAAGAAAAGGCATCGTAACCGAACAGCAAATAATACCGTTGCCGGGCATTGCCAATTGGCAGCAGGCTGTAATACAATGCGCCGTACCAGCGCTCGGGCGTCAGTTGGTCGCTGACCGGAAAGTTCGACAGTTCGAAGCTGCGATCAATGAGCGGAAACAGCTGCAATTCCGGGGTATTCATCTGAATTGCGCCGTAGTAGCGATAGGTGGAATCGTTGACAAACAGTTGCCAGGTAAATATCCGGAACGTGCTGTCGGGCGGCGTCAGAATTGACACGCTGCGCAGGCGATCGAAAGGGTATTGAAAAGAGTTTGGCGTTTTCAGGGCACTTACCAGTTTGGTAATTAGCACTTTACACGCGGCGAAGCGTTCTGCTTCGATCGAGTCGTTCACCACCGCGTAGGCCAGAATTGCCAGGGTATCCTCCATCGCGTGCAGCGCCTCCGCGGCTTCCGGCGTCAGCATGGGCTTTTTGGCATTTTTCTTTTGTGAAAAAGCCGAAGTGGGGATCCACAGCAGGAGGAGGAAAAAAAGTGGAGAAAGCAGCGATTTTGCGCGCATACAAGTTGTTTAAGCAAAGTATATAGTGGTAAACGACCGATAATCTGATAAATTGCAGCACTCAGCGCAACTCGTTGAGTTTCTCCAGCACCCAGCTGTGGTTTGCGATCGTCGCCCGGTTCCGATCTACTTCCTCATACAAGGCCTGTATGGCGGCCTTGTCGTTGGATAGCAGCCGCGTGAGTCGCCGGACATACCGGATCCAGTTCAGGTAACTACGGCGGCGGAGCGTGGCGATATTTTTATGTCGGTTGAGAAACACCCGAAACGATTCGATGAACGATTCCAGGGCGTCGTATTCGTCCAAGTCATAGTATGTCATCATTACCATACTTTTTGCGAGTAAATTATACCCAATATCCTCGTATTCGAGGTCGCGCAGCAATTCGAGCACCTCCTTGAATCTTCCCTGAAAGCGGTACACCCTTGCGAGATTGAAGGCATACGTGTTCTCACGGGTGCCGGCCGGCAGGGCATTTTTATATTTTTTCACAAAATTTTCTGCCCATTCTATCCTGCCTAGTCCCAGCGCAGCCCCTACGGCGTTGTTGAAGCGCCAGGACGCCAGCTCGCCGCCGGCAATAAAAATTTCTTTTTTCAAACCCTCTTCAAACAGGTCGAAATATTCCTGTAAAAAATCGCGATCGCCCCGATTGATTTTGCCCACACAATAATGCAAGGCCGAGTCGAACAATTCCACGACATCCTTGCGGGGCATACTGTTGGCGTATTCATCCAGCAGACGGCGTAAATTTCGGTAATGGTCCACCTGATCTTCCTCGTAAATCGTGAGGAACGAGTAATAGTACGCGGCCAGTTCCGGCGCGTCCTCCATCGGAAAATCTTGTAGATACGCCAAAATTTCTTCGATAAAGCGGAGCTGGTATTGAAAATTCCCCGTTTTGCGCTTGCTGACCACCGCGGTGTACAGTTTGAGTTTTTCAATCCAATAAAAAACGTCCAGGTTGTTTGATATTTCTTCCAGGTTGGCGCGCAAATCCAATTTTACATCAAATTCCATGAGGTCGTAATAGTGCTTTTCCATTTGAAACGCCTCAAGAAAATACCCGGCGGAACGGTACGACTGCCGTTCCATCGCGCTTTTTGATTGCCGTAGCGTTGAACTGAACAAGGGTTCTATTTTCCGGCGGGAAACAAATTCCAAGAGATCCAACGACTTCCGCACCGGCGCTTGCGATAGGTTCTCCTGCACAAAAAAGTCCTCCACCAGCTTCAACAAATCCGAGCAATACTTTCTGAAATTGACGTCTTCGTAGGCCGTTCCCGGAAACAACGCGTCCCAGATCGCGTCCCGGTCGAACCCGCTTTCACCCCGCTCGTGCAGCGCCAAAAAACGCTCGCATAGTGCGGTGATCACTTTGCTCTGGTTGAAGTAAGGCGATTCCAGGTACCGGATTAGCCGCTTGGACTCTGACGGCGTCAAATATCCAAGGGTCGCATACACTTTATTGTTTTGGCGATTCATGTTGTGATATTGTCGGTTATGCGCCGATTCAAACAAGCGCTAAAAGCAAGAATACGGACGTTTTTTAGAGAATACGGAAATTTTATGAAAAAAAATGCCAAATTTTAAACTCACAATTAAATAAAACAATAAGACAAAATTGTTTTTAATTTATTATTTATAAGCAATTTAAAAATAAAAATTAATTTAATTAAAAAAATAAATCCTTCACAAAGGTAATTTATTATTTATTTTTTTGAGCGGGCTATTCAATTCTTTCTACTTTTGAATGATTTTAATACCTAGCCATGAATTTCCTTTCTACAGAACCACAGCACGCAACCTGCCTGCCGTCCGGGATTTTACCCGGATTCGGCGCTTCTCCAGTTCGCCACAAATGCCCGAACGGCTGTTCGTCGCGGGAGAAAAATTTCGCCGGAAAATCCGGTTTCGTAGGCATTGATATCATTGATATCACCTAGGAGCAGGTCTGAAATCAGGTATCCGCTCGCTACCAACTACTTCGATCAGAACCGATGCCTGTGCGGCGGTATAAAATACCCGTCCGGGGTATGCACTTCCTCGTATTTTGTCGGAAAGGCGACAATCGCGCTTTGATTTTTGCTGGATTTTCCATTGTTGGCATAAAGTTTGCACGCATAATCCTGTACGCGGGATAAGACTGCATGAAGTCGCTGCCCACGCACGCATGGCTGTTAAAATCACCTATTGCCCCGAAAACCTGTACGATGAACGCCCGTGGATAAAATATGCAACTTACTGTGGAGGTAAGGATTTATCCCCTGTTCGTGCTCCAAGCAGCCTGCGCATGTCCAACGCAAGAATTATACGGAATCAAACCGACCGTACGTACAAAATATTCATGGCTTTGTAAAAACCCGCTTCTGGATGCAGAGCGGGTTTTTCTTTGCGTCAGATCAGCGCGTTTACGGCGAAAAACAAGACCAGGTAAATCCAGAGATAATCAAGGAAATGCCAGTAGCGAATCAGCAATTTGAGTTTCAGCCGCTTCTCCGGGTCGGAAAAATACACGAGTACCGTCACCGGGTCTATCATTTCTTTTTTGGCGGTTTTGTGAAAATACCACAGAAAAGGCATCCCCGCGATCACGTGCGCCAGGTGCACAAACGATATAAGATACAGATATCCAGCGGTAGTGGAGGTGTTTAATCCGATATTTGATTTAAAAAGCAGGATCCAGGCGATGGTTTGCATAACCATGAAACCCATGGATAAAGCCATGGTGTATTTCAGGTTTTGCTGATACCCCGCCGTGTCGTCCGCCTGATAGCAGCGCTTGGCCCGCACCATCGTGTACGAGCTGCTCAGCAGCAGGATGGTGTTCAAAAAGAACAAAGCCGGGGCCTGTACCGGCGGTACGCCCATCGTGACACGCGTATATATATAGGCGGCTGTCAGCGACAGAAACAGCACCATCAAACCCAGCAACAACAGGCTGAGCATAATGTTATACGGGTGAAATAAAAGGGCGGAGTCAGACTGCGATTCCGGTTGTTCGTGCTGTTGCGGCATGGTAAAATAGTTTTAGCCGAAACATTATATCGCTCAAATAGTTGAACTAATACGCCGTATGTCGCATTTTATCAGTAAAAATTACTCCTTAACCCCCGTAAATAAAAAAACGGCGTTAATTTTGCTTTAGACACGCTCCTAAGAGTATGTCTAAAATTATATTCTCTGCTAATATGAAAAGGATTTTTTAGCCAGACAAGGCGCTTTTTGCAGGCGTAATGGGACTAATTACGGCGAAAAAAAGGAACGAAGTATGGCTGAAAAAGACTTTCATATTAGCGA
>JBEIDF010000178.1:0-7724 GCA_040383605.1 Lewinellaceae bacterium
CACGGCCGCCGCAAGCCCGAACAATCCGGGGCTATTCCCCCCGTTGCTCCAAAGGTAAGCGTACGGGAGCGTGCCGCCGGAAACGACGGCGGATACGGCCCCGTCGGCTATCCCGGCGCAGGAGACGGGATCGGCGCTGAGCGACAGCGACAATGCGGGCGCTTCGGAAATCTGGACGGCGATTGCCTCCGTGCAGCCGTTTTGGTCGGTCACGGTGAGTTCGTACAAACCGCCGACAAGGCCGTTCAGCGTACCAACCGACGCGCCATTGCTCCAGGCGTAGGTGTAGGAGGGTGTGCCGCCGGAAACGGCGGTCAGGATCGCCCCCTCGGCGGCGCCGGCGCAGGAGACGTCCTGCGCAGCCGGTACGACGCTGAGTTCGGCGGGCGACTGCACGGTGGCGGCAGCCTGGCCGGTGCAGCCATTTGCATCCGTCACGGTAACCGAGTAAGTTCCGGCCGGCAGCGAACCGATGGCCGCAGTAGCATCGCCGGTATTCCAGGCAATGGTAAAGGGCGCCGCACCGTTGAGTATGCCCACGGCGGCTGCGCCATTCGACTGGCCGGCGCAGCCTATCGGACTCGACGAGGCATTCAGCAGCAGATCAGGGCGCTTGGAAAGCGTCACGGGATTGGACACCACCCGGCAGTTGGCCGAGCCGAGGTTGGCGAAGCTATTCGCTGCGAGCAGCCGGAAAGTCTGCCCGGGCGCCGGGGAGGCGATTGTAAGGTCTAGGCTCTGCGCATTCGGCACGTTCGTCCATACCCCGCCGACCAGCGTCTGCCACTGTAAAAAGGGGTTGGCGTAAGGCGAGCTGCCCAACGTGGCCTGGATACTTACCGGCACGCCGCTGCAAAAATTGATCAGCGCGGGCGTCAGGATTTCCGGTCCGCAGGCGCGGAAGGAGATATTGTCCAACGCCAGATCATTGCCGGCGCCGCCCGGCGCGTTGTTGCGCATGGCGAACGTCACCGAGGTTTGGCCGGGCGCCGTTTCGAACAGGAAGCGGTAGGCATGCCAGCTTTGGTCGTTCGGGACGTCCCCTGTTTCACAAACCACATTCCCATTGATCAGAAAAGAAAGGTTGGGTCGGATAAATCCGGCCAGGAAAGGTTCGAGCAGCGAAACAACGTCCACCGAGAATTCGTACACCGTATTTTCACAGACGCTCACTGTTTTTTCATAAAAAAGCCCCGGCGCATAGCTGGCATTCACCACCATCATATACCCGTTTGGCTCCGGGCCGTTATCCTGGATATTAATCCAATCCGTAGCGGCATAGAACCCCCAGTTGGCAGTATTATTGGCCAGGCAGTAGAACCCGTCGCCCGGGGGCGGCGAGACCGTGTAGGTGTAGCCCGGTGCGAGGCCAGGGTCTGACGGAAAAATTTCGGAAGAGCCCGTACCGAAATCCCCATCCGGGAAAATATTATCGCCGAGTTGGCCGCTGCACTGGCTCATACAAGACGCCTGGGTGACCTCCACCACCAGCGAGTCCGTATAGATACAGCCGTCGGGCAGCGTAATCGTACAAAAATACGTGGTGGTTTGCGTCGGCGTGGCAACCGGGTTTGCGATCGTCGGATTGTTGAGCGAAGCGGCGGGCGACCATTGATATTGCGCGCCTCCTTGCGCGCCGAGTTGCACGGGCGTGCCGGGGCTGACCGGGCTTTGGAACGGCGCGAACGTAGGCGTTTGCAGGTACAGCGAATTAATTTCCGCGGCGCTCAGCGCGCGGTTGTAGATGCGCACCTCGTCCATGAATCCTTTAAAATCTGGGTCGGCATTGCACCAGTTGGATCGGCCGAGGTAGTTATTTTGTCGGGGTACGTTGAGGATGGGATGGCCTGTTTTTTCGGCTTTCAACTCCCCGTTGACATAAATACGCATCGTATTGCCGCTAATCGTGGCGCAGTAATATTCGATGCTCCCGTTGGAAATAGCGTTGGGTGCGACCAGCCGACCGACCGTGCGGTTGAGCGAGCCGTTGCTGTTGATCCAGCTTTCGAGGGCCAGGTTGTTGGTGGCGCCTTCCCGTCCAAACCAGATCGGCAGGCCGCCGGCGTCGCCGGAGGCATTCCCAAAGTCAATAATCCGCTCGTAATAGGCGATGTTATCAAACCGCACCCAGGCACACACGGTAAAGCCGTTGGCCCAGATCGGGCCGAAATTCGGGAGTCGGACACATTCCCCGCCCACTTGTCCGCAGCCGTTGCTGCCCGGCGTTTGGTTGAACAAAAAGCCTTGGCCGCGCTGGCCGTCTGTGCAGGTGGGCGAGCCGACCAGTACGCCGTGGTTGTTGTTGCCGCTGTTATCGTCGGCGTTGCAGTTGCAAAAGCTGTAATAGCCTACCAGCGCGGGATCGGACTGGGCGTGCAGTTGGAGCTGTGTTAGAAGTAGCAACAGGGCAAATGGAAGCAAGGGTGCTTTCATGGCTGATTTGATTGATGCGTGTACTTTTCGAATGCCGAATAATCCAACAACGTAAAGGTATTCAAAAAAATTCCGGCAGCCTAATACTCATTTATGAGTAGTCTGGCGAAAGTACCCGAATTTTTGATTTCAATCCGTGATTTTTGCATTTTTAACGCTGCATTTTTTTTCATTCACCCTATTTTTTTAAAAAAAATCCGCGATCCGCCCGCGTATAAGTTGCAGGAGCTGCTGATAGATGTTTTTTTAAAAAAAAGATAACCGGGCGTGGGGGGAAAATCGGAGAGACCTCCGTTTCCCGGCGAAAGAAGTCGCAGCAATCAGCCCGGCGGCCATTCAGCGCGTGCGGTCACGCCTCAACTCCCTGCGCGTGATTCCGGGCGAATTTATTGTGGATCAGCAAAATCAAAAAACCGAACGTCACCGCGCCGATGATCAGGGCGTTGTTCACCAGGCCCTCCACCGAAAAAGACACTTTGATCAGGATGGTGGAGATAACGAAACCGGAATTTCGGATGATTTTGTGAAACTGGTCGGAGTAAAAGAAAGAAGCCAACAGCAACAGTACATCCACGATGATCAGCACCGAGAAGAAGTCGTCAAAGAAGATATTGTTGATATTTTTGAATGCCGCCATGCCCTCCTGGTAGTCCATCAGCACGGTATAACCCCAAGTCGCCAGCGAATGGATCGCCAGCACGATCAGCAGGGGTACGAGCAGGACGGCGATTCCGTTTTTGAGCAAAATGAACCGGCTTTTGTCCCTGCGCTCCGACTCCGATTCCTGCCGCGGCGCCCCGGTTTTTTTTTCAATATTTTTATAAAAATAAAAAATCAGGAAGAACAGCAGCAGTGCGGTGAGCACATCGTAGGTAAACTGCAGGTCGTCCTGGATCGCAAACCATTCCGTCGAGAGTTCCAAGTGCGCAAGATCCTTAAAAATTCTCCGAATGACAATCAAGAGGATAATTTCGTATTGCTTGCCGATGTAGGAGGAAATAGATTTCGGCAGAAAAAAAATTAGCAGGTACACCTCATACACAAGGATGAAGGAAAACGGCGTGTAAATCGCGGCGATTGGATTTTGGAAAAACTTGGATTCCAGCTGCAAGAAGTTCAGATTGTTCAGCAGGATCACGCTCAAGTGCAGCAAATAGCTGGCGATAGCGATCAGCAGGATGATCCGTTCGCTCCGGTGTTTTACTTCCGGGGAGAGTAGTTTATCGAACGCGACCTGCACGAATTGCTTTATCATATTTTGCGATTAGCGGGTTTTTGAGCCTCAAATCTACCATAATATCGCTTAAAAATAAAATAAAAATTTATTTTTTGAAAAAAATTAAAAACGCGGACAGGGCGGCGGGGGCTGCGCTGTTCGCGTTTGAGGGTGGGAGATGGGTTATTGAAATGTGGGCGGGGGCTCGGGAGGGTGTCCGGGCTTTTTAACGGCGCGCCAACGCGTGCAGCGCGCGCGGTTTTCTCTGATATTGGGCGTAAAACTGCTACAAACCTAATTTTGGGCGCACAACCGGCGTCCAATTATGTAGTATTTGATAGTTTTTTTGAGCACTTGGCAAATTACCGAAAAAACTGTCGCTTACAAGACAATATTTTGACTTTTCGAGGCAGATCGGAATCTGATTCTCGGCGGAGGCGGGCGGATGGGATGCTTGTCAGGATGGTAGATGCGATGGGTGGGGTGTTGCTTTCACAGCCGCCTGATAAATCAGGCGGTTACAGGATGGTAGATGCGATGGGTGGGGTGTCGCTTTTACAGCCACCTGATACATCAGGCGGTTACAGGATGGTAGATGCGATGGGTGGGGTGTCGCTACATCCAGCGGTTACAGGATGGTAGATGTGCTCTAAGGGCTTTGCCAGCGGCCGCTTGAAGAATCAGCGGAAAAACCAGCAAGGTACCCCCGCCCGCAAACACGGCGAAAGAATTTCTGCTAGTGCTGCGTCCAGCCAATGACGTATGAATAATTGGAGGCTCATTTATCGCCAATCAAGGCGGTGAAAACCGATTTTATCGGGAATAAATGAGGCTTTCACTTAGAGCGTGTCGAAAATTATATTCTCTGCTAAGTTGCCAAAAATGTCGTATTTTTGCAGTGCATATTCGTCGTATTTTTGCACGAAAAAAATAATTCAAAATGCCTAAAATCAGTTTTTTAGAGAAAAAAATAGCAGCGCGGATCGCTCGTAAACGAACTACGGTTATCCTGCGCGCCGATCTTGAGGATTTAGGCGGGTATGATCAAGTCGGCCGCGTACTCCGATCCCTGGTATCAAAAGGAAAAATTGTAAAAATCGGCTATGGACTTTACGCTAAAACCGCGGTATCCGTTGTTAGTGGGAATATAGTGCCTCAAAAATCGCTGCCCAGCCTCGCCAAGGAAGCCTTGAACAGACTGGGAATAGAGACCGCTACCTCCACCCTGGAAAAAGAATATAATGCAGGAAGAACCACACAAGTGCCTACGGGTCGTGTGATCGCAGTACGAGGCCGCATTCGCCGGAAAATAGGATACAACGGAAATTTTGTTACCTATGAGTATATTTCCAAATAAATTGCAGTTTGAGCAGGCTGCAGCCGAACTGTCAATTAGCCCTGCCATGATTGAAAAGGACTGGCATGTTGTGCAGGTGCTGGCCCTCATCTCCAAGCAGCAATTTCCAGATTTCCTTATTGTGTTTTCCGGTGGAACGGCGCTTTCAAAAGCGTACGGCTTGATTCAACGTTTTTCAGAGGATATTGATTTTCGTGTTATTTATGGTGAAAACGCTCCAAGTCGCAAAAAAATGTCCGCATTTAAAACTGAATTTATAAAATCACTGACGAAAGCTGAATTTCAGCTGAGTGCACCCAAGGCGAGAGACAACAACCGATACTTCACCCTAGACATAGCGTATAATACCCTGTTTGATCTTCACGATGCACTGCGTCCACATATTAAACTGGAAATTAAGGTTTCCAAATCGCAACTTCCCATACAGGAAATGCCGGTCGGTTCTTTTCTGGCGAAATTGGCAAACCAGCCACCGGAAGTAAAATGCATCGCCTGCATGGATCCGGTAGAAACGGCAGCGGATAAACTAAGTGCGCTGGCGTGGCGTATTCCCAATCGTGCAATCCCTAACCAAAGCAATGATCCGACACTCGTACGCCATATCCATGATCTTGCCGTGCTTGAAAAACTAGCTACCGAGGACGGGCGATTTATTCAATTAGTAGCGAAATCCATGCAGATTGATAACGATACAGTTGTTAAAAATAAATCCATTTATGGTCTCTCTAATACGGAAAAATTAGACAATATGCTTACAATACTCGAATATTCCTCCGAATACAGGTGGGAATACGACCAGTTTGTGAAAAGCGTATCCTATGCACCGGCTGGTGCGGAACCAGATTTCGATAAAGCATTGGATGCCCTGAAGAGGCTCGTCCATATTACCCGGTCCAAATACTAATTAATAGCATGACGTTTCTTAACGGAGGCGGGCGGATGGGATGCTTGTCAGGATGGTAGATGCGATGGGTGGGGTGTCGCTTTCACAGCCGCCTGATAAATCAGGCGGTTACAGGATGGTAGATGTGATAGCGGCGGATCACTGCCGGCCACCTGATACATTCGGCGGTTACAGGATGGTAGATGCGATGGGTGGGGTGTCGCTTTTACAGCCACCTGATACATCAGGCGGTCACAGGATGGTAGATGTGCCGGAAGGACTAATTTTCAACCAAAGCGCAAATCCCAGCCACATCAAGGCGCCGACGCCTCCTGCTCCACCCGAATCTTCGCCTTGCACTCCAAAAAATCATAGAATTCGTAATTTTTCGATTTGTTTTGCCGCCCGGGATATTGAAAATACAGCGTTTTTTAGAAGCGCGAACCCTTTTTTTTTCGTACCTTTGAGAAAAATATGCATCGCGCCCATGGCTAAAAAACTACCGCTCGGCCTACAGGATTTCCGCGGTATCATCGAAGATGGCTATCAATATGTGGATAAAACCCGTTATCTGCACCGGTTGGCCACATCGGGCAAGTATTTCTTCCTCTCCCGTCCCCGCCGCTTTGGGAAATCCATCACGGTGTCCACCTTGCACGAACTTTTCCTCGGTAGCCGCGCGTTATTTCAGGGGTTGTGGATTGAAAGCCGCTGGGATTGGGCCAACAAAATCCGACCGGTCGTCAAATTATCGCTCAAGGATGTCAATTTCGAGCAGCGCGGCCTCGAAGAGCCCCTCGCCGAGCGCATCGCCGAAATCGGCGACCGAAACGGAATCGAACTGCACGCGGTTTCCGCCCGCGATAAATTCCGCGAACTCCTCATCGCCCTGTCCGCCCGCGGGCGGGTCGTCGTCCTAGTGGATGAATACGACGCGCCGATCGTACATTACCTCGGTAAAGATATGGACACGGCATATTCCAACCGCGAACTGCTTAAAGGCTTCTACAGTGTGCTCAAAGAAATGGATACCCTGCTGGAACTCGTCTTTCTCACCGGCGTGAGCAAATTCGCCAAAACAGGCATCTTTTCAGGCCTCAATAACCTCGTAGACCTCAGCCTGCATCCGGACTACGCGACCATGCTGGGTTATACGCAGCAGGAATTGGAGTCTAATTTCCCGGAGGAAATCGCCGCCGCCGCCCAGAAACTCCACACCGATCGGCAGGGACTGCTCGATCAATTGCGCGTATGGTACAACGGGTATCGGTTTGAAGAAAATGCAGAAACCGTCTATAACCCGGTTTCGATCAACAGTTTTTTTAATCGAAATAAATTCGAAAACTTCTGGTTTGCCACCGGCACACCGACTTTTTTGATCAATTTGCTCAAAGAGCAGGGGGTGACAGACCTACGCGCCGAGGATCAAAGCCAACTGGATTTTGACAGTCTGGAACTTGAACGTATTTATGTACCCGGCCTGCTCTATCAAATGGGTTATCTGACGATCCATTCCCGCAACGCGTATGGATTATATACGCTCGACTACCCCAACCTGGAGGTGAAAAACACGATGAAGGCGTATTGGGCCGAGGTGCTCGTGAGATAATCAATAGCTCGTTCACAGCGAGGTATGCACCTCCGAGGGCCGTGCCGACAGCATGGTAGAAACAGATACCCGCGTCTATATCCTAGAATTCAAACTCGATAAAAGCCCCCAGGAAGCCTTATCGCAGATCCGACAAAAACGCTATTATCGCAGCACTTGGGAGCACGGCAAGCCCGTAAGTGCCATTGGTGTGCAGTTCTCCAGCCGGACAAAGAATATTGAAGCC
>JBEIDF010000179.1:0-7655 GCA_040383605.1 Lewinellaceae bacterium
AGCATGTCTAAAATTATATTTCTCGCTAATATGAAAGTCTTTTTCAGCCATACTTCGTTCCTTTTTTTCGCCGTAATTAGTCCCATTACGACTGCAAAAAGCGCCTTGTCTGGCTAAAAAATCCTTTTCATATTAGCAGAGAATATAATTTTAGACACACTCTAAAGCCAAACTTACCAGCCACAAAACCAAAGGATTTGCCTATTTTTGCGTTTTTAAACCAGATAGCCGAAACAAAGCGCCTTCATTTTGACACGATTCTGCAAAATCGAATCTGCAAAATTTATAAATCCGCATCTATGGTTCTTTTTAGAAGCTCCTTTACCGGTGTATTGTGTTTTTTTAGTGCCATCCTGACACCGATTGCGCTCTTTTCCCAAACACTCCAAGTAAACATTGACCTTAAACTGGATGTCAGCTGTTTCGGCGGCGCCGACGGCGCTATTTTCCTGGTTGCCGAACAAGGCACGCCGCCTTACTTTTTTGAGTGGAATACCGGCGAAACAAGCGCCTCGCTGGTAAATTTGACGCCCGGAACCTATTCCTGTACCGTTACCGACTCCGGCGGCGATACTGAAATCGTTAATGTGCAAATTACCCAACCTTCAGCGCCTATTCAAGTGCAGGCAGATTCCCTGGTCCGCCCGGATTGTATCAACCAAAAAGGGTATATCCGGGCAAAAGCCCTGGGTGGAACCCCGCCTTATCAGTACGAATGGAGCAACGGTTCTGCAAATGCCGCGATTGACGATATCCCGGTAGCGTATTCCGGTACGTATTCTGTTACGGTAACCGATGCAAACGGTTGCACTGGCGCCGGACAATTTGACGCCAGCGCTTTCCGGCCGCCTGTACCGCAATTTGGCCCAATCCCCTCGCTGAGCTGCGGCGTGTCCGCCGTGACGATCACGCCGCAAAATCCAAGTCCGTTGTATCTGCCGTTTTGGACGGCAAGCAGCGGCGGGAATATTATATCCTCGCCGGACTCTTTCCAAGTCACCGTCAACGCAACGGGTAATTACCGGCTCACCTATACGCTCGCCGCCAACGGCTGCACCCGCCAGACGGACGTCCAGGTCGGGTTCGATTCCATACCGCCTATCGTGAACGCCGGGCCAGACCAAAATTGGCTTTGTTCTAACGATGGCGGCACGCTGAACGGCACGGTAAACGCCGGCGGAAACCCGGTCTCCGGCTTCTGGCGCGCCTTTAACGGCGGTAAATTTCTCGTGCAAGGCCAGGAACGGGATACTACGTCGAATTTTAGCCCGACCGCTACCCGGACGGGCCTGTATGTCTTCACGGGTATCAACAACACGACCGGGTGCTTCGCCTCGGATACGCTGCTCATCACGAGCGGCAGTCCTGCGCCGGCAATTTCCGTGCAACCCTCGTTTTTTTCCTGCGCCGCCGATACCATACAACTCACCGCACAGTTCGATACCCTGAATCGCCGTTTCGATGGCTGGACAGGCCCCAACGGATTCAGCTCGACGGATAAAAGACCTCTGGTAACGGTACCCGGCAATTACACTATCTCGGTCACCGACACGCTAACCGGCTGCACCGGCAGGGCCATCCTGACCCTGGGCATAGACACAACGGCCCCGCCCCTGATTCTGCCAGCCGGGCCCAATCAACTCAGCTGCCAACAACCTGTGCTGTTGGTAACCGTCAACAGCGATACCCTGTACAACCAAGCGCCCTTCATTTACCGCTGGACTGGTCCGGCCGGCTATGACACCATCGCCAGGCGCGTGCTGATTTCTGTGCCCGGACTGTACGCCGTGTCGGCAACCAACACCGTGAACGGCTGTGTTACAAGCGGAAATCTGCTGGTAACGGCAGACCCAACGTTTCTCATCGCCGATGCCGGCCCGGATACCATACTGACCTGTACAAATCCCGCTGTGGCGCTCGACGGCTCCGCTTCTTCTCCAGGATTGACCTATACCTGGACGACCGCCAACGGAAATATTGTCAGTGGCGCCAATACCCTGACGCCCGTGGTAGATGCGCCCGGCGTTTACACGCTCGAAGTGTTTAACCCGGCGGGAGGCTGTCAGGCCGCAGACGAAGTGGTTGTGACGGCAGATCAGACTGCGCCTACGGCAGCGGCCACGGGCGGCACGCTGACTTGTGCCGTCACGAGCCTGACCCTGAACGGAGTCGTTCAGCCCGTCAATGCGCAATTTAGCTGGAGCGGCCCCAATAATTTCAGTTCGAATGTACTGCAACCGGTTGTTCAGACTCCCGGAGAATATACGCTGCTCGCCGTTTTGCCAAACGGCTGCACAGCGTCTGCCGCCGCTACGGTGCAGGCGGATACAGTCACCCCGGTGCTCAGCGTAAATAATGATACCCTGACCTGTACGTCCAACACCGCGGAGTTAGTTGCTTCCGCCACAGGCGACCAACTCAGCTTTACCTGGAGCGGCCCGAACGGATTCACGGGATCCGGCCCCTCGGTACAAGTGAGTCAAATTGGAAATTATACAGTTACCGTCCAAAATGGGGTGAATGGCTGCAGCGCAACAGCAACAGGCGCGGTTACCCTCAATGCCGACCTGCCCACAGCCAACGCCGGCACGGATGATTTCCTAAACTGCAATGTGGCGATTTTAAAATTAAACGGCAGCGGTTCTTCCCTGGGCAGCGGTATCGCCTACCTGTGGACAACCCCCAATGGCAATATTATCAGCGGCCAAACCTCGCTGTCGCCCCGCGTGGATCAACCCGGATTGTACATTCTAACCGTCCTAAACGAAACTACCGGTTGTTCGGCAAAGGATACGGTTCTGATCGTGCTGCGCGATCCGGTGACTGTCAGCGCGCAAAATCTGCAAAATGTTGCCTGTTTTGGCTCTGGCGGCGGCGTGGCAATTGCTTCTGCCTCCGGTGGAACCGGTTCTTTTCAATTCGGATGGTCAAACGGCGCGCAATCTACCACCGTCACCGGGTTGGTGGCTGGGGTTTACACCGTACTTGCCATTGACAGCGAGGGCTGTGCCGCTACCGCGTTTGTTACCATCACCCAACCGGACCGATTGGAGGCAAACGTGTCTTCTACTGCGGAGACGTTTGGCGGCCAAAATGATGGAACGGCTACTGCTGTGCCGACCGGCGGCGTCGGGCCCTACGATTTTGCCTGGAGTAATAACTCGATGCAGCAAACTATTACCAATCTAGCGCCGGGCGCCTACACGGTAACGATCACCGACGCCAATGGCTGCACCGTGGTGGAATCCGTTACGGTGAACGCTTCGAACTGTTTCCTGAGCGCAACGGTCGCCGTATCTGATCTTACCTGTGCCGGCGCCAATAATGGCTCGGCAACCCTTTCCGTCGTGAATGCAGCGGCGCCGGTCACCTATAACTGGTCGAACGGCGGCGCTCAAAACACCGTCCAGAACCTCCCGGCAGGAATATACAGTGTGACGATCACGGACGCAAACAGCTGCTCAATCGTCCGTACGGTCACCATTTCCACGCCCCTCCCGCTCATCGCCAATATTGTGGCGAAAGAAAATGTAGTGTGCGCCGACGACTCCGAAGGCTTGTTGGCCGCCGCTGCTTCCGGCGGAACGCAACCTTACAGTTATACCTGGTCCAATGGCAGCAGCCAGTCCGTCGCGGAAAATCTGGCCGTTGGAAATTATACAGTAACGGTTTCGGACGGCCGGGGCTGCTCGCAAATTTTGAGCGGGTCCATATCGGCTACTGATACCCTGCCTCCGGTGGTATTCGTCACCGATTTCTTAATCTCGCTGGATGAAAACGGCGAGGTACATCTTCAGCCGGATAATTTTGTCGTAGCCGCCTTGGATATAGATTGCGAAATCGCCAGCATGGTGGTAGAACCTGCCACTTTTGGATGCGGGGACGTTGGCGTGCATGTGGTCAATATCATCGCGACAGACCTCAACGGCAACGTGACGATCAAACCCGCTGATCTGGTGATCGTGGACAATGCGTTCCCGATTCTGAATTGCCCGGCCAATCTAACAGTTGGCCTCTGCGACGCCTTTATTACGTATCCCGCACCGACCGTGACAGACAACTGTCCGGTTGATCAGAATCTGATCGTCCGCGCCGGCGGCCTGCCCTCCGGCACACTTTTCCCTATCGGCACGACATTGCAAACGTACACGTACACGGACGACGCCGGCAACGTGGGCGTTTGTAATTTTGCCTTCACGGTGCTGGGCCTGCCGTCTATTGTGGAAACAGTGGCGCCCGCTGCCTGTGCCAACGACTGCGACGGCCAGGTTAATCTGAATATTTCCGGAGACGCGCAGCCCTATAGCATAGAATGGAGCAACGGCTCGACCGAGGTCAGCCTGACGGATTTGTGTCCGGGCGTATATGGCTATACCATTACTGACGGGGCGGATTGTAAAACGGTATTTTCCCTCACGGTTGCCGCCGTGGATGATGAGGCTCCGACGCTCCAATTGCAGACCGCTGCGGCATTTCTGGATGCAAACGGCCAGGTAGTCGTAGATCCGCTGATATTTAACAATGGAAGTTCGGATAATTGCGGCATCACCTCCTGGATGGTGTCGCCCGCTACGTTCAATTGCAGCCAGATCGGCACGCAAACGGTCACGGTGTCGGTTGCCGACGCCGACGGCAACACAACGAGTAAAACGGTGCAAGTGGTGATTGCAGACAACAGGCCGCCCACACTCACCTGTCCGCCCAGCATGGTGGTGGGTATTTGCGACAATGTTGTTACCTTCAATTTGCCAACCTTTACCGATAACTGTTCTGCAGCGCCGACCAATCTGGCGTTAATCAGCGGGTTGGCCTCTGGCTCTATTTTCCCTGTGGGCACTACCGTGCAGGTATTCCAAGCCACGGACGCCTCTACAAACCAAAATACTTGCGCTTTCACCATCACCGTATCGGGTGCGCCGGTGCTTACGCCCGGCATTCAGCCCGTTACCTGTTTCGGCGCCTGCGATGGCGCGGTGAACCTAACCGTCAGCGGTGGAAATACGCCCCTGAGTTTCCTCTGGAATACCGGCCAAACTACGCCCTCGGTGAGTGGTATCTGCGCCGGGCCTGCTACGATCACGATCACCGATGCCGATGGGTGTCAAACTGTACGCACTTTCCTAGTTTCGCAGCCGGATCCGATTTTTGTATTCGTGGACTCCATTGCAAAGGATGCAGGCGGCGCCGGGATCGGCGCTATTCAGATTAGCGTCAGCGGCGGCACGCCGCCATACGGATTTGTCTGGACAAAGTCCGGCGCGCCGGTCAGCACCAGCGAAGATCCGACAGGACTGAAAAAGGGATATTACAAGGTATCCATTACCGACGCCAACGGCTGCGCTTTCGTTCGCGATTCCATATACTTGGACGATATTATCGGCGTGCAGGAACCCCGCTGGGCAAACGGGCTTGTCCTGGCGCCCAATCCGGCCACGGATCGGGTGCAACTGATTTTCCCAGATGCGCCTGCCAGAAGCCTGTATTGTCAAATTACCGATCTGAGCGGGCGAAATTTCAGCGCGTTCCAAGCAGACGTATATGAACGGGTACTTACCCTGCACATCGCCGACCTACCCGCCGGCCTGTGGCTGCTGCGCCTGCAATCGGAAAATGGAGAAGCGACAGTCAGGAAATTGATAAAAAAATAAAACAAACAAGCGGTTGGGGATTTGGGATTGCGGATTTGGGATTTCGGATTGGGGATTTATTCGATGGCGGGTTCAATCCGCAATCCGAAATCCCCAATCCGAAATTGCTTCATTCTTTCCCGAGCCAGCGCGCTGCGCTACCTGTTGGTTCCAGTTTAATCTCCAGGATATTCGGAAAATAGTCTTTTTGCGATTCGATATGGGAGATGATATAAATCTGCCGGAATTGTTCCTGCAGGAGATTTAGTGCGAGCATCATTTCGAGGCGGCGCTCCTCGTCCTGGCTTCCGAAAATTTCATCGAAAGCCAGAAATTCAAGCGCTTGGCCGGCGCCACCGAGATCCATAATCGCTTTGGTGATGGCGATGCGAAGGCAAAAATTCGCCAGGTCAATTTCGCCGCCGCTGAAGCGTTCCAGCGGGTAAAAGACGCCCCCGTCGGCAATGAAAAAATCGAAATTGTCGTCCACCAGGATACTTTCATATTTGCCGAGCGTGATCCGGCTGAATAATGCGCCCGCCTCTTTGGAAATGGTTGGGCTGACGCGCTCCAGGATCTCTGTTTTGAACTGTTTCAGGAGTTCGGAGAGTTTTTCCAGCAGTTCGATGTCTTTCTGCCGGGCAGTTATGCGTTCCTGTACCTGTTCGTGTTGCAGGATTTTTTCGCGCAGGTTGTTGATCAGATTTTCGCGTTCAAAGGTGGCTTTGAGGAGTTCCTGCACGGCGGCGTTTTGTTTTTTCAGGTGTTCATCGAAGCTGGTGAAGACGGTTTTGACTTGCTGGTAGGTCGGTTCGTCGAAGCCGGTTTGTTGGAGTTCGGCGGTGGCGGCTTGCAGGGATGCTGTTGTATCCCGGATTCCCTGTTCTATTTTTTGCAGGTTTGCCCGTGTTTGGGGGAGTTCGCGAGCGATAAAATTTTTCTCCTCCAGGTACTTCCGGTACCTAGGTTCGGTCGCTGATACCTCGGCTCGAAGCCGATCATACTGTGCCTGGTCAAAATGGAAATTGCCGATTTTTTTCAAAAGTGTTTCCTGGCTTAATAAATTGGATTCGAGTTGGTTGAGATTGCCGGCCTCCGTTTTGTGCTGTCGTTGCTGTTCCTGCAGGCGGACCTGTTCGGATTGCAGGTGCTGGAATTGTTCCTGTGCGTTGTCGAGTTGGGTTTTAATTTCTATGCCTTCTGCGATTACCGACGCTTTTTGTTGGAGCAAATGTGCTGTTTCCTGTTCCTGGATTGTACTGACTTCTGCTTCCAGTTGGCGCAACACCTCGTAATATGCCGATCGGAGGGGTTGAAAACAAGTGGGGCAGGCGCCGTCTTCGCCGATGGTTTGCAGCGCCGTGATTTTCGCACGCCGATCCCGGATGCGCTCCTCGAGGGTAGAGATTGCGTTATTGAGTTCCTGCAGTTGTTGCACTTTGGCTTCCCGTTCTTTCGCCAGGCGATCTCGCTCTTGCCGGCGCTCGGCGAGCGCCTGTTCCAGGGCGGGCAGTTTTTGGATTTGTTCCTCCAGATTACGCAGGTGTTCCCGGCTTTTTTGTATCGGTTCCTGGAGCGTTTTGATTTTACCGGATATCGCCTCGAAATTGATGAACTTTTGGCGATCATCTTCCAGCAGGCGCAGGGCTTTTTGATTGTTTTCAAATGGAACAAAATCGGCGCCTTCTTTTTCAAGGGCGACCTGTCTTGCCTCCTGGCGTTCCAGATTATTCCGTAGTTGAAGTTGTTGGTCGGAAAAGCCCTTCGATCGTTCGGTTAGTTGCGCGAGCAGGCGTCGGACATCATTGTGGCGGTTTAGTTTTTGCGTTTCGGCTTCGAATCGAATTTTATGTTCCTGAAACTGCTTTTCGAGCGCTGCTTGTTGCGCCTGTTCCGCGTGGAGCCGGAGTTTATCCGCGTTCAGCAGTTGTTCCTGGTTTTCGATTTGATCCAGGATTTGTTGGCGCGCGTCTGGATCCAGCAGGAGTTGTTCCTGTCCTGCGATTTGGTTGCGGAGGTTATTTTTAT
>JBEIDF010000180.1:0-7622 GCA_040383605.1 Lewinellaceae bacterium
AAATTATATTTCTCGCTAATATGAAAGTCTTTTTCAGCCAACCTTCGTTCCTTTTTTTCGCCGTAATTAGTCCCATTACGCCTGCAAAAAGCGCCTTGTCTGGCTAAAAAATCTTTTTCATATTAGCAGAGAATATAATTTTAGACACGCTCTTAGACACGGATCCAAACAACAAGCGCGCCGATACTGCGTTTTGTAAAAATGGCTTTGGGGTTTCCGTCAGGTAAAACCCCCACTGCGCGCACCATGGCACAGATCAACTGGGTTCTGTTGGACTACCAAGACCGACCGCATCGAGTCGGGCTTTACCACGGCGACCAATCCGGTCACGTGCTGATCCATTGCGAAATGCGCGTCATCAAGATAGATTTCTCGGTGTTGGAATCGAAAACTTATACGTTTTTCCTGGAGGAAGAGCTTTGCGAGCTTCGGATTTTTAAGGAAAAACAGGGTTTTTCATACGAATTGGTGATCAACAAAAAATCGGACACGCCGCTAAACCGCGCGCGCAAACAGGCGCAACGGGTCGAACGCCGCCAGGTATTGCTCTATGTTGCCGTATTTATGGTGGTGTTGGGGTTGGTATCGGGCGGATTGCTGTACTACGGTCGGGAGCAGGGCGCCAAACGGCAAGCCGGACAAATACTGATTCAAAAATCAACGTCTGACGAGCGCGATCGGCTCTTGTCCGAGGGCTTGACCGCACAAGCCGTCCTGACTACCGGGCTCGAATACTCCGGCCGCCGGGTATATTGCCTGTTTAGCACCGCTGCCGGGGCGATGATCCGGGGGGATTTTCCTGCGCCGGATACTGGCCGGATTCTGTTGCCCAACGGGTTTCCCCTGGTGGACCGCGATACCTTCGCGGTGCGCTACCTGCCGGAATCTCCCGATTTGTTTTTCGTGAATTTTGACGAGCCGGCGCCCGGCACCATCGCCGCCTACCAGCAGCGGGCCGGCGAAGCGGCTCAGGCGGCCCATCCGGCGGAGCGACCGGCGGGTATCCGCTGCCTGACCGAGACGGTGCTGAAAGAAAAGGGGTGGCCGTATCTGGCCCATATCCTCTTCCAGCAGGAATCGCCGGAACAAAACCCGGCTTGCAACCGCAACACCTACCGGCAGCTGATGGCAGACCCCGCGCTTGCGCAGGCGCTGCGCGAACGCTGCGGAAACCGGTAAAACGGCCGGTTTACTCCAATAAATCGTCGTACGTATTGCGTTTAGGCGGCGCGTCCTTTTGTCCGTCCGGCGTGCTTGTTTTTTTCGGCGTGCTTTCGATCTCTTCAAAGTCCACGAAATCGTCTTCCGGTTGCTGCTGCGCGCGGCGGCCTCCGGCGTCAAAAGGCGCGCCAAACCCGCCAGTCGCCTGCGCCATGCGGCGGCCGCCCACGGCCGCCAGAAATAAGTACAGCGCCAGCAGCGGAAAGGCAAAAATGGAAATCAGCGCCAGGAGGATCCCGCTGAGGGGGCGGCGCTGAAGCAGCCGGATGAACGATTTGCCTGTTTCTGCCACCAATCGCCAGTTCAGGATCAGCGCCAGCGCAAACAATACCGGCGCAGCCCACCAGAGCAGGAAATACAGGCCGCGCAGGATATAAAAAAGCGCGACCAGGCCCAGAATGCCAAAAACCAGGCAACCCAGTCCGCCCAGCGGGGAATTATTTCGATTTGAAAATACAATCATGACGCGTCTGTAGATTTTTCAAAAACCCCTCAAATATGCGTTTCTCCCAGCGTCAGCAGCGCGGAAAATTCGTCGAACGTAAGGGGCATTACCGACAAACGGCCGTTTCGCACCAATCCGATCTGCTGCAACGCCGGATGCGCTTTGATTTCCGCGAGCGGCGCCGGCCGGGTGAAAGCCTTCAGGGGCGCGAGATCCACCGCCGACCAGTCGCCCTGCTCCGCCGTTGGATCGGGATAAAATTCCCGGACGACCGTGGCGACGCCCACCACGGCGAGGCCCTCGTTGGAGTGGTAAAACAGGCAATAATCGCCTTTTTTCATAGCCCGCAGGTTGTTGCGCGCCTGGTAATTGCGCACGCCGTCCCAGCGGGTTTGTCCGTCGAGCAGCAATTGGTCGAAGCTATAGACAAAAGGTTCGGACTTGACGAGCCAGTAGTTCATGCTAAAAAGTTTCTTTTTGCCCTTGGATGGAACGTGTTGATTGTTTCTTTGAGGTATTCTGCGTCCAGGTGGGTATAAATCTCCGTGGTGGTGATGCTTTCGTGTCCGAGCATATCCTGCACCGCCTTGAGGTCGGCGCCGCCCTCCACCAGGTGTGTGGCGAAGGTATGGCGGAAGGTATGCGGGCTAATATTTTTGGCGATGCCGGCTTTGGCTGCGAGGTCTTTGATGATATAAAAAACCATAACCCGCGTCATCGGGCGGCCGTTTCGATTGAGGAAGACGAAATTTTCTGCGCCGCTTGCGATTTTTTGGTGTGTGTTGCGCACATGCTCCACGTAGAGTCGAATCTGTTTGATGGCTTCCTCGCCGATGGGCGTCAGGCGTTCTTTGTTGTTTTTTCCCAGCACTTTAATAAACCCGATATCGAGAAAAAGGTTGGAGAGGCGCAGCGCTACCAGTTCGCTCACGCGCAGGCCGCAGGCGTAGAGCGTTTCCAGCATGGCCCGGTTGCGTTGGCCGAGCGGGTCGCTGAGGTCTATTTGGTCGAACAGCAGTTGGACTTCGCGGACGGAGAGCACCTCGGGTATTTTCCGGCGCAGGCGCGGCCCTTCGAGCAGTTCCGTGGGGTCTTCGTCCAGCAGGTCTTCCACCAGCAGGAACTTATAGAAGGCCCGCAGTCCGGACAGGATTCGGGCCTGCGATGCCGCCGACAGGCCCAGGTCGTTGATCCGGTGGATAAAGCGCTCCAAGTCGGCTTGGCGCACCTGCAGCGGCTGCAGATCCAGGCCTTCCAGTTCCAGATACTGCACGAACATTTCGACGTCGTGCCCGTACGCCTCCAGGGTGTGTTCGCTCATGGCGCGTTCCAGGAGCAGGTAGTGGTGAAAAGCGGTGCGGGCGGTCGGCCAGTTCATGGGGGTGGGGATTTTGGAGTTACACCCCCATTTTTTCTTTCACCGTCCGGATAATGTCCTGTTCTTCCGCTTCTGCCCGGAGGATACAAGCGTCGGCATCGGCTAGGAATTGCCGGGCGAGCGGCTGATCATCCAGGCCGGTGGCATTGACTTTCACGTTGAGTGCGGCGCCGACGACGGCTGCCCGGGCGCAGAGCGCGCCCACGCCGGCGTCGGTGATGCTGTTGGGATTGCCGTGTTCGACCATTTTGCGGATCAGCGGGAAGGCCTCCAGCGCGCGGTGCATGACGGATTTCGGGACTTCCATGGCGTGCAGGGTAGCGGCTTGCACGGCCTTTGCGCGGGCCGCTTTTTCGGCATCCGAACCTTTCGGCATACCGAGCGCCGCCATAATGGCCGCGAAGGCGTCCGTATCCTCATCCACGGCGCGGAGCAGCGCATTTTTGATCTGCTGGCCCTCTTCCGCGGCCTGGCTAAAGAAGGCCCAGCGGTCGTCCCAGCCGCGTTTGTGCGCGCTCAGGTTGGCGACCATGGTGGCGAGCGCGGCGGCGAGCGCGCCCACGTAGGCGCTGACGGAGCCGCCGCCGGGGGCGGGACTTTCCGAGGCCGTTTCATCGGCGAACGCGGCGAGCGTTTGGCGGATCAGTTGTTTGTGGCGCCGCGGGTCGTCCTGCGCGATATTGTACTCGATAATTTTGCGGTTGGGGTCGAAGGGCGCCAGGTCGTCCAGCCCCATAGATTTCACGGCGATTTTGATCAATTCGGCGTCGCTGACACCGGCGCTGCGCTGTTGTTTGCGCAGGAAATACCTGCCGGCCTCGAGCATTGCGGACAGCGGTACCAGGCCCACCAGTTCGCTGCCGGTGACGCGCATGCCCCTGCTTTCGGCGCTTCGGCAGCAGGCTTCGAAGGCTTCGTGGAGCGGCGTGGCGCTGATATCCGTCAGATTCATCGAAATCTGTGCGATGCCGTACTCTTCGATATACCAGCCGATGGCTTTCACGCCCTGGAGCAGGCCGGGTTGGCGCACCGGCTGGCCCTGTTCGTCCGTCACGATTTTGCCCGTAATCGGGTCGCCTTCGCGGAGCAGCCGGCCTTTTTCGCGGACGTCGAGGGCCACGGAATTGGCGCGGCGCACGGAGGTTGTATTCAAATTGACATTGTACGCGATCAGAAAATCCCGCGCGCCGATCACCGTAGCGCCGCTTTGCGGATTAAAGGCGGCGGGGCCGAAATCGGGCGTCCACGCCGGGTCCTTTAGTTTATCCGGCAGGCCTTCATATTCCCCTGCGCGGATTGTCGCCAGGTTTTTGCGTTCCGGCCGGCTTGCGGCGGCCTCATAGAGATACACGGGGATGCCCAGTTCGCGGCCCACGCGTTCGCCGAGTTGGCGTGCCCAGGCGACCGTTTCTTCCATGCTGATACCGGCGATGGGGATCAGCGGGCAGACGTCTGTTGCGCCCATGCGCGGGTGTTCGCCCTGGTGCCGGCGCATATCAATCAGTTCGGCGGCTTTTTGGATGCCGCGGAAAGCGGCTTCCGTGACGGCCTTCGGTTCGCCCACGAACGTGACGACCGTGCGGTGCGTGGCCTTACCGGGATCCACGTCGAGCAGTTTAATGCCTTCTACCGCTTGGATGGCGTCGGTGATTTGTTGGATGACGGCGGGGTCTCGTCCCTCGGAAAAATTGGGGACACATTCGATGAGTTGTTTCATGGGGCAAAATTACGGTTTTTTGTTTTTTGGGAGAAGCGACCTTGCATTGCATTTGGACGGCGCCGACCCTAACAAAAATTAGGGAAGACGATTTTGTCCCGGAAATGACATTATTATTTTCGTTTTCGGGGCGATGGCGGATACCCGGTTGTAGGGTGTAGAGACGCGATGCATCGCGTCTTACGCGCGTCTGCCCAATTATTGACGACTATATACCTGTTAGTGTATTTCCAGAAAAATCCCCCCAATCAAATCATTTCCACGCTGTCAAACCACCCTGCAAAATACAAAATCAAGATCACCGCGCCCGCCACGATCCGGTAGTAGCCGAATACTTTGAAGCCGTGGGTGGTCAGGAAGCGGATGAAGCCCCGGATGGCGATCAGGGCGACGAGGAAGGCGACGGCGTTGCCGACGGCCAGCAGGGTCCATTGTTCGGGGCTGAAACCGATGGGGCCGGCCTCGGCGAAATCCCAGATGGACTTGCAGGTGGCGGCGAACATGGTGGGGACGGCGAGAAAAAAGGAAAATTCCGCCGCGGTGGTGGGCGACAGGCCCTGGGTAAGTCCGCCCAGAATGGTGGCGGCGGAGCGGCTGACCCCGGGAATCATGGCGATGACCTGAAACATCCCGATGCGCAGGGCCTTGGCGGGGGTGATGTCCGCCTGGGTGGTCTCCCGCGAGGCATTCCGGGCGAAATAATCGTCGAGCAGCAGAAACAGCAGGCCGCCGGCGATCAGCGCCAGCGCGACGACGAGCATGTTTTCCAGCAGGGCGTCCACTAAACCTTTTAGGAGGAGGCCGAAAAAAACCGCCGGCAGGAAGCCGATGAGCAGTTTGCGGTAAAAATCGAGGCTTTGAAAAAAACGACGCCAATACAAGACCACCACCGAGAGGATGGCGCCAAATTGAATCGCCACGGTAAACACCTTGACGAATGGATCCGAAGCAATGCCCATCGCCGCCGAGCCGATCATGATGTGGCCCGTGGATGAAACCGGCAAAAACTCGGTAACCCCCTCGATGATTGCCAAAATGACCGCCTGAAGGATGCTCATACGCTTTCGGCCACGTCTTCTTCTTCAGGACTGTCGGCGCCCGTACTTTTGAATATGCCGACAATCACCGCAACAAAACCGGCCAGCATCAGCATGGGCGCCAGGGTAATCCGGCGGAAGCTGTAGATAATGCCGGGATCCCAGGTGTCCGGATTGGGCATGTGGCCGCCGCTCATGAGGAAGAGTCCGGCAAATACCAGCGCCAGACCGACGCCGAAAATCAGGAAATTCTGGCGGCCGTAGATCAGCTCGCGGTCGCCCGCGCCAAAACTCCAGCTGCGTTTGGTTTCCGAACGCCGGGCAGGTTGCGCCGGCGCGGGCTTTTTGGCGGCCGGCGCCGGCGCAGCCGGGCGGCGAGTGGGTTGTTTTGCCATATTATTTTCTATTCGTTTGCGTACAAAAAAGCGCGTTAATACAGGTCGTCTATGCGGAGTTTCAGAAATTTATGCACTACGAACCAGGTACTGAGGCCTGAAATCAGCACCCCGAGGAAGGCCAGTCCGGTAAAAATCATGAGCATACCGTTCAGGTCTTCGAGGTCTTTCAATTCCGGGACGGCTTGCCGCGCCCACCAGAGCAGGGCGATCAGGGCGGCAATCGCCAGCACGGCGCTGAGGACGCCGTTCAGGAGGCTGCGGCGCAGGTAGGGCCGGGTGATGAAGCCCCAGGTGGCGCCCACCAGTTCCTGGTTTTTGATGATAAACCGGTTGGCGTACAGGGCCAGCCGGATGGTATTGTGTATGAGCGTTATGGCGGCAAAGATGAGTAAAAATCCCAAGCCGAGGCTTATCCAGCCGATTTTTTCTATGTTCGCACCGATATTGCCGATGTTCGCGGCTTCGTAGTACAGATCGGCCACGGCGGGATCCTGCCGCAATTCCGCGCGCCAGCCGGCCAGACTGTCTTTTTGAAAATACGCGGCGCGCACGTTGAACTGCACCACATCGCGCATCATCCCCGGCAGGTCTTCCAGCAGGCTTTCGTCGCCCAGTTCCCGGTGCATCGTGGCCGCTGCCTGCTCCCGGCTGATAAAGCGCACGCTTTCCGGCTTTACGAAGGGCTGGCGGCGGATTTCGCCGACGATCCGGGCCACCTCCTCCTGGGGAATATCGGGCTGCAACTCCAGCCAGATATCCACCCGCTCTTTAAATATCTGCACCAGGCTGCGGGCATGCAAGGCAATCAGCCCGAAAAAGCCGAGGATAAACAGTACCAGCGCGACGCTGGTAATGGCATATAAATAGTTGGGTCGGGTACGTGCCATGGGTTGTGCCTTGTGGCGGCAAATTTCGGAAATTTCCGATGAAGCCGGCAGGAAATAATGATCGCTACTGCGCAGCCGGCTCCGAAATTTCAATTTCGTACCGGATCGGGCAGTGTTTGCGCAGCATGGCAGCCACACCGCAGTATTTGTCGAGCGACAATTCGACGGCATGCCGCACTTTTTCCGCCCGAATTTGCGCGCCGGACAGCCGGAACGTCAGGCGGATTTCCGTGTACACTTTCGGATGCTCGTCCGTGAGCGGCGCCTCCGCCTCCACGGCCAACGCGTCGAATTGCACGCGCATTTTTTGCAAAATCATCACCACATCAATGGCGCTGCAGCCAGTCAGCGCGGTGAGCAGCAGCGATTTGGGGCCGGGGCCCGTGTCGGTATCGGGTGTGTGCTCGCCGTCAATCCGGACGGTATGGCGGTCAATTTGGCTGTCGAAGGCCAGCTGCCCGGCCCAGGTTGTCGTTACTTTGTGTTGGCTCATTTGAAAAAATAGTAGATGGCGTCTGGTATTTTTTTTCGGGCCAAAA
>JBEIDF010000181.1:0-7569 GCA_040383605.1 Lewinellaceae bacterium
CATCGAATTGGAAAAAACACTACCGAAAAGTCCGATCGGCGGCGCGATCGCCTACGCCCTTAAACGCAGGAAAAATCTGGAGCACTTCCTCCTCGACGGTCGGCTGGAAATTGACAATAATCTGGTGGAAAACGCTATCCGACCTATTGCTGTGGGCCGGAAAAACTACCTCTTTGCAGGAAGCCATGAAGCCGCCCAGCGCACCGCCATGATCTACACGCTCGTCAACGCCTGCAAACAGCACCACATTGACCCCTACGTTTGGCTCCAGGATGTCCTCTCGCGCATCCATCGCCAGCCCGTCAACCGAATCGAAGAACTCCTGCCACAAAACTGGGCGCCGCCGGCTAAGCCTGAAAAACAGGCAGACTAAGGCGCGGGCGCAAAGGTAAAGCCTGGAGGTGGAAAGGGCAAGATGGGGTTGGTCGGGGGCTTACGTTTGTTTGGCTTCTCGTTCAATAGCTTCATTCAGGTAGTCAATAGTTCTTTTGCCTTTTTGATATTGTTTTTCGCCGATAGTTGTGAACATATACTCATAACCGACCTCCTTGTTTTCGGATGTCAATTTTATTGTTCCGGCATCTAAAAGGAAGTCGGCGGCTTCACAGATTTTGTCTATTTCTAAGCCCCACTTATTAGCGTTGCTTTTGCCGAGGATATGAAAAGGTGTAGCGGTTCCATTGTTATTGCACATTTCCAGAATAGCATCGGCGGCCAAGATTTGAGCATCTGTTAGTTTTTCCATATTGATATGGATTTCAGGCTATTAGTTCAATTTTTAAGGAAATGGTATTGGTATATTTTGGGTTGGATTTTACTGGTGAGAGACTTGAGTTTATCTCTTAGGTCGCCGATTAGTTTGGTATAGATTTCGTCGCTGCTTTTGTTGTTCATTTTCCCGGTGTTGTTTCTACCTTGGAAGTGTTCGCGAATATCGTATAGGGAAGCGTTTACGTTGCAGTTTGGTTGTTGGTGGTAGTATTTCCAGAGTTCGCGTGCGGAGTTAAAAACCGCAGTTGCTTCTTGGGAAAATTCGAGTGGGGTTGTTCTATGATTTTGCGTATCAAATAAGTTGGCGGTTGTGTTTGGTTTTAATTTGCCGTTTATGAACTGAGACATAAAATTACTTTCAAATTTTTCTCTGGCGTTGACTTCGCTTTCGGTGAAAGGTATCCAATGATTTATACCGTCCTTTGAAGTTATTCGGTTTTGTCCGATAAATAAAGAATAAGCCAAACAATCATTTTGAAATTCTTTGTCTGCTTTCCAGTTGTCGTTTGGATATAAAAATTGATCTCGATTGTTCAGCCAAGTTGGTTCAATTGCAATGCGAATTGACAAATAAATTGACATTTCAACTAAATTCTTATTTGTAATTGTTGCTGTTTTATGTGCTTTTATATCACTTTCAGTAGGTTGAGATGTGAAATAAACACCATTTTGTTGTTGCATATCAACGCCGGGCAAAATTAAATAACCAACTACTTCATTTTCTTTATCATAAAATTTTCGCAACCAACTGCTAATAAAATCTTTTGAGCCAAAAGCATAAAAGGATTTTAATCCGATAAACTCGCTATTTTCACTAACAATATCCGTTTCTACTTTTTTAATTTCGTTTTTTATGCTTAAATCCCAAATCAAAAAGCCGATAGGGAAACTACCTTTTACGTTATCAAAAGTATTTGCTTTGCATATAAATCCCTTTTTAAATTCGCCTTTAAAGTATTGTCGGAACTTTAAAAAGTTTTGAGAGTTCACAAATTTTAATGTACTGAATGAAGCCAAATGACAATCTGGAATTTCTTCGTGAACACGCAAAAAGAATTGTGCAAAAAGTTCACGAGTTGCCGTGCCGACAGTTTTACTAAACTTCGCATAAACTTTGCTTGTATTTGCAACAGTAGATTTGTGTTCTCCTTCTCCTGCAAAAGTTGCTCTATTTCCGTGTTCAGCATACGGTGGATTGATGTAAATAATTAGTTTCTTACGTTTGTCCTCGTCATTGATTATATCCTGCAAACCGTGTGGTAGTTTGGAAAAATCATCATTCAAAAAGTCGAATTGGAAAACGTGATTTTCTAAAAGGTTTGCTCCGTGCTGAATACGGTCGTGCATAACTTTTACGTCTGCTTGGTCTAAGGTGCTTGCCCATATATTGTATTTATTGGTCAAACCTACGAGAAGGTTGCCTGTTCCAGCAGCACAGTCCCAGATATAATATTCTTCTTGCCAATTTTCGCCCAAATAGTCAGCAAGGTATTTTTGTGAAAGTTCTACCCATTTGCGTGGTGTAAAAAAGGCACCTTTTCGTTCTCTGATGTCTTGTGGCACTATTAAATCTCTCCGTTCAATGATGTAGTTTTCAAATTCTTTTATTGGTGGGCGTTTGTATCGTTTCCAAAATTGCTGATAGATTTCTTTGTTTTTTATATTGATTGCAGCGTCAAACATTTGTTTGATGTTTTCTTTAGCAATTTTATAGCCTTGATTTTGAAAAACCACGAATAAGTTATTGCGTATTGAGGAGTCGTCTTCGATTTTATTGGTGTCCTTATCATCCACAAACAAATCAGCCAAGTAAAAATCACTATTTAAAATGCTTGCTTTTTTAAGTTCGTCCCAGTTTACGTCAATTATAGGTTTTACGATGTCAAGCCAACGTAAGTATATTGGAATGAAATTATTTTTGTCAATTTTTATTTTGCTCGCTTCTGTTGCTTTAGCGATATTGTTCGCAATAAATGTCTTTAGGTCTTTTTCGTCAGTCTGATAATCGTAGATATAAGTATTCTGTTTGAGTATTGCTTCAATTCTGTTCTTAATGAGTTTAAATTCTTTTGTGTCGTGGTTGCTTGGTGTTACGTTCCAGTTAAAGTCGTTTAGATTAAAAATGTCCTGAACGCTGATGTAAGGAACAAAAGCAATTTTTTTGAAGTCAAATGCACCCAAAAATGCAGGTGGTAAAGTCTTGTCAAAAGTCCGTTCTTTTCCGATTGTCAAAATGAGTTGCACAAACATTGTCGGAATATCAAAATTGCCAGTTTTTGCCTCTGCCCATAATAGTGGTATCCTTCCGAAAATGCTGTCCTGTTTTGGAAAAACTGTAAAATCTACGTTTCCTAAAATTTCTGTCGTGTCGAATGATTTAAACCAGTCTGCACCGACCTTATTTTTAAGTTCTTCTTCTCGTATATTTTTATATTTCATGGATTGTAAGTATAGTCTTAGTTCATTGTTTTTAATGAAATTCGCTCACGAATTTGAGAGTCTTAGAATTTTGCGGTTTATTGCTTGATCCCTATTTGGTGTCGGAGGTTCTTTCTTTGTTGTATTGCCCTTGTCAGTATTTTTTGCCATATTCTTGAATATTTAAGCCCCAAAACTACTCAAATCCAACCTAAAAACAAAATAAAACATAATAACCGTTGATTATCAAGTTGTTATGCCGAATCGGCATCTACTGTACAATATGCGGATAGTCAGTTAATATAAAATCTAGTAACTGGTTAGCAGGTCGCGTCTGAGCCAAAAAAGGATCCATTTTTGGGCCAGACAGCGATCCTGCTAACCAGTTACAAAATCTAAATATATATTTAATTTTTCCCGTATTTTGGCCTCAAATTTAATAATGCATGAAACGTTGCCTGGTCTTTGTCATTTGCCTTCTCGCGCTGGCCCAATTCACCGCCGCGCAATCCTATTACGTTGTCAAATTTCCCGATGACCAGACGGTGTACGGATGCGGGGTCTCCGCGGATACAATCTTCCCCGTTATTTCCCAAAATAATTTTTGTAACTTCGGTATCGGTATTTCGGTGCACGACCAAGTGTATGCCAGTACCGGCGGCGGCGGATGCACCAAAATTGTACGTCGCTTTCGGTTGCTTTATTGGTGCGACTACGACCCAGCATACACGCCGACGGTGATACCCAATCCCACAATCTCCGGTATTGGCCCTACTGTAACCGCCACACCGGCTAACCACGGTTACCTGGAATACAGTCAGATCATCAACATACTGGATGCTGAAAATCCGGTGTTCACAGACTGCCCGGCTTCTCCGGTTACTTTTTGCGATTACTCCGCAAACGATCCGGCGCAATACAATAACGGCTACGGCAATCTCTGCGAAGGCGCCGTACAACTCCAGATTACAGCCACCGACGCCTGCTCGGGCAGCAATATGCTCCTGGGCTACCTGTTGTACCTCGACCTGAATAGCGACGGCAGCATGGAGACTTTCGTGGGCAGCAGTATGCCCGGCGCCTGGCCCATCGAAACGACCGTAAGCGGCAATCTGCTGACCGGAAAAGTGAAATTTCAGCCCGGACAGGGCCTGCCGTACGGAACCCACAAGATAAAATGGATCGCAAAAGATAAATGCGGCAATGAAACGGTATGCGAATACCTGTTCGTTGTGAAAGACTGCAGCCCGCCAACGGCTGTCTGTATGAACGGCCTCAGCGCCAATATCGGTCCAGACGGCAGTGTCACGCTCAACGAATCCAATTTTCTATTATATACCACTGATAATTGTACGCCGGTTGATCAGATTCAACTGGGGATTGTAAAGACGACGCAAAGTGCCGGCGTATTTCCTGCCGGCAGCCACTCGGTTTCTTTTGATTGCTCGGAACTGGGGCAGCAGGAGGTTCAGGTATGGGTAAAGGACGCGCAGCAAAACGCCGGCTACTGCCAAACGTATGTGATTGTAGATGACCATTTTGGCTCCTGCGCGCCCGCCTCGCTGGTCGGCGGAACTATTCTGACCGCGCAAAACAAGCCCTTACCGGGCGCGTCCATTCAACTTGCACAGCACAACCAGGTAGTAAGCAGCGCTACCGCCAACGCGGAAGGGGTGTTCCAGTTCGCTTCGATTCCCGCAGGATGCCATTACCTTTTCACGCCGACGCACCCGGCGCCGGCTGCTGCAGGAATTAATACGCTCGACGCCTTGTTGATTGCCGCCCATTTGTACGAGCAAATGCCGCTTAGCCCCCCCTTGAATCTGCTCGCCGCCGATGTGGATCGTTCCGGCGATCTGACCGACGCGGATATCGAAGCCCTGCTGCAGGTGGTTCTTGGAAAAAATGCACAGTTTCCTGATGCCGATACCTGGCAGTTCCTGCCGGCTAACACCCCCTTTGACAATCCGCAAAACCCCTGGGCTGCCGCCATCCCAACATCCATCGGCGCCTGCCTGAGTAGCCTGATGTCGGTGCAACCCGATTTCATCGCGATCAAAACCGGCGACGTCAATGGATCGGCCGAACCGAGCCTCGCCTCTGCGCCTGCTGACCGGGCCGAACAACCCGCGGTGTCTTTTTATACCGGTAATGTACAGTTCAATGCCGGCGAAACCGTGACTGTGCCGCTGATTACACCGGATTTAGATGGGATCGCCGGTTTTCAATTTACCCTCGAATACAATCCGGAATATTTGGCGCTGCAGGGCTGGACGGAGGCGCTCGTACCCGAAAAATGGATTGCGCATTTCCCGGAGGCACATCTCCTGACAGCCACCTGGCACAACAGCGCCCTGCTGTCTGCCGCTGGAAAAAACCTGCGACAAACGGCACTCACGTTGGAATTTACCGCACTCCAAGCCGGCCGGCTGTCGGATGTGCTCTCGATGCATAGCGCCCGAACGGCCGCCGAAGTCTATACGACCCAGCTCGGAACGCTCGGCGCAACACTGGATTTCGATCGTCGAACGAGAAACACACCGGCTCTGCTCCAGGCAAGCCCTAATCCCTCCTCCGGCGCTTTTTCCGCGCGTTTTTATCTCCCGGAAGGCGGCGCTTACCGCCTGGCGCTCGTGGATGCCCGGGGACTTGCTTTGTCGGACGTGCAAGGCGAAGCGCCCGCAGGCTACCAGGAAGTCTGGCTGGATCCGGGCGCGCACAAGGGGCTGTTCTTTATTCGGCTGCAATCGGGCGACAGCGTGGAAATCAGGCGAATTGTGGTAGAGTAACTGCGTATATACAGGAGCGTTGTTGCGATGGGGGCGTGCGGGTGTGAACGCCGGTTTGCCGGACTACACAAACAGCGCGCTCTTCAATTCGTCCACCTTGCCGATCGCGTACACGCGGATTGGATATTTGCTGAAATCCACCCCTTTGGCGTTATACTTGGAGATAAAGATCTCTTTGAAGCCCAGTCGGGCGGCCTCCGCCACGCGCTGTTCGATCCGGCTAACGGCGCGAATTTCGCCGCTGAGGCCGATTTCGCCGGAAAAACAGGTATCGGATGGAATATTGACGTCGAGGAGGGAGGAGATCAACGCGGCGACAATCGCGAGGTCTATGGCGGGATCCTCTACCCGGATACCGCCGGCGAGGTTGAGAAACACATCGTTCATACTGAAAAAATAGCCGCAGCGTTTCTCCAGCACGGCAAGCAGCATTTGCAGGCGGCGCATATCAAAACCGGTGGCGGAGCGCTGGGGGGTGCCGTACACCGATTTGCTCACCAAGGCTTGGGTTTCGATCAGCATCGGCCGCATGCCCTCGATGGTTGCCGCCACAGCGCAGCCGCTGAGCTCTTCGTCTTTCTGGCTCAGCAGGAGTTCGGAAGGATTGCTGACTTCCCGCAGGCCGGCCGACTGCATCTCGTAAATGCCCATTTCATCGGTGCTGCCAAAGCGGTTTTTGAGCGTGCGCAGGATGCGGTAGGTATTGTGGCGGTCGCCCTCGAATTGCAGGACGCAGTCCACGATATGTTCCAGCAGTTTTGGCCCGGCGATATCGCCCTCCTTATTGATATGCCCGATGAGGAAAATGGGAATATTGGTTTCTTTAGCGAACCGGAGCAGTTCGGCGGCGCACTCGCGCACTTGCGCCACGCCGCCCGGCGCGCTGTCGAGGTGCGGACTGCTCATCGTCTGGATAGAGTCCACCACCAGCAATTGGGGCTGCAGGTCTTGCGCTTGCTGAAGAATTTTGCCCGTATTGGTTTCGGTGAGGATAAAGCATTCCGAGCGTCCGTCGGGCAGGCGGTCAGCGCGCATTTTTATTTGCTCTTCGCTTTCTTCCCCGCTGACGTAGAGTACGCGGGCCGGCGCGCGCAGGGCTACCTGAAGCATCAGGGTGCTTTTACCGATACCAGGTTGGCCGCCGATGAGCACCAGCGAGCCGGGCACCACGCCGCCGCCGAGCACGCGGTTGAGTTCGGCGTCGGTGGTATCGAGCCGTTGGGTGGCGCCGGTTTTGATGTTCGCCAGCGGAACAGCACGGGCAGATTCTGCTTTGCTTCCCGCCCAGGCGCGGCGTTTCTCCTCCGCGGCGGTCTCTTTTTGGATGAGTTCCTCCTGGTACGTATTCCACTCGTTGCAATGGGGGCATTTTCCCAGCCACTTCGGGGAAGAGGCGCCGCAGTTGGAGCAAAAGAAAATGGTGCGCGCTTTGGCCATAGGATAAATTTTACGTAACTGGTTAGCAGGTCGCGTCTGAGCCAAAAAAGGATCCATTTTTCGCCAGACGAAGCGATTTTTTGCAGGCCATAGCAGCGCTATGGTCAAAAAAAATCGCAAAGTATGGCGGAAAATGGGACTTTTTGAGCCAGAC